>CANJJS010000052.1 GCA_947474705.1 Acetobacteraceae bacterium | reverse complement strand
TTGGCGTCGCGACGCGCCGTAATCGTCGCCGCTTGGCAGCACGATCGCGTAACCGGCCTGTCCGCCGAGTTCGAAGAATTTGGCGAGCAGAGATTCGGCGTCCGACACCTCATCGCGGATGATGATCGACTGGACACCCAGAGAGTGCAAGAACCGTTTGACCTGTTCCAGCATGTCGTTGTCGTGACCGTGGACTACGAAGACCGACTTCGATTCCGCGAAAGGCGACGGACCCGGTGCGCTACCCTCGGTGGCCTGACGCACCACTAAACGCGCTATCTGTTCAACGCTCGCGGGGTCGGCATGCCCCGGCGGCCCACCAATTCCGCCGCGTGCGATCGCCCGGGCGATCTCACGGGCGGTGGACGTGGTCCGCTGGCGCGGCGGAAAGCGGTCCATGAATATTGCCTGAATGTGGCCAAGGGAAGCGGGCAGACGACCGCCAGGCAACACTACAGGCAATACCAACACGCTGTTAGCGAGCGCGAGTTCGATTTCCTTCGTCGCATATTCGCTTTCCAACAGGCTTTCTGAAACAAACGCCAAGACTGCCGATGCGGAAAGCAGCGCCTCTCTGATTGCGGCATCCCAGCTTGAACCGGGTAGAAGTTTCTGATCCCACCATACGTCGACATTGAGCGAGGTCAGCTCGCGGACCACTTCTCGAACGGCCTTGCTGTCACGATGCGCGTAGGACAAGAAAAGATGGGGCACTGCGAGCGTCCCGGAATGGCTCAGGCCCCTGGCACGTTACACCTGACGCTCGACAATCAACTTCTTGATCTCCGCGATCGCCTTCGCCGGATTTAGACCCTTCGGGCAGGAATCCGTGCAGTTCATGATCGTATGGCAACGATATAGCTTGAACGGGTCTTCCAGTGCGTCCAGCCGCTCGCCGGTGCGTTCGTCGCGGCTGTCGGCGATCCACCTGTAAGCCTGCAACAGCACCGCCGGGCCAAGGTAACGGTCGCCGTTCCACCAATAGCTCGGGCAGGACGTGGAGCAGCAGAAGCACAGGATGCATTCCCACAGCCCATCCAGCTTCGCCCGCTCTTCCTTGCTTTGCAGGCGTTCCCCATCCGGCGGCGCGGGACTGTCCGCCTGCAACCACGGCTCAATCGAGCGCAACTGCGCGTAAACCTGCGACAGATCGGGCACCAGATCCTTCACCACGGGCATATGCGGCAGCGGGGTGATGCGGACCTCGGCCTTCACTTCCTCGATAGGTTTCAGGCAGGCCAGTGTGTTGCCGCCGTCGATGTTCATGGCGCAGGAGCCGCAGATGCCCTCGCGGCAGGAGCGGCGGAAGGTCAGCGTCGGATCGATCTCATTCTTTATCTTGATCAGCGCGTCCAGCACCATCGGGCCGCAGGCATCGAGGTCGATGTTGTAAGAATCCATCCGCGGGTTTTTCCCGTCGTCGGGATTCCAACGGTAGATACGGAATTCGCGGGTCCGTTTCGCGCCGGCCGGCGCCGGAAACGTCTGGCCCTGGCCGATGCGGCTGTTGGCGGGGAGGTTGAAGGCAACCATGAGCGTGATCCCTGAATCGATGTCGTTGCGCGCGGCGGCGACTAGTAAACGCGCTTCTTCGGTGGAAACACGGAAACCTCGTTGGTCAGCGTCCGCATCTTGACGTCGCGGTAATCGAGCGTCGTCGTGCCGTCGTCGCCGCACCACGCCAGCGTGTGCTTCATCCAGTTGGCGTCGTCGCGATCCGGGAAGTCATCGTGCGCGTGCGCGCCTCGGCTTTCCGTCCGGGCCTCGGCGCCGACCATCGTGGTCATCGCGTTACCCATGAGGTTGTGCAGTTCCAGCGCCTCCATCAGGTCGCTGTTCCAGATCAACCCGCGGTCGGACACGGACATGTCGGTCATGCCGCTCCAGACCTTCTTCATCTTCTCCACGCCCTCAACCATGCTTTTCGACGTGCGGAACACCGCCGCGTGCGCCTGCATCGAGCGTTGCATCGAGTCGCGCAACTCGGCCACCTTTGTGCCGCCCTTGGCGTGCCGCGCGCGGTCGAACCGGTCCAGCGAGGCCTCGCCCGCTTTCGGCGGCAGTGGCGCCTGCGAAGCCCCCGGCTTCACCGTCTCCGCGGCCCGGTGCGCGGCGGCGCGGCCGAACACGACCAGATCGAGCAGAGAGTTGGTGCCGAGACGGTTGGCGCCATGGACAGAGACGCAGGCGGCCTCGCCGACGGCCATCAGGCCGGGTACGATGGCGTCCTGGTTATCTTTGGTGGGACGCAGAACCTCGGTCAGATGGTTCGTGGGAATGCCGCCCATGTTATAATGCACGGTCGGCAGTACGGGGATCGGCTCCTTCGTCACTTCCACCCCGGCGAAAACCTTCGCGGTCTCGGAAATGCCGGGCAGGCGTTCGTTCAGAATCTCGGCGCCCAGGTGCTCCAGATGCAGCATGATGTGGTCCTTGTTCGGACCGCAGCCGCGCCCTTCGTTGATTTCCAGAGTCATCGAACGGGACACGACGTCGCGCGAGGCCAGATCCTTGGCCGAGGGGGCATAGCGTTCCATGAACCGCTCGCCCTCGGAATTGGTCAGGTATCCCCCTTCGCCGCGCGCGCCCTCGGTGATCAGGCAGCCGGCCGGAAAGATGCCGGTCGGGTGGAATTGGACGAATTCCATGTCCTGGCAGGGCAGGCCGGCGCGCAGCACCATGCCGCCGCCGTCGCCGGTGCAGGTATGGGCGGAGGTGCAGGACAGGTAAGCGCGTCCGTAACCGCCGGTCGCCAGAACCACGGTCTGGGCGCGGAACCGGTGGATCGTCCCGTCTTCCAGGTTCCAGGCCATCACGCCGCGGCAGACGCCTTCCTGGTCCATGATCAGATCGAGCGCGAAATACTCGATGAAGAACTCCACCTCGTGTTTCAGGCTTTGCTGATACAGCGTGTGCAGGATGGCGTGGCCGGTGCGGTCGGCGGCGGCGCAGGCGCGCATCGCGGGGGCACCGTCGCCATACTGGGTCATGTGACCGCCGAACGGGCGCTGGTAGATCTTGCCGTCGTCGGTGCGGCTGAAGGGCACGCCGAAATGCTCCAGCTCGTAGATAGCCGGCACCGCTTCGCGGCACATATATTCGATCGCGTCCTGGTCTCCGAGCCAGTCGGACCCTTTGACGGTGTCGAACATGTGCCAGCGCCAGTCGTCCTCGCCCATGTTGCCAAGCGCGGCGCCGATGCCGCCCTGCGCCGCGACGGTGTGGCTGCGGGTCGGAAACACCTTCGAAATACAAGCGGTTTTCAGCCCGGCGGCGCCCATCCCGAAGGTGGCGCGCAGGCCCGATCCGCCGGCCCCGACCACCACCACGTCATAGGTGTGATCGACAATGTTATAGGCCCGCGACGAAGGCAGGGTGATCGCGTTCATCGGTGGAATCCTCTCAGGAATTCAGGCCAAGGTGGAGAGCGCTGACGGCGCAGATCAAGGCGAGGAGCAGGCATACGCCCTTCATCGCCAGGACCGAAGCCAGCTTGATCGCGTCGTCGTGGACATAGTCCTCGATCACGACCTGCAATCCCAGTTGCAAATGGTGGAACGTCGCCGCGATCAGCGCCAGCATCATGGCGAGGCGGAAGGGCGAGCCCAGAAACGCCTGGACCTCCGCCTGGCCTGCGCCGGTCAGACGCAGCATCGACCAGATGAACCACAGGGTCAGCGGGATCAGCGCGACGGCGGTGACGCGTTGCGCCCACCAATGTTTCGAGCCCGCGCGTGCCGAACCCAGACCCCGGGCGCGGCCCAAGGGGGAACGAAGCATATCGACATGGGGTTGACGATTGGAACCGGACATCTCGCGCTCCTACCAGACGATCAGGCCGACGAGCCAGATCAGCACCGTCAGCCCGCCCGTGCCGACCAGAACGGCCAGGCCCGAATTTTCATAGTCTTTCGCATCGAACCCGCGGCCCAGATCCATCCACAAATGCCGCGTCCCGCTCATCAAATGGTAGACGAGCGCCGCCGTCCAGCCGAACAGCAACAAAATACCAAATGCCGAGCCCAGAAAACGCTGATATTTCTCGAAGCCGTCCTCGGACGACGCGGCGGACGCCAGCCAGCCCGTCATCAATAAGGTGCCAATGCCCAGACCGACACCGGAAATACGGTGCGCGATCGACAGCGCCATGCTCAGCGGCCAGCGATGCACCTGCACATGCGGGGAAAGCGGACGGCGCACCAGTTTGCCATCCGAATTGCGCGCCACCATCAGCGCTTCGCGTACGTCTCTCAAGGATCGCTCCAATCTGGCCGGAGAGGACGGAGAAACCGGCTTCTGCGGTCGTGCTTAGCCGCCCTGTCCGAGCCGGTCAACGCATGTGCCTGGGCGGTTTGGCGTTGGGGCGGTAGAGGCGCCGGGGCTCTGCCCCGGACCCCGCGAGGGCTCCGCCCTTCGAACCCGCCCCAATGGGCCTTTGGGGCTCGCCCTTGGAACCCCGGGGTTTGGCCGGTGATTAAGGGAGGGCCATGCGAGGCTGTCGAGACGTCCGTGGAAGGCCCTCCCTTAATCACCGGCCAAAAATCGATCGCGGTCCAGGGGACGTTCCCCTGGCGGGGTTCGAAGGGGCAAAGCCCCTCGTGGGGTCTGGGGCAACGCCCCAGCGTCAACACCGCTCCGACGCCAAACCGTCCAAACATATGTGTCGAATTGGCTGGAACGGCACGGCCGGGCCCGATAGGGTGTATGGTGTCTGAGACTGGGCGGGCCGGCGATCCGGGCCTTTTGTCTTGGTTTGGGTTGTCTGTTCCGCGTTACTTCCCACAACCGGAGGACGGACGATGACGATCGCGGCGATTCTGAAACACAAGGGCCATGCCGTTGTGACGGTGGCACCCACGGCGACGGTGCCGGAGGTATCGGCCAGGTTGACGGACAATCGTATTGGCGCGGTTTTGGTGATGGACCGCGCGGACCAGGTACTGGGCATTGTCAGCGAGCGGGATATCGTCCGCTCCGTGGCCCAGAACGGGGCTCGGACGCTGGAGATGACGGCGGGTCAGTTGATGACCCGTGCCGTGCATCTGGCGCATCCGGACATGACCGTGGACGAGGCGATGCGGAAGATGACCATGGGCCGCATCCGGCATTTGCCGGTGGTGCGGGGTGGCGAGGTCGTCGGCATGGTCAGCATCGGCGACGTCGTGAAATCGGTGATCATGCGCCAGGAGACGGAAGTGGACAGTCTCCGCGCCTATATTTCCGGCGCGGCCTGACGCCGGCTCAGGGCTGATCGGACCAGAACGGCTTGCCCAGGTTGAGATGGCCGGGGGACACGGCCGCGCCGGTGCCCGCGCCCGCGACCGCGCCGATCAGCGCGCCGCCGACCACGCCCACGGGCCCGCCCAGAAGCCCGATGGTCGCGCCGGTGCCGGCACCGGCCGCGGCGCCGCCGAGTTCGCGGTTGGGCTCGCTGGTTCCGCAGCCCGCCAGCAGGGACAAACTCAGTAGAAGGGGGATCGTCGCGCGCATGAGGCACCTCCTGATGCGCGAGAGTCATAACACGATCAAGTGGATTCGGGCAGCCCTTCATGTGTTGGATGACCAATGTTTCATCCGATGAGACTGTGAGATGAACCGGGCCCGGTTGCGCGCGCGTCGCTGTTCGTTCATCTGTCCGCTCCCACGCAACGGAACGCGGACCATGCAGCGGATTTTTTCCGGAATTCAGCCTTCGGGCATCCCCACGCTCGGCAATTATTTGGGTGCGTTGCGCAACTGGGCCGCGCTGCAGGACGGGCACGAGTGCATTTACTGCGTCGTCGATCTGCACGCGATCACCGTGTTTCAGAACCCGGCCGAGTTGGCGCGGCAGACCCGCGAGATGGCGGCGACGTTGCTGGCGATCGGGATCGATCCAGAGAAGCACATCGTCTTTCTCCAATCGGGCGTGCGCGCGCATGTCCAGTTGGCCTGGATCTTCAATTGCGTGTCGCGGATCGGTTGGCTGAACCGGATGACGCAGTTCAAGGACAAGGCGGGCAAGGACCGGGAGAACGCGGGTTCAGGCCTGTATGTCTATCCGAATCTGATGGCGGCCGACATTCTGGCGTATCACGCGACGCGGGTGCCGGTGGGCGACGACCAGCGCCAGCATCTGGAACTGGCCAACGACATCGCCCAGAAATTCAATCACGATTACGGCGTCGAGTTTTTCCCGAATATCGAACCGGTGATCATGGGTCCCGCCGCGCGGGTCATGAGTCTGCGCGACGGCACCAAGAAAATGTCGAAATCCGATCCCTCGGATCAAAGCCGGATCAACCTGAACGACGACGCCGACACGATCGCGCTGAAAATCCGCCGCGCCAAGACCGACCCGGAACCGCTGCCTTCGGACGTGGAGGGCCTGGCGAACCGGCCGGAAGCGCGCAATCTCGTGGGCATCTATGCCGCCCTGACGGACCTGTCGCTGTCCGAGGTTTTGCGGGAACACGGCGGGCGCGGCTTCGGGGACTATAAGAAAACCCTGACCGAACTGCTCGTCGAGAAACTGACGCCGATCGCCGCGGAAACCCAACGCCTGCTGGCCGACCCCGGCCATGTCGACTCGGTCCTGCGCGACGGCGCCCGCCGCGCCGCCGCCATCGCCGACCCGATCGTGGCGAAGGCCGAAGATCTGGTCGGCTTCCTGCGGGTCTGACCCTCTTTACCGATAATACGGACACAGCCATGACCGCCCCCTTTTCGACCGCCGCGCTGGAGCCGGAAAACGACTCACCCCTGATCCTGGCTTTGCCAAAGGGCCGGATTTTGACCGAATGCGGCCCGCTGCTGGCGCGCGCCGGGATCGTGCCCGCCGCCGATTATTCCGACGAGAGCAGCCGCCGCATGCGGTTCGAAACCAACGACCCCATGCTCGACGTCATCCGTGTCCGCTCCTTCGATGTCGCGACTTTCGTGGCTTTCGGGGCCGCGCATATCGGGATTTGTGGCGCCGACGTGCTCATGGAATTCGATTATCCCGAGATTTACGCGCCCCTCGACCTGGGCATTGGCGCCTGCCGAATCTCTGTCGCCGAGCCGAAAGAAACCGCGGGGACCGACGACCCGCAACGCTGGTCGCGGGTGCGGGTCGCGTCCAAATATCCCAATATCGCGCGCCGCCATTACGCCAGCCGCGGCATCCAGGCGGAGATCGTGCACCTTAACGGCGCCATGGAACTCGCCCCGGGCCTGGGCCTGTCCCGGGTCATCGTCGACCTCGTGCAGACCGGCTCGACGCTGCGCGCGAACGGGCTGGTGGAAACCGAGACGATCGCGCAGGTGACCAGCCGGTTGATCGTGAACCGCACGGCGCTGAAGACGCGGCCCGAGGCGGTGGGCGCGATCGTGGCGCGCGTGCGGGCGGCGCTGGCGGGGTAGGTCAAACGCCGCGCGGATAATCCGCCTCGCGCTGGTGCCGGATCGCGACGATGAAGATGGTATCCGCGCCTTCGACAAACCGGTACAGCGCGACATGGCCACGCGCGCCCTTGCCAGCGACAAGGTCGCGAAGCCCTCCTTTGACTGGCCGCCCGATCGTCGGGCTGCTACGGTGGCCGTACATACGCGGAATGAATATCCGCCGTCTGGCACGCACTCTCCTCGTCATGGCCCGACCTGGTCGGGCCGCCGGGAGTGCCAGAAAGGCGGGATTGTGCCGCTCCCGGTCCCCCGATCGAGTCGGGGGATGACGAGGAGATGTTGTGCCTGACTTCGAATTTTCATTCCGTGGATGTACGGCCACCGTAGCGTCGGGCTGTGGGCGAGGATTTGGATCGCCTCGACGAGTTCGCCGATGCGGGCAGCGGGATTTTCGACGTCGAAGCGCGCCATATGCGCGAGGGAGCGGTCGAAGTCGTCGACAACCGGGGGCCAGTTCGGTACGGGCCACGCGTCCGGTCAGCGCGCTCTGGGTCTTGGCGGAGCTTCTCCACGGGCGCGGGCCTCAATCCACGTTTTCGCCGCGTCCCACGCCACTGTCTCGCCCGTTTCGAGAATGCGCGACCAGCGGGACTCCGCCAGGCGCCGGAACGCTTCGTCCTCCTCCGCTTGCTCGACCGTGCGAGCGATGGCCTCGAGGATGAAGGCATGCGCGGTCTTGCCAGCGCTTTCCGCCGCCGCCGCGACGCGCGCCTTCAGATCGCCGTCGAGACGGATCGTGGTGGTGGGCACGGGAACCTCCTGAGACAGGCTTCACGTCGCATCATCGCGCCGCCTTGGCGAACAACGCAAACAGAAACGCCGCGCCACCCCCGGGTGGCCCGGTCGCGCCGTGCCGGGACGTGGAGAGGTACGCGGCTCGCCTGAGGCGATTGCCCCGCCAAAAGCGCTACGCGACCGGCTTCCGATACACGTCCTTGGCCGCGATCTTCCCATCCCGGAACGTATACCGCTCGATACCCTGTTGCTCCCGCCGCGCGCCGGTCGCGCGGAGGGTTTCGCTGACCCGGAAGGTCATGAAACTCGTATCCGGGAGATGGTGGTACGCCACCTCGTGAAACGCCTGTTCCGAAAACAGAGACTTTTGTTCGTCGAGATGCGCCAGGATCGCCGCGCCGCCGCGGAGTGCTTTCGTCGCCAGCAGACCGTCGTGCCAGGACCAAAGAAAATCTTCGGTGGCGGCGGTGTAAAGCAGGTCCATGTCGCGGCGGAAAAGCCCGCGGGCGAAGACCTTGAACAGGGCGTCGCGCGCCTCTGGGAGCGGACTCATTTCGACAAAAACTCCAGCATGACGCCGAACATTTTGCTCGCCCGCTGAATTTCCATGCCCAAAACCCTGACATTGTCGTCCTGACTTCCGCCGTCACCGGTGACGAAGCGGCAGGTGGCGGCGGCTTCTCCGCCCTTGGCGATGTAGGACGGGCGGTAATGAATGCGGTTCAGGCAGGCGTTGATCCCGCCGAGCGCGCCGTTCATCGCCTCGAGCTGACGCTTCAGTTCCGGGCCGGAATATTTTTGCGCCAGCACGACGCTGACGTAATAATTTTCGTTCCAGGTGACCACGGCCTCGTTATACCGGCGCCAGGCGTCTTCCTGCGTTTCCTGCGGAAATCCGGTCTCGACCGCGCCGCTGTAGCGGATCGACCAAAAAATCCGTTGCGCGATCAGCTTCGTGATCTGCCGCGAAAACTCGCCTTGCGCGGTTTGCTGGGCCAGCAGAAAAGCCTCGGTCCGTTTCAGGCCCAGAAGTTCCAGGGCCTTTTCCGACATTTGCAGCACGGCCATGGAGCCCGCGCTGCCCGCGGCCAGGGAACCGAGGACGATGGCGATGTAGGATCGCTTCGCCGCCCGCGCGGTTTCCTCGGCCGCTTCCGCTGTGTGTCCGGTTCCACTCATGCCTTGGCTGTTAGGGCCGATCCGGGACCGGGATCAACCCCGGCCCGGCGGCGGCTCCGTTTGTCGAGCCCTGGAATCACGACGATTGACGCGGGCGGGGGCGATGTCCCAAGGGTGGGTCCCCCACGCCACGAACGACAGGTCCGCATGATCCGCCTTTCCACCGCCGCCGCCGATTTCGAAGCCGGTTTCTCCGCGTTGCTGAACCAGGCGCGCGAAACGACGGAAACCGTCGATCGCGCGGTGACCGCGATTGTCGCCGATGTCCGGGCGCGGGGCGACGCGGCCTTGATCGCGTATACCGCGCGGTTCGACCGGCTGACGCTGACGGCGGACCGGCTCCGGATCGGCGCGGCGGAGATCGAGGCGGCGGTGGCCTCCGTCCCCGCGGACCAACTGGCGGCGTTGGATGTCGCGGCACGCCGGATCGAGGCGTTTCACAAGGCGCAATTGCCCGCCGATCTGAAGATGACGGACGCGGAGGGCATGACGCTGGGAATGCGGTGGACGGCGCTCGACTCCGTGGGTTTGTATGTGCCGGGCGGCAAGGCGGCGTACCCGTCTTCGGTCCTGATGAATGCTCTGCCGGCGCGGGCGGCGGGTGTGGGCCGGGTGGCCATGTGCGTGCCGACGCCGGACGGGATTTTGAATCCGCTGGTGCTGGCGGCGGCGCGGCGGGCCGGCGTTTCGGAAATTTACCGGATTGGCGGCGCCCAGGCGGTGGCGGCGATGGCCTATGGGACCGGGAGCCTCGCGGCGGTGGACCGGATCGTCGGGCCCGGCAACGCCTATGTCGCGGAGGCCAAGCGTCAGGTGTTCGGGCGCGTGGGCATCGACAACATCGCCGGCCCGTCGGAGGTCGTCGTGGTCGCCGATGCCGGCAGCGATCCCCGCCGCGTCGCGGTCGATCTTCTGGCGCAGGCCGAGCACGACGAGGCCGCGCAGTCGATCCTGATCGCCGACGATGCCGCTTTCGCCGAGGCGGTCATCGCCGCGGTCGCCTCGGAAATGGTCAGCCTGTCCCGGGCGGCGATCGCCCAGGCGAGCTGGGACGCGCATGGGGCGGCGATCGTGGTGCGGGAGTGGGGGGAGGCGGTGGGTCTGATCGACCGTCTGGCGCCGGAACACTTGCAACTCATGGGCGCGGGACCGGAGGCGTTGTTCGGCCAGGTCCGTCACGCCGGCGCGATTTTTCTGGGCGCTTACTGCCCGGAAGCGGTGGGCGATTACGTGGGCGGCCCCAATCACGTGCTGCCGACGGGGCGCACGGCGCGGTTCGCCTCCGGATTGTCGGTGTTCGACTTCTTGAAGCGCACGACGTGGATCTCCGGCGACCAGGCGGCGTTGCGGCGGATTGGGCCGGCGGCGGTGACGCTGGCGGAAGCGGAGGGTCTCGGCGCGCATGCCCGTAGCGTGGCGATGCGGCTTTAGCCCCTCCTCCCAGACAGCGCCCGCCTGGCCTCAGGCCGCTTTCGCCTCCCGCAGGAACGCCACGATCTCGCCCCGCAGTTCCTCGGATTGTTTCGCCAGACCGTCGGCTTCGGCCAGCACCGCGTTGGCCCCGCCGCCGGTTTCCACCGCAGCCTGACTGACATTGGCGATGGTCGCCGTCACCTCCAACGTTCCCCGCGACGCCTCCTGCACGCTCCGCGCGATCTCCTGGGTTGCCGCGCTCTGCTCCTCCACCGCCGAGGCAATGGCGGCAGAAATCTGACTGACCTCGGAAATCGTGCCCGCGATGCCCTTGATCGCCTCGACCGCCTGGCTGGTGGCGGACTGGATATCGGCGATCTGACGGCCAATTTCCTCCGTCGCGCGGGCGGTCTGACTGGCCAGCCCCTTCACCTCGCTGGCGACCACGGCGAAGCCCTTGCCTGCTTCCCCGGCGCGCGCGGCTTCGATGGTCGCGTTCAATGCCAACAGATTGGTCTGGCTGGCGATGCTACTGATCAGCGACACCACCTCGTCGATCTTCCGCGCGCCGTCGGCCAAGGTCCGCACCACGGTATCGGTCTGCTCGGCGTCGGCGACGGCCTTTTGGGTCACATGACTCGCCTGCGCCACCTGGCGGCCGATCTCGGCGATCGAGGCCGCCAGCTCCTCCGCGGTACTGGCGACCGTCTGCACGTTGCCGCTGGCCTGTTCCGCCGCCGCGACGGTGGACGCCTGCTGGTTGGTGCGATCGGCATTGGCGCTGAGCGCGCCGGCCGCGGATTCGAGGTGTTTCGACGCCATCGCGACCTTGCCGACCAGACCGGTGGCGCTGGTTTCGAAACGGGTCAGCAGATCGTTCATCCGCGCCCCGCGTTGCGCCCGGTCCCTGACAAGCGAGTCCTGGTAAACGGAAATCGCGACCTCCATGTCCAGCAACACCGCCGCGGCCGCCGCGCCGGTCGCGGCGGCACTCCGGGCCGGGGAGAAACGATGCTTCCGCGCGGCGGTCTCGATCGCGGCGCGCAGCAGGTGATTATACCCGCCGATATACCAGCGCGGCTCCAGGCCGATGCGGAAATATTCCTCTCCGACGGCACGGGCACTGGCGAAATACGCCTCGTCGAACCGCCCGGAAAACAACATCTCCCAGTGACGGGCCTGCGCCCGTTGCAGGTCCCGCTGCCGCCCGCCCAGTTTCGCGGCCAGCGCGGGGACGGTGCCGGCATGCCGGTAAAACCCGTCGAGGATCGAGTCCAAATCGGGCCGGAGGCTTTCCCACAGCCCGGCGAGGGCCGCCGCGGTCTCTGGCCCGATATTCATGAATGAAAGACGTCCCGCCGTATCGAACTGTTCCGCCGCCACGATCGAATACCTCCACTTGTCCGTGGCCGGATCATGGGGGCGAAAGATTAAGAGAGTGTTGACGCGCCGCCGGATTTCACGGGCCGTCGGGAAAATTCACCGCCGCCAGGGACAAAACCAGACCCACGGCCCAGACCAAATGAATCGCGATCGCGAAGTCGCGCGCGACATAACGCCGGGCGAGTTTCCGCGCGCCAAACCAGCCCGCCACCGCCGCGATCGCCGCCTGCGCCACGCCAAACGTATCCAGCGCGTAGATCCCCATGGAGAAACCCATGACGATCGCCACGAAGACGGCCGGCATGCAAATCACCAGCAAAAGATCGTGCCGCATGCGGCCGGCGGCGAAGACCGTCAGCCAGAAAATCGCCACCGCGCCGAAGTAAACCAGCGCCTCCAGAAAAAACAGCAGAACCTAACTCCCGACTCTCAATGGCGAGACCAGGCCGCGCAAACACGCCAAAATCGATAGCGACGTGATTCGGCCGGTTCGCGGATTTTCGTCGCTGGGCACGTTTTCGATGCGCATCGTGAAGCGCGCGGCCTCGGCTTCGACATGGATGATATGAACATTGCGGGTCAGACCCGGGTCCGCCCAAATTTCCACCTGGGTTCGGATCGGCCCGATCCCCGCCAAGGCCAGCGCCGCCGCCACATTCACATTCGCCGGAAACCCGGCGGCGGCGTCGCGGGCATTGCCCTGAAACACACGCAACGGCGCGGTCAGACCCAACACCTCGATCCCGTGCTCGATCAAATACGGCGCGCCGGCCAGGCCCTCGGGCGGTTTGCGCGTTTCCATGACGATGCTGTCGATCCGGCCCTCGGCGGCGGCACGAACCGCGTCGAGCCCCAGTAACGCGCCGGTCGGCACGACGATCCGGGCGCCGGTCTGGGTGGCGCGCCGCACCAGATGCATGCGCGGCAACAGGGCGCCAACGGAGGCGGGAACGAAGATCCGGCCCGCCTCGATGGCCGGCACCGCGACACGCTCGAACATCGAGGCGGGCGTGGCCTCGACCACGATATCCGATTCGGCGAGGCTGGGGATGTCCACGATGGCCGGGGGATTGCGAAACCCCACCAGCCGGGCGCGGGCGCGAATGGGATCGCGCGCGGCCACCGCGACCAGCCGCAAGCCCTCGATGCCCTCGTCGAGGGCCCGGGCCAAAGGCAGGCCAATGGCGCCAAGTCCGGCGATCGCGATCGTTTTGGTCATGCGTTTTCCCCTTCGGCGCCGATCTCGTTCCGGGCTGTTTCAAGGTCGTCCGATGTGTTCACGTTAAGGAACGGGTCGCGTGGACCGGAAGCGAAATCGGCCGCGCGCATGCCGATCGCCGCCGCGAACCCGGCCACGTCGCGCGGGCCGGGCCGGGACAGATGCGCGCGCAACGCGATCCGGGCCTCAACCGGCCACAACGCGATCGTATGATGGCGCCGCCCGCCGCTCGCCGCGCAGGCGGGCGCGGGGGTCAGCACCGCCGCGAGCCCGAGGGGAATGAACGGCGTGTCGCCAGGCACGGTCAGCAACGCCATCGCGCCCAGACGTTCCGCCCATTCGAGGCCCGCCAGCACACCGGCCAGCGGACCGGCGTCGAAAAAATCGCCGTCGGACAAAACGGGAAAACCAAACCGGGCGAAACGCGCGGGGTCGCCGTTGGCGGAAATGGCGATCGCGGGAAGAGCGATGGCGGCGGCGATCCGCTCCAACATCGTCGTCCCGCCAAGGCGCAGCAACGGCTTGTCGCCGCCACCCAGACGGCGGGCACGGCCACCCGCCAGGATCAGGCCCGCGATCAAAGCCGGTCGCGGTGGCCAGCCAAGGCCTCCGCCATCCGGGGCAATCCGACACGCTCTTCCCCCAGCGCCGCCAGCCACCCCTCCACCGTCAACGCCACCCTTCTGGGCGTCGCGCGATGCGCCCGCGCCCCCTCCAGCACCGCCTCCGGATGGCGGTCCAACAATTCCAGACACCAGGCGTCCGGAGTCAAAACCGCCGTGTCGTGCCAAAGTTTGGCCATGACCGCCTTTAGGCCGAAGGCGGCGCCGGTGACGATGACCGCGGCGCGCGCCGACAGCGCGGTGGCCAGGACATGGGCGTTGCGCCGTTCCTCCGGCGTCGTGCAATGGGCGATCACCTCGTCCTGCGCGTCGCGGCTGGCGATCGTGCTGGCGGCGGGAAAGGCGCGGTCCAGATCCATCCGGCGTTGCCGCACACGCTCCGCCGTGACCGCGGGATGGGCGGCGTGGAGGTCGCGCGCCCAGTTGGCGTGGATTTGGTCGGACCAGACGGGATCGAACGCGCCGGCCTCGGCGAGGTGCAGCAGAAACGCGGTCAGCCACCCGCGCGCCAGCACGGGTGCATCGAGCACGGCGAGCTCAACTTCCGTATGCGCGGAGGCGGCATTGGGTTCCATGGGTTGCAAAACTCTCGGCGGCGGCCCGTTCGGATGTGGGTAGCGCCCGAAGACACGCGATGGCAAGGCGGATTTCTGGGTCGTTACTGTCGGGGGCCATTCGCCGCCGGACGCAGGGGCCTGGGCCGGGGGCAACCGGCCGGACGGCCGATCCAATGGGGATGTGGCGGTTCACTTATCCGGCAAAGCGCGGGTCACGCACCAGGTTCCACCCCCCCAGGGCACGAGGCAGGTCATCTTAACGCCCGCGCCGCCGGTCAGAATCACATGAATGTCGGCGGGCGCACGGGCGATCGGCCAGTCGGGGCCGGACTCGCGCCACAGGAATTCGGTGGCCTGGTCCAGGGTCCAGCCGCCTTTGGCGACGACATCGGCCATTTCCGCGGGGATCAGCAAAAACTGTTCGCCGGGATCGCGGCGGCGGCCGCCGGAGGCCGCCTCGCGGGCGCCGCGCATGGCGGCCAGAGCGGGCCGTAGCACGGCCTCGGGCGTGGCGGCGCCTGCTTCGGGCAGAACTTCCACGGTGCCGGACAGGCCGATCGCGGTGACGGCGCTGGTGGCGGCGTCCAGGCCGCGGCGGACGTGCAAAGGCGGGATCAGGGGATGGGCGCCCTCGGCGAAACCCAGGCCGTATTTGGCGGGCTGGCCCATGGTGGCCATGTCGCCGATCAGCGGGCGGGCGCCGCCGATATTGGTCAGCACCAGGCGCAGCGCGCGGCCGATGCAGGCATTGGCGCGGTTGCCCGGTCCAAGGCAGTTGGTGCCCGCGTTCATCTCCAGCGCCGCCACCGCCGGTCCGTGCACGAGCGCGGCGGCGGTCGGCGTGCCGGTGGTGGTCTGTATGCCCAAAAGATTGAATTCGGGCGCCAAACACGCGATCGCGGCCTCGCGGACGACCGGGAATTCGGCCGGGCGGCATCCGGCGAGAACGCAGCAATACGCGATGGCCTCCGCGGTCAGGTCGCCAAACAAAGGCGGCATGAAGCCGGACGATTCGGCCGGGTCGCGGCCCGCCAGCATGGCGGCGAGGCGCGCTTCGGTGGGGACGACGGCGGGGAGGCCGTCGGACAAGGCCGCCGCCAGCAGGATCGCCTGCGCCTCGTCCCAATCGGCGCCGGGCGCGAAAACCGGCGCGTCCCGGTCGCCGGCCGCGATGGTCGTCATGCGGCGGGCGGTTTCACGCGGATGGAGATCGCCGCCGTACCGCCAAAGGACGGGATCCAGGCGGAGTGCTTGCCAGGCCCGCCGGCGACGGCGACATGGATGTCGTCCGGCGTCGGGGCGACCCGAAACGCATCGTTCTCCGGGAAGTGCCCCGCTTCCTCGTATCGCGCCTGGTTTTCCTTGGAAATCCAGGCCAGCGGCACGCGGGCTTTGTCGTAGAGAAAATCCTGAATTTTCTTCACCGTCCAGTTGTCGCGCGCCAGCGTCGCCGCGTGTTCCGGTCCCAGAACGATGAAATACGGCCCCTTGGCCGAAATCGTATTCGCGGTGGGCGTCGCGATACCGCCTGCGAATGTCGTGAGAAGCCCCAGTCCCGTGGTGCTGCCATGATCGTTCAGGTTGTGGTTGGGCTCGGCCGACATGACGGTGACGACACTCTCGTCCGCGCGGAAGCCGTTGCGTACGTGGTAGGGTTCGAAGGGACTCTCCTCCTCGTTCTCCCCGAAACAAAACGTATATTTCGCGGGCGAGCCGAACGTCGAGCGATCCATGACCGCCGGTTTGCCGCCGCCGATGTTAAGCAGAATCAATTGCAGCGCGCGGCCGATGGCGGCATTGGCGCGCCAGCCCTGGCCGAAACAGTTGGTGCCGCAGTTGATGTTCAGTTCCTGGCGCAGCGGTCCGTTCACCATCGCCATCGGGGCGCAGGAATGCGTTGTCGCCAACGTGCCATGCAAATTGTAATCGGCGACCAGAACACCGCGTAGCGCCGCCAGCACCGCCGGGAAATAGCTGGGTCGGCAACCCGCCATGACGGCATTGGCGGCAAGGCTCCTCAGCGTCGGAATCAGCAGCCTTGGCGTGATCGCCGGAAACGGTTCGTTGTCGCCGCGCGCGCCATCCATCATGCGGGCGACCGACGCCTCCGTCGGCGGCACCAACGGCAGCCCATCCGTCCACCCCTGGGCTTCGACGTAATCCGCCCACCCATCGTGATCCATTTCTGGAATATCTAGATATTCGGTTTCGGCGGAATCGGACATGCTGCTTCCCTCTGACGCGAAAGGCCGCGGACAATGTCCGCGGCCCTTTTTCCCCGGAAGAGGGTGTTACCCCTTCATTTCGACCTTAAGGCCCTCGAACGCCGCATCGATGCGTTCTTTGAGTTCCTCCGCGTTCAGGCCGCCAACCGGATGCTTCACCACGATCAAATGCGGTTCCAGCTTCCGCGCCTTCGCCTGGGCCAGGACCAACGGTCTGAACGTCTCGGTGGCGATCACCACCCCGGCCAGTCCACGCTTTCTCAGTTCGATGCTGTCGTGGAAACTCCACGATGAGCAAGAGCCTCAGTCGCCCAACGCAAGCAGCGCGATGCGATACTTGCGAACGACCTCGTTGAGCATTTCCGGCGGCGCGGGCTGGCTGGCGCTGCCTTTGGCGATGTAGTCGACGTTGTCCACGCGCCGGATGGACGACAGCCTGTCCCGCACGCCGAGCAGCAGTTCTTTCGCGTTCGGCTTGTTGTTCGAGAACAGGACGATGGGATCGTTCATCCAGTCGACGGGCCCGGCGGTGGCCGATCCCTCGCCCTGAGGCGCGATCCCGTAGGTGGGATTGACGATGCGCATTGGTGCTTCACTCCCGTTCGGCGAGGATTGAACGCCGATATGGCGGGTTTGCCAAGGGGGATTTTGGGCGGCGGGTGCGTCCGTTAGCCCGGTGTCAAGGCGTGGCGCGCCGAGGCCGTGGCGCGTTTTCCATCGGCGATGGCGGCGGGCAGCGAGCTTTCGAAGCCGGACCGGGCCTCTCCGGCGGCGAACAGTGCCGGCAGGCTGGTGGCCAGAGAGGCATCGACGGCGGCGCGTCCGTCCGCGTCGCGGCGCAACCCGTCCGGGCTGAATCCCAGCGCCGCGCGGCGGCCGGTTTGGACGAACAGGCCTTGCGCGGGGACCCGGATCGGTGGCCCGCCATCGTCCGGCTGGACCAGCACGGCGTCGAGGCCATCGCGCCCCTCCAGCCCAATCGCGCGTCCCCGGAGGATCGCGACATTCTCGATGGGCGGCGGCGCTTCGCCGGGCGCGATCAGCGTGACATGGGACGCGAAGGCGGTGAGTTCCTCGGCCTCCAGCCGGGCCCAGCGGGAGGTGCCGGCGACGGCGACCGGCTGGCCCTGAAACAACGGGCCGTCGCAGGCGGCGCAGTGGGACAGGCCGCGGCCTTCCATCTCCGCCTCGTTGGGGAGGCCCAGCGTGCCATGGGCCAGGCCAACGGCGAGAATGACGGCACGCGCAATGTGGGTCTCGTCCGCCGTCGCGAGCCGCCAGCCGTCCGGCGTCTGGGTCAACGATTGTACTTCCCCGATCGCCAGTTCGGCGCCCGCGTCCATGGCCTCGCCCAGCAGGCGGGCGGCGAGGTCGGGACCGGTTTCCTCCGTGTCCAGGCCGCGGAGAGGACCGAGATTCATCAGTTCGCCGCCGCCCATGGGATCGACGAGGAGCGTGGACAGGCCCGTGGCCGCCGCGGCGGCGGAAAGACCGGCGGCGCCGCCGCCAATAATCGCGAGGTCCCAGTGCGGCATGGCGCGTTCAGTCCTCGAACCCGACGAAGCGGAGGAAGTGGCCGTTCGGCTCGCGGCTGGCTTTGACGCCATTCGCCGGGAAATCGTCGTCGGGGTAGCCCATGGCGATGCAGGTCATGATGACCTCGTCGTCCGGGATCTGGGCCACTTCGCGCACGACGTCGGAGCGCATGATGCCCTGGCCGTTGATGACGGTGCCCAGCCCGCGGTTCCAGGCGGCGAGGCAGATGCCATAGGACAACGCGCCCAGATCGAAATGGGGTGTGGCGCCGGGATCGAGGATACGGTCGTAGGTGAGAACCATCGATACCGGCGCGTCGAACTGGCGGAAGCCGCGCATGACCCAGTCCTGGCGCATCGCCTTGTCGTGCCGGGCGATGCCCATGGCGGCGAAGAGTTCGATGGCGATGCCGACCTGGCGCTGGCGGTGCACGCCTTCGTATTCGCCATGGGTCGCGATGTCGCGTTGCGGTTTGGCGCCCGCGAGCATCATCTCCGTGTTGCGTTGCCGGACCAGGTCGAGCGGCGCGCCGGTCAGGACATGGACGTGCCAGGGCTGGCTGTTCATGGAGGAGGGCGCGCCCTTGGCCTCGGCGACGATGTCTTCCACGATTTCGCGGGGGACCGGGTCTTTTTTATAGCCGCGGACGCTGCGTCGCGTCTGGACGAGTTCGCTGAATTCCATGGTGGTTCCCCTGTTGTCCCTGGCGCCGTGATGCGTTGGGCGGTTTTAGCGCCCGGTGGGCTGCGCGGGAACCTGGGGCCGGTCGATGCCGTTCCCGGTGGGTCGCCAGTCATGGGACCCGGCCGCGCCATGGCATGTCCGGGGATGAAGCCAAAGCGATGAAACAGATCGCCGATTTTCCGGACCTCTGCTCGCGCGGTGAGCCAAGGCCATCCGCATGACGGCCGGTACGTAAAATTTCGCGTGGTTCCGGAAAACAAAGCGTCGGATTATTTTACACACATGGAACTCCGTCTAAAAAAGATTTTTACAAGATATTGATTTTAAGGCCTGTTTTTGATTGGCGCGGAACTTGCGTCTCCGTTTCCGCTGGACTGGACGCGGAACCGGAAATGCCGGGACGCGGAGCCATCCAGAAACTCGAAGGACCTACCGACGCATGATACGAAATCTCATTCTCGCGATCGCGGCCACGGCCGGACTCGCGTTCGCCCCCGCGGCGGGCGCGTATACGATCGACTTCCACGGGCTCTCGGGCGCGAACCTCGATCCGTTCACCGGCGCCTACCTGGAAGGCGGCTTCACGGTCACGCCAACGACAGGCAGTTGGTTCGAGGGGCATCTGTTCGGCAACGCCGTCCCCAGCATTTTCGCCGGGCCGGTCGGAACGCCTGGGCTTTCCAGTATCGGCGTGACCCATGGCGGCGACACCTTCACATTTAACGCAGTGGACCTGTCCAGCAACATTCAGGCTGGGACCGCTTATGTGTTTCAGGGACGGCTGGCTGGAAATCTCGTGTTGAATACCTCCGGCACGATCGGATCGATCTCCACCTTCGCGACATTCGCGTCGGGCGGTTCCGCTATCCTGCTGGACGAACTGACGATCGAGCTGACGCCAAACAGCGGGACCAGTTCCATGAACATCGACAATATCGACGTCACACCGACCGCTTCGGTTCCCGAACCGGTGTCTTTGGCGTTGTTCGCCACCGGTCTTCTGGGGCTGGGCGCGATCCGCCGGCGCGTCTGAACCGGTTCGCGCCTTGGGTGTCCCGCCTGACCGGATGGGTCAGGCGGGAAGGTCAAGGCCTCGCGGGTAAATCGCGGGCTGTTCAGGCCTGCAATACGCGTTGGGTCTGAATGCCCAGCCCCTCGACGCTCAGGCGCATCACATCGCCCGGCTCCAGGAAGATGGGATGCGGCTTCATGCCCAGAGCCACACCCGGCGGGGTGCCGGTGGCGATGACGTCGCCGGCGTGCAGCGTAATGAACTGGCTGACATAGCTGACGAGCGTCTTCACGCCGAAGATCATGGTTTTCGTGCTGCCGTCCTGCATGCGCTTGCCGTTGACCTCGGTCCACAGCGGCAGGTTCTGCGGGTCGGCGATCTCGTCCTTGGTCACCATCCAGGGGCCCGTGGGACCGAAGGTGTCGGCGCCCTTGCCTTTATCCCAGGTGCCGCCGCGTTCCGCCTGAAACTCGCGTTCGGAGACGTCGTTGCAGACGCAGTAACCCGCGACGTAATCCATCGAGTCGGCCTCGGACACGTACCGCGCGGTCGTGCCGATGACGATCCCCAGTTCGACTTCCCAGTCCAGCTTCTTGGAATTGCGCGGGCGGAGCACGTCGTCGTTCGGGCCGGAGAAGGCGCCAAGCGATTTGATGAACACGATCGGTTCTTTAGGCACCGGCGCGCCGGTTTCGGCGGCGTGATCGGCGTAATTCAGGCCGATGCAGATGTAGTTGGTGGGGCGGACGACGCAGGGGCCGATGCGCGGGTTGCCCTCGACGCGCGGCAGGGTCTTCGGGTCGATCGCTTGCAGCATCTTTAGCGAACCCGGCGACAGCGCGAAGCCGTCGATGTCGCGCACCACGGCGGCGAGGCAGCGGATCGCGCCATCGGCGTCGAGCATCGCGGGCTTTTCGGCGCCCGCCGGACCGTAACGTAGCAGTTTCATGTGCGTCCCCTCCTGGGAGTTAAAGTGTCAGCCCGCCGTCGATGACGACCGCCTGTCCCGTGATGAATTGTGCCGCATCCGAGGCCAGATAAACAGCCAGCGCCGCGATTTCCTCGGGCGATCCAAGCCGGCCCATCGGCTGGCGCGCCACGAACGCCGCCCGCGCCGCGTCCACCGAGCCCGCGGCCCCCGCGTTCGCCGCGATCCGCTCGTCCAGGCTGGGTGTTTGCACCGTGCCCGGACACAGGCAGTTCGCCCGGATGCCGCGCGCGACATAATCCGCCGCCACCGACTTCGTCATGCCGATGACGGCCGCCTTGGTGGCGGAATAGACGAAGCGCGAGGGCACGCCTTTCAGGTTCGACGCGACCGAGGCCATGTTCAGAATGACCCCGTGCCCGCGCTCCAGCATCCCCGGCAGAAACGCCTTCATGGTCCGGAACATCGACCGGCAGTTCAGGTCGAAGCCGAACGACCATTCGTCTTCCGTCGCGTCCAGCAGCGTGCCCTGGTGCACGTAGCCCGCGCAGTTGAACAGAATGTCGATCGGACCGGCGGTCTCCGCGGCTCGGGCGATGGCGGCGGGGTCCAGGGCGTTCAGCGCGGCGACACGGATCGCATCGCCCGCGAGACCGGCGAGTTTCCCCGCGTCCACGTCGGTCGCGATCACCCGCGCGCCGGCGGCGGCGAAGGCCTGTGCCGTGGCGCGGCCGATCCCCTGTCCGGCGGCGGTGACAAACGCGGTCTTCCCCGCGAGCAATCCGGTCATGACGGTCCTCCCTGGATGGTCCGGGGTTTCTTACCCGCGTGGCCGGGTCGCGGCGAGAGCGGGCGCGGTTTTCCTGTCCTCCGCCGGTCATGCTACAAGCCGCCGCCACGCCCAAGGAGCCAAGCCACATGCCCGGACCGCTGCACGGATTTCGCGTTGTCGATCTCACGTCGATGATTTCCGGCCCGCTCGCCACGATGATTCTGGCGGATCAGGGCGCGGAGGTGATCAAGGTCGAAAACCCCGATGGCGGCGACCATACGCGGGCGCAGAACAACCGGCGCGGCGGGTTTTCGGCCGGGTTTCTCAACAATAACCGGAACAAGCGCTGCGTGGCGCTGGATCTGCGGGAACCGGCGGCGAAGGAGGTGTTGCGGCGTCTGGTCGCGACGGCGGATGTGTTCGTGCAGAATTTCCGGCCCGGCGTGGCGGAGCGGATGGGGTTCGGCGAGGAAGCGCTTCGCGCGATCAAACCGGACCTTGTTTATGTCTCCATTTGCGGGTTCGGCGACAGTGGGCCGTATGTCGGCAAGCCGGTTTACGATCCGTTGATCCAAGGTGTGTCGGGCCTCGCCTCCATCCAGGCCGGTTCGGATACGGAGCGGCCACGGCTGGTGCGGACGATCGTGCCGGACAAGATGACGGCGATCACGGCGTCGCAGGCGATCACCGCGGCCTTGCTGGCGCGGGAGCGGACGGGGCAGGGCCAGCATGTCCGGCTGTCGATGCTGGACGCGGTGGTGGCGTTCCTCTGGGCGTCCGACATGGGCAGTCAGACCTTTGTCGGCGAGGATATTCCGCAGCAGGAAGCCGCGAGCTTCATCGATCTGATTTACCAGACCCAAACCGATTATATCTCCGCCGCGGTGCAATCGAACAAGGAATGGCTGGCGCTGACCCGCGCGTTGGGCAAGCCGGAATGGCTGGACGACCCGCGCTTCAAGACCCCGGCGTTGCGCGGCAAGAACATTAACGACCGTTTGCGGTTGACGCAGGAGGTTTTGCTGACCCGGCCGGCCGCCGAGTGGCTGGAGCGGCTGGAAGCGGAGGGTGTGCCGTGTGCGCCGGTGCTGACCCGCACGGCGATGATTGAAAATGCCCAGGTGCGGGCGAATGAGATTGTGGTGGAGTATGAACATGGGGAGGCGGGGCGTGTCCGGCAGGCGCGTCCGGCGGCGCGGTTTTCGGCGACGCCCGCCGAAATCCGCCATGGCGGCCGTGCTTTGGGCGCTGACACGGACGCGGTGCTGGCGGAACTGGGTTATTCCGCGGACGAAATCGCCGCGCTGCGGGGCGCCGTTCCCGCGGGCTGAGCCTTGGGCCGCGCGGCGGCGGTTTCCATCCCCGTGCGCACGCCGTCCACGATGCCGTCGATCTTCACCAGCAGTTTCAGCCCGCCTTCGGACCCGTCGCCCTCCATCCGGTTCTGTGCGACCCGCTGCATCGCCGTGAACAAGGTGGTCAGCGCGCGGGAGGCGTTCAGATGATCGCGCGCGGCGGCGGCGGGGTTCCGGGTCATCGCGATGACGAGATCCATCGACCGCCCCGCCAGCAGCGTGATGAGTCCGTAGCCGAGCGTGCGGGCGTGCTCGTCGATATTGTCCAACATCTGGCGCATGGCATGGGCGATATTGGCGGCTTCCCGGGCGCGAAACGACAGGCTGTGCGCGGCGTCGCGCGCGGCGGTCAGTGTCGCCATCAGGCGGGCGTGATAACGTTCCGACATCGCCTGCAATTCGCCGTCGCGGCTGGTGCCGCCAATCTGGCCGGACTCGCGCAGGACCCCGCTGATGCGATCGATCAGCGTATGCATCGACACCGGTTTCCCCACCCATGCCGTCACGCCCAGATCCTGTGCTTCCTGGATCGTGGCGGGGTTGGTGTCGGCGGTCAGCATGATGACCGGCCATCCCGCGCCCAGCCCGGACGCGGCGAGCGAGCGAAGAAAGTCGAGGCCGCTCATGCCTTGCATTTGCACGTCGCAAACGATCAGGTCGAAGGTGCGCCCGGCGCAGAGGTCCAGCGCGTCCATGCCGCCATTGGCCTGCACCACGTCGCGGCAGCCCCGGCGTTGCAGCGCCGTGCGCAACACGGACCGCATCACCGGGTCGTCGTCGACGCAGAGGACGCGTACCGAGGACAGGTCGATCAGAGCGGAGTGGTTCATTCGGCGTCCGTGCCGGTTGGGAGGGTGAAACGACCATGCGCCCAAGGAATTAATTTTCGGTTAACGCGCGGGGCTTGAGTGGCGGGGCCGGACAGGTGACGATGCGTGGCCACCGCCGGAGATCGCCATGACCAGCCCAGCTTTTCTGCCCGTTCATCGTCAGATCGAGGCCATCGCGGCGCGCCGCCTTTCGCCGGTCGATCTGGTGGACGAATATTTGGGGCGGATCGAAAAGCTGGAGCCCGCGCTTCAGGCCTTCGTTTTCGTCAATGCCGCCAACGCCCGCCTCGCCGCGGAGGCCGCCGACAAGGCGATCCGCGCCGGGCACGCGGTCGGCCCGCTGCACGGTATTCCCATCGCGATCAAGGACCTGGTGGAAATCGAGGGCGAGGTCGCGATGGGTGGCAGTGCCGCCTGGCGGAACCGGATCGCACCGCGCACGGCGTCTTTGCATCGGAAGCTGATGGCGGCGGGAATGATCGATCTCGGCAAGACGCATACGGTGGAGTTCGCCTATGGCGGCTGGGGGACGAACCAACATTTGGGGACGCCCCGGAATCCCTGGGATATGGCGGTGCACCGGACGCCCGGTGGGTCGTCGTCCGGCACCGGGGTCGCGGTCGGGGCGCGGATGGCGCCCTGGGGGATCGGGACGGATACCGGCGGGTCCGTTCGGATTCCGGCGGCGTGGAACGGGATCACCGGCCTGAAAACCACGATCGGGCGGATCAGCACCTTCGGCGTGTTGCCGCTCAGCCCGACGCTCGACACGCCGGGTCCGCTGACCCGCGATATCGAGGACTCGGCGTTGCTGCTGGCGGTGCTGCAAGGTGCCGACCCGGCGGACAGGCTGACGTTGTCCGTGCGCGACATCGATCCGATGCGCGATTTGCGCCGCGGCGTGAAAGGCCTGCGTCTGGGGCGCATGCCCGCGTCCGAGCGCGCCGGCGTCGATCCCGAGGTCCTCGCCGCCTACGACCGCTCCGTCGAAACTCTTTCAGCCCTGGGCGCCGAGATCCTCGACCTGACTCTTCCCGCCAGTTTCTCGGATTTGGGTGCGATCAATGGCCGGATCATGTCGGCGGAAGCCTATGCCGCGCTGTCGGGCCTGGTGGACGATAATTCTCAACCGCTGGACCAGGATGTGCGGCCACGCGTGCGGGCGGGGGCGGCGATTTCCTCGAAAGATTATCTGGTGGCGCTGGCGGAGCGGGAACGGATGAAGGCCGCTTTCGGCGCCGCGACGGCGGGGGTGGACGCGCTGCTGACGCCGACGATGCTGACACCCGCGATCCCGGTGGCGGCGATCGATCAGAACACCACGCCGGGGATGCTGACGCGGTGGGTCAATTTTTTGGACCTTTGCGCGGCGGCTGTGCCCAACGGGTTCACCGCGGGCGGGCTGCCGCTGTCGCTGCAAATCGTCTGCCAAGGGTACGAGGAGGCAATGGCGCTGCGGATCGGTTACGCATTCCAAACCGCGGGGGATTGGCACATGCGCGCGCCGGCCGTGGCGGCGGCGTGAAGACGGGCTCTCTTCTCCACGTTGGCGATATACGAACAAAGACCGGCACGATATGGTGGATTTGGTCGCATCCGATCGCGGGCTTTCCGGGCGATTCACCGGAAAGCCCGCCCTCAGGTCTCAAGCACCAGCAGCCCGTACCCCGTTGTCAGCGGTGCCGTGTAATTGCGGTGGACGCGTTTCACTTTTCCGCCCAGCGCGCCGCGCATGGCGAGCCACATGATCATTTCGACGCCTTCCGTGCCGCCGCGTTCCATGTAGTCCTGGATCGAGAGTTCGGAGAGTCCGGCGGGATCGGTTTCCAGCCGGTCCAAGAATTCCTGGTCCCAGGCTTCATTGTGTTTGCCGTAATTCTGGCCATGTAGCTGGTGCGTCAGTCCACCCGTGCCGAAGACGACGATGCGCTTGTCTTTGGGATAGGTTTCGATCGCGTGGCGCAGCGCCGCGCCAAGCCTGTACAGCCGCCGCGCCGTGGGGATCGGGTGCTGGATGACGTTGACCGCCAGCGGAACGACCGGGATTTTCCAGTCCGTGTCCGTCAGAAGCGGCAGAAACGACAGCACGCCGTGATCGAGCGACATTTCCTGGCAGATCGTCGGGTCGAACTCGTCTTCCACCAACGAGCGCGCCAGATGCCAGGCGAAATCGGGATCGCCCGGGATATCGCCGAAGGGCCGCTTGCCCCAGCCTTCGTCTGCCTGCGCGTGCACCGCGCCGACGCCAAGGGCGAAGGTCGGGTAAGCGTCGAAGAAGAAACGATTCACGTGATCGTTGTATACGATCAGGAACAAATCTGGCTTCATGTCTTCCAGCCAGCGCCGCGCGGGCACATATCCCTCGAACAACGGCACCCACATCGGTTCTTTTTGCTGACCCTTATCCCAGGCGACGCCGATCGTGGGCGCGTGGGAGGTGCCGATGCCGCCAATCGCCGTCGCCATGTCAGTGTCCCTTTTTCGCGTGGAACTCGGCGAGCGTCATTCCCGCCGTGTGCGCGCCGATTTCCGGCAAAGCGACCCCGGCGGCGGCGCCGATTTTCAAAAGCAAATAAATACTGGCGCCATATTCCATCATGCCCCGCCAGTCGCGCCGGCACACCAGATCGATTTCCGCCGCCGAACACCCCATCGCGCGCATATAACCCGCCTCATCCGCGCCGAAGCGCGCGCGGTTCTCGGGCACGCTGAGCGTGTTCGCCATTTTATTGAGAAGAAACCCCTTCGCCGAGCGTTCGCCGGTGAAGACATAAGCGCCGGATACGATCTGGTCCAATTCGGCCTCCCCAGTGGTACTTTCGCCATGCGGAGATATCCCGCATTTTGATTCCGAGGCGCGCGTCGCTCAAAATAATGTCCTTGGCATTCGCCCGCTCGACGATGGTATTGTAGTTTGCCGCGACTGCCACCATCTCGACTAAAATAGCTCAGGAGCCCGCCTCGTGTCCATCGCCGTTGACCAATATCTCGCCGATCTATCGCCCGATTCGGAAGGGGTACTCTATGTTCGGCAGGGTGGCGGAATACCGGGACAGGGAACGCTCGGACGGCTTGTGCCTGCCGCTTTGAGCGCAATGCGGGGTGGCGCGTTCACCGCTGAAATCCACTTACCCGGTGTCGGTATCCTTGATAGCGAAGCTCTACGGCGATTGCTGGCGCGTTGGGTTGGAGGGGCGACTGCTTTTGTCGTCGATATCGACGTTGGCCGCGTTTACCACCAGCCGACGGGAGCAACTTTCCAGATCGGCGATGGCGACCAACTCTCTTTGCTTTCCATCCTTCGATCGATGCCGGCCTCCAGCGGGTTACTTATTGAGGCAGGAGCAGCCGAGGCACTTCATCTTGAAAGGCGCCGCGATCCGTGCGTTGCCGGCACTTTTAATTGAGTTCAAGCGGGCGGCGAACGCGATGCAGGCGGAACACAGCCCAGCGAGCACGCTCCTCGATCCCTTGCGATCATGGACGCCCCCGAGTGGGCCATGAAAGGGAAATGCCAATCGCGACAGCATGTCGAGCCTCTATAGACGGCCAGGAATGTTCGCTGTCTCGTGGAAGACACCAGTGATCGTCAGTATTGTTGGTTCATAAGCAATCCAATACCGGCCAGCCTTGATCCACAGCCGATCGGGACAAGCGAGCTGGGGATAGGGACGCGGTGCCGTCAATCCGCCGGCCGGGCTTTTCTCGATCTTACGGCTTGCTTCCTCCAGCGCGGCAATCAGCCCACGGGTCGCTGCCGGGCGCTCGAGATCCTCGTAGTGTTGACGGAGTTCCCGAAACTGTCGTTCAGCACGCGCGGTGAGGCGGATCAACGGTGAGGCATGCCCTTACGCGAAGCTTCAGCGGCCGCCGCCTTGGCTTCAAGCCGGGCGAGGCTGTCCTTGAGCTCTCGTAGGACCACGTCTCCCGACACAATACGTCCCGCCGCCAGGTCGGCATCGCTTTCGGCGAGGACTTCGAGCCAGCCGACGGGAGTGGTGTTCGGATTGTCGTCCATGGAAGCAGCATAACCTGATCGGCTTTAGGATTCCAACGCTTATTGGATGAATACCGGGTCTAATGGCGGATAGATTTGCCGGCGCCTCTCGCTTTGGATCGGCTAAACGAGGGTGAGTAACAGCATCGGAAAATCGCTCGGCGCCGCCTCAGCCTTCGTGTATGGCCTCCGTATTGGCCTCATTCCAGGGACGAAGCAGAAAACGCGCGGCCGCGATGGTGGGAAGCTCTGTCAGGCCAGCACGATCCGCGCCACGTCGTCCGGTACCGCCGCGATCGCGCCCGCGCCCGCCGCTTCCAGTTCTTCCCGTCCGCCGTAACCCCACAGCGCGCCGATGGAGGGGATGGCGTTCCGTTTCGCCGCTTCGATATCGTGGAGGCGATCGCCCAGCATGACGCAGGCCTCCGCCGGGAACCGTTCCACGGACAAGATATGCGCGAGAAGATCGTGTTTATGATCCAGCCCGCCGCCAGGCAGCGCGCCGTAAACATTTCGCACGTAACCGCGCAGGCCGAGATGGTCGATCACCCGCTCCGCGAAATCCTTGCGTTTCGAGGTGGCGATGCACATCGTCATTCCCGCGGCGCGCAATTCGTCGAGCATGTCGGCGATACCGGCGTAAACGGAACAATCGTAGAGGCCCACGGCGGAATACCGTTCCCGGTAGATCCCCAGCGCTTTGTCCACGCGCGTGTCGCCGTAAGGCTGTAACAGCCGTTCCAGCGACACCGCGATGGGCGGGCCAACGGCCCATGTCAGATCGCCCGCTTTATCGGCGTCGTGGCCGAGTTCCGTCAGCGTGAACCGGAAACTCGCCGCGATGCCGGGCCGCGAGTCCGACAAGGTGCCGTCCAGATCGAGCAGGACCGCGCCGGTCATCCCAGCAAATTCCGGTTGCGCCTGACCGATTTCGTCGTCGGATGATCTGGTCCGAGTTGCGTCATGTAGACCGACAAAGCCCAGTCCAACGCCTCTTTGGCCGCGTAACGATCGCCCATGTCGCGCAGCACGCCCGCCAGATTGTTGCAGTCGCGCGCGACGTTCACGTGTTCCCGGCCCAGCGATTGCTCGTCCAGCGCCAGCGCGCGTTCGAACGCCGCGCCGGCGGCGTCGAGGTCGCCCAGATCGTGCAAAATCAGCCCGATATGGTTGATCGTCGTCGCGGTCTCCGGATGTTCCGCGCCCACCGATTCCGTGAACAGCGCCAGCGCCCGGTGCAGCAGCGCCTGCGCGTCCTCGAATTCGCCGAGTTCGTGCGCCAGCCGGCCCAGGGCGCGCAGATCCGGGGCGAGTTCGGGGTGATCGGGGCCGAGTTCGCGCTGGCGCGATTCCACGGCGAATTCCAGTTCGGCGCGCTCGGCGCGAAGTTTCGGCAGGTCGGGCATCGCGGACTCTCAGTTCGGCTTTTGGAATTTCAACACGAACTCGTCCACCGGGGTCGGGTTCTTGAAGACGACGTCGGTGCGTTTGTCCTCGGGGTGGCGCAGGAAATCGGCGGAGGCGACGAATTTGAAGCCGGCTGCCTCGATTTCGGCGCGCAGCGCGGCCTCGCCAATGCGGTGCAGGGTTTTGCCCACGGTCGCGCCGTCTTCGGGGCGGGCGGAGTGGTCGGCGATGGTCAGGATGCCGCCGGGTTTCAGCGCGACGAACATGGCCTTGTTCATCTTCGCCCGATCGACCTCGAGGAACGTCGTATCGTGATAGGAGAAGTAGAAAGTAATCAGGTCGAGATCCTTGACATCCGCCGGCACCGGATCGTCGAACGCGCGAATAAGGACCGTGACATTTTTCATCGCCGCCGCGCCTATGCGCGCGGTCAGCCGTTCCGACTCCTTCGGCACCTGGGCGTAAACCTTGCCCGAGGGGCCGACCGCCCGCGCCAGAAGCTCGGCATTGTAGCCACCGCCCGCGCCCATTTCCAGTACCTTGGCGCCGGTTTTGGGGGCCGCGAACGTCAGCAGATTCAACGGATCGCGGCGCTTATCGGTGGTCCGGTCGGCGTCCGTCCGGTCCTCCGCCGCGACGATGGCCTTGTAATCCTGCGCCCAGGCCCTGGGCGACGCGGCGAAAGCCAACATGAAGAGGCCAACGGCGATTAAGGCACGGCGCGAACCGGCGACGGGCATGCGAGTTCCTCCTGAGTATTCCCGCGGTACCCGCCCGATAACACGGCCGCGGTCAACCCCCCTACCGTTTCGCCAGGCCCCGGCTCAGCGTCCCTCGCCACGCCCGCCGGGGACAGGCGTGGTGGCGTTCGCGATGGCCTGGCCGAGAGACTCCGCGAGACAGGCATAGCCCAGATCGGTGTGATGCAACCCGTCCGCGCCGATCATGAGAGAAAGCGGCTTCCCGGTCGCGCCCCACTCCCGCATCAAGGCGGTCCGCGAAAACAGCGACACCGCCGGAATGGCGGCGGCGCGCGCCAGCAAAGACCCATAAACCGCCGACGCCGGCGTGGGCGGCAATCGCGGCGCGATCTGGTTGTCCATCAAGATCAGATCGCCGCCGGCCGCTGCGATCTGGCGCACGCCGGTGTCCAGCAGTGCCCCGAACCACGCGGGGTCCGCGCCGCGCAAGGCATCGTTGGCACCGGCCTGCCAGATGACCAGGACCGGCTTCAGGGACAGCACATCCCGTTCCAGCCGCGCCACCATCGCTTCGATGGTCTGGCCACCCATGCCGCGATTGACGATGGTCACCGCCGCGCCCGGCCAGCGTGCCCGAAGGAACGCCGCGAGGCGCGCGGGATAGGTCCGATCCGGCGCGCTCGCGCCCGCGCCCTCGGTGGACGACGACCCGAAAGCGACGATCGTGAGCGGCCGTCCGGCGGCCAAAGCGGCACGGGTCGCCGGCAACGCCACCTGGCGCGGCGCGGCCGCCGGACAGTCCGGCGAACCGGCGCGCGTGTCCGCGGCGGTTTCCGCGGCACGCGCCTCGATGGCCGCGGAAACGGCGGGCAGGCGCGGAAAAGCGCCCAAACACATCAGCGCCGCGGCCGTCCGGCACACGGCCGCCCTTGGCCACCCCACGCGCTTCATCGCGCCTCCAGCCCATGCGCGAGGAAACATGTCTGAGCGTAGACCTTATTTGATCGCATCCGCGATTCCCTTGGCGAGAAACTTCGCCATGCAATCGTAAACTTCCCGGGCAACCCGCACGCGTTCCGCGTCGTCGGTCGTATCCAGATCGAGATAACCCGTCTCGCTCCAATATCGCATCGCCTCGTAACGGTCGAACACGGGAATGCCCGCCGCCTCCGCCGCCCGCAGCACCGCCATCCGATACGGCAAGAGATTCACCACCCGCGCCACGCTGGGCGCGTATTGCACCGTCATCAACACCGGGTCCGCGCCGGCCTCGCGGATCTTCGCGACGGTATCGGCGATATAGGCATTGAACGAGTCGAGATCGTCGCCACGGCCCGCCTCGCCGCCACCCGCGCCCCATACGACCAGCGCGGGCGCACGCTCCGACAGGACCGCCTCCAGCTTTAACCTCGACACGGTGGACGGCTGACGCGGGATCGCGACGGTCGCGACGGAGATTTCGACGCCGGGGAGGGCCGCGCGAAGATAGACGCCGAGGCGGGCGGGATAGGTGCTGTTCCGATCCCTCGCGGCATTGCCCAACGTCGCGCCGCCGCCAAAGGCGGCAATGGCGAGCCGTCCGGCGCGCGCGGCCGTGGCGGCGGCGGGCAATCCACCGGCCGGAATCGCGAAGGGATTGGACGCCGGACACTCGCCCGCATGGGCCGCATGGGCGCCCGCCGGCGTGAGCCATGGCGCCAACAGAACCATGACGGCGCATGCCAGATGACGGGCGGATCGGCGCGGCGGGCGCATCACGCGGTCCCTTTCGCGCGGAACAACGACGGCATATGGCCACCGGCCTTGAACCACGCCAGCCCGAGCCCCATCGCGATCATGGCGGCGATGCCCGCGACATTCGCCGCGAGTTGCGCGGCCAACCCGTGTCCCACCACGTTCAGGACGGCGTTGGCCAGAGCGGACATCAAAATCCCCAGGCAAAAGACGTGCAGCGAATTCTGCCCGCAAATGATCGCCAGCCGGCCCAATGGCGACAACATGAAGCGGCCGTCGCGAGGAATATAGGCCCCGACGGCGATGGCCAGCGCCAGAATGCTGGCCACGCGCGCCGGCGGCAGCAACGTCTTTTCGAACCAGGCATCGGGCAGGGTCACGAGCACCGGGATCCACGGCACGGCATCGTGCAAATTCCAGTTCGCGGACAGCACCGCCGCCACGACGGCGAAAATCGACGCGGCCACGGGCGCCCAACGCGGCAACCGGACCAACACGCCGCCGCGCGCGTAAGCAAATCCCATGGACGCCGCGATCGCGAACAAAAACTGCCAGGCGAAGGGGTCGAAGAACCACAACCGGCCCGCCGGGAAACCGGGCATGTTCCATCCGGTGACCTGCACCGCGGCATACAACGCCGCCGACGGGATCAGACCCAGAAGGACATGGCGGCGGATGCACAACAAGAAAAACGGCAGCACGATCAGTAACGCGATGTACAGTGGCAAAATATTCAAGAGCGAAGGCTGGAACTGCAACAGCAGCACCCGGATGAAGGCCTCGCCCATGTTGTCGAGGTAATCGCCGACCTGAAGTTCGTCGGAAAACATCGGGTTCTGGTAAAATTTCATCGTATAGGCGATTTCGGCGTTGAAGATCGTGAACAGGCAGATATGGGCGACGTAGAGTTGCCAGACCCGCCGGTAGATGCGGGCGATGCCCATCGCCACGCCTTCCCGGTCGAAGACGGGACCGTAGGCCAGGGCGGCCGTATAGCCGGAAATGAAGATGAACACCTCGGCCGCGTCGCAAAACGCGAAGGAGCGGAGAGTGAAATAGGCGGCGACATTGTCCGGGACGTGGTCGATGAAAATGAACATCAACGCGAGGCCCCGGAAGAAATCGAGACGGTAATCCCGCGCGCGCCCGCGTCCCTGACCGGTATCCGGCGTGTTGGCCGCATGCGTGCCCGCGGTGGAACTCATGGTCTCCGATCTTCCATTCGGCCGGAAACATCGCCCGGCGCCACGCGGTCGCGCAAGCCCCGATCCGATCGGTTTCGCGCGCCGCCCAACCGTGTCCGGCAATCGCCCGAACGCGCGCCCGCTTGCACCGCTCCCCCAATTCGGGCGTGATGCGCGTCCTTGCCCAAGCCCGGCGTTAACGGAACCTCTTGCCATGTCTGGATCGATGGATCGCTTTCCGTCTGGGCCCGAAGCCCAGGCGACTCTGGCCAATTGGCGGACGAGTCCGTTTAACCGATGGGGATTTCAGCATGTGCGGGAGATCGTGCCCTCGGCCGACATCCCCAACGATCCCGACGATCTCTGGCGCTTGCCGCCGGTCGATACCGATCTCGGCGCCCTGGCCATCGACGACGGCCGAGGCGGGCACGTTGGCCTGGACGAATACCTGACCCGCACGAGCACGGACGCGTTCGTGGTGGTCCATCGCGGGCGGGTGCTGCGCGAGCATTACGCGCATGGCATGGGTCCGGCCACGCCGCATATTCTGATGTCGGTCTCGAAGTCGATGCTGGGCTTGCTGGCGGGCATTCTGGCGGCGAACGGCGTGCTCGATTTCGAGGCGCCGGCCGAACAGTATGTGCCCGAAGCGAAAGGCAGCGCGTTTCGGGGCGCGACGGTCCGCCAGTTGTTGGACATGCGATCCGGTCTCGCTTTCGACGAGGATTACTTCGCCACTGCCGGCCCGATCGTTCAGTACCGCAAGGCGACCAACTGGAACCCGCTGGAACCGAGCGAGGCCGCGTCCGATCTGCGTTCCTTCCTTCAGGCGCTCGACATACCCGGCGGGCCGCATGGCGGTGCCTTTAACTATGTCTCGCCGTGTACCGATCTGCTCGGCTGGATTATCGAGCGTGCCTCGGGCCGCCGGTTCGCCGATCTGTTTTCGGAGTTGCTGTGGACACGGCTGGGGGCGGCGCGTCCCTGCTACATCACGGTCGATCGCTTGGGCGCGCCGCGCTGCGCGGGCGGGATGTGCATGACGGCGATGGATCTGGCCCGCGTCGGCCAACTGGTGGCCGAGGGGGGACGGCGCGGCGGACGCCAGATCGTGCCAGGCGGCTGGATTGGCGATATTGTCGCCGCGGGCGATCCGGATGCCTGGCTGGTGGGGCCGTTCGTGTCTTATTTCCCGGACCGTTTCATGCATTACCGCGCGAAATGGTATGTCGAGCGTGGCGCGGAGCCGGTCTTGTCCTGTCTGGGCATTCACGGCCAGCATTTGTTCGTCGATCCCGCGCGCCAGATCGTGGTGGCGAAATTCTCTTCGCAGGCCTCGCCGCTGGATGGCGACGCGATTCGCATGACATATCGCGCCTTCGACGCGATCCGGGCCTTGCTGACCGGAAGTTGAGCGAGACCGGGATGGAGCGTCCCTATACGGCGGCGATCGTTTCAGCCCATGTCTGGCGTAACCATTTGGCGCAGGCGATGTTCTGTTCGAAGATTGAGTATTTCGCGCCGCCGCCGTAGTCTGGATTGGGGATGAATTCGGTGCTGATCTGACGCAGCGCGCTGTTCGGATCGGTCGCGTGATGCCGCATCAACTGGCGCATGATCGACTTCCATGGTTCCAGCTTCGACTCGTCCCACTCGGCGTGCCACTGGCCCGGTTCGGGCCGGAAGAACGGATACTGAATGCCGCGGCCGGGCCGGCCGTCCGGATGGCTCATCCACGCGTTTTTCGGCCCGCCCGGCGCGGCGGCGCGGGCGTGGCAATGGCGGATCCAGTTACGTTCGATCCAGAGGCCGCAGACGTGGTTTGGCTTTCGCGGGTCCAGTTGGAGCGTCCCGGCGTCGATGTCGGCGCGCATGTTCTGCACCGCCTGTTCTTCGGGATTGTCGATTTTGAAGACGATGTGGGAGCAATCCAGCGTCATATAGTAAGGTATGCCTCGCGCCTCCACCATTTCCGCCACGCGCTGGATGCGGCCGTAATGTTCCGACCACATGTTCACGTGCACCTCGAAACAGGCATCGATGCCCAGGGTCTGGCCGATATCGTAGGCGCGCAGATAGGTATCCACGACCTGCTGGTCGGTCACGGGCTTCCCCGCCGCGTCGAACGTGCCGATTTGCACGTTATGCACGATCGCGCCAAGTTCGGCGCCGATGCGAAGATGCCATTCCAGCAACGGCTCGTCGCGGCCAAGCGCATAGAAGAAGCCGCCGCCACGAACGGGCAGGGCGTTGTCCACGCTACATTTCTTGTAGAGATCGAGTTCTCCTGGCAGCGGTGTGCGGTCGAAATAGTCGAACACGCCGGCTTCCTTCACCATGCGAAAGCGCGACGGCACGTCGAACGGGTCGGTGCCGGTGTGGGTGGCACCGCTGCCGGTGCAACCGATGGGCAGGTCCTTGGGCATCCGCGTGTTCCTCACCTGAGCCTTATATGGTCACACAATGCCTGTGCCGCGCGGGCACCGGCAAGGCTGGACGCGAGGGGAGGTCGGAAGCGGAAGCCCGCTGCCGAATGGCCTGCCCAAGGAGACAAGCAATCGGATTTTGGGGGCGGGTCAAAACCGGCCTGAAGATGATCGGCTGGAGCAGGGAAACGGAACCGGGTTTCAACCCTCTCTGGCATGTTTGCCAGATTTGCGTGTAGCGCGACAATCTGGATGGTGATCAGCGACAAACAGGATGACGTTTGGTAATCGCGACGATCTCATGGTGTTCTCGCCGATTGTCGTTGGCAAGCGTTATGTCGCTGGTTGATTGTCGGGGCGCGACAAAGCCGCCGCGTCCT
>CANJJS010000051.1 GCA_947474705.1 Acetobacteraceae bacterium | reverse complement strand
CCCCTGGCGGCGGACGCGCCGGTGTTGATGCGGATCGAGCACGCCAAAGTCCATTTCCCGGTCCGCCGCGGCCTGTTCCGCCGCGTCGTCTCCGTCGTCCGCGCCGTGGACGACGTGTCCCTGACCGTCCATGCCGGCGAGACCCTGGGCCTGGTCGGCGAGTCCGGCTCCGGCAAAACCACGCTCGCTTTGGCCGCCTTGCGCCTGGAACCGGTCGAGGGCCGGATCGTCTTCATGGGCCGCGACCTCGTCGATCTGGGAAAACGCGCATTACGAAAAGCCCGCGCGCGGATGCAAATCGTCTTCCAGGACCCCTTCGGCAGCCTGTCCCCGCGCATGACCGTCGGCGACATCGTGGCCGAGGGCCTGGACGTCCACGAACCCGATCTGGCCCCCGCGGACCGCGCCCGCCGCGTCGCCGACGCGCTGGAGGAAGTCGGCCTGCCCGCCGACTCGATGGAGCGCTACCCGCACGAATTCAGCGGGGGACAGCGCCAGCGCATCGCCATCGCCCGCGCTTTGGTCCTGAAACCCGCGCTGATCGTGCTGGACGAGCCGACCTCCGCGTTGGACATGTCCGTGCAGGCGCAGATCGTCGCGTTGCTGCGGACGCTGCGGGAGAAGCACGATCTCGCGTATTTGTTCATCAGCCACGATCTGAAGGTGGTCCGCGCGCTGGCGCATCGTGTCGTGGTGCTGCGTCACGGAAAGATCGTGGAACAGGGCCCGGCGGACGAGATTTTCGACGCGCCGAAGGAGGAATACACGCGTACTTTGATGCGCGCGGCCTTCGATCTGGATGCGGAAGCCGATACCACTCCCGCCCCAATCCACGCTAAACCCGTGGGATGAACGACCAGCCCGTCCCCTCGAAACCCGCCATCCCGCCCGGCGCCACCCCCGCCATTGCGCAGTGGTTCGCGGCCAAGGCCGAATACCCCGATGCGCTCCTCTTCTTCCGCATGGGCGATTTCTACGAGTTGTTCTTCTCCGACGCCGAAGCCGCCGCCGCCGCGCTCGACATCGTCCTCGCCCATCGCGGCGAGCACAACGGCGTCCCCGTCCCCATGTGCGGCGTACCCAAACACGCCGCCGAGACCTACCTCGCCCGCCTGATCCGCCGCGGCTACCGCGTCGCCGTCGCCGAACAGATGGAGGAAGCGAAAAACCGCGCCAACGCCAAAACCCCGATCCGGCGCGAGGTCGTCCGCCTGATCACCCCCGGCACCATCACCGAGGACTCCCTGCTGGAAGCCGGCCAGCCCAACCTGCTGCTGGCGCTGACCCGCGATCGCGACACCGTCGGCGCCGCCTGGCTCGACATCTCCACCGGCGTCTTCGAAACCGCCGCCATCCCGCTCGCCGAACTCTTCGCGTTACTGGGCCGTCTGGAACCGGCGGAAATCGTCGCGCCCGAGACCCTGCCCCTGGGCGAATGGTCGTCCCGCCGCGGCCCCGAAACCGTCGCCTCTCCGCCCCTCGTCGCCCGCCGCCGCCTCGCCGAGGCCTTCGCCACCGCCGACATCGAAGCCTTCGGCACCTTCGCGGACGCCGAGGCCGTCGCCGCCATGGTCGCCGTCGATTATGTCCGGAAGACACAGGCGGGCGCCATGCCGCGGCTGGCGCGGCCGGAGCCCGTGGGGCAGGCGGGCATCCTGGCGATGGACGCCGCGACTCGCGCCAGCCTGGAAATCCACCGGGCCCGCGACGGCGGCGCGCAACACACACTCCTCTCCGCCGTGAAACACACGGTCACGCCCGCCGGCGCGCGACTGCTGGGGGCCTGGCTCGCCTCGCCCCTGACCGACACCGCGGCGATCGTGGCGCGCCAGGACGCCTGGTCCTGGATGCTCGCCAACCCCGCCGAGATGCCCCGTCTGCGCGCCGGTCTGCGGTCCGCCCCGGACCTCGCCCGCGCCCTGGGCCGTCTCGCACTGAACCGCGGCGGCCCGCGCGACCTCGCCGCCGTCCGCGACGCCCTGACCGCCGCGAAAGAAGCCGCCGCCTGCCTGGACGGGCCGCTTCCCGAAATGCTCGCGGCCGCGCGGACCATTCTGGCCGAAGACCTGCCGCTCCACGCCACCCTGACCGCCGCCCTGACCGATCCCGCGCCGCTTCGCCTGGAAGACGGCGGATCGATCCAACCCGGCTTCGACGGCGAACTCGACGCCCACCGCTCCCTCCGCGACGACTCCCGCCGCGTGCTCGCGACGATGCAACTCGACTACGCCCAGAAATACGGGGTCGCGAGCCTCAAAATCCGGCACCATCAACAACTCGGCTACATCATCGAAGCCCCCGCCGCCTCCGTCGAAGCCCTGCGCGCCTTCCCAGAACTGACCCTGCGCCAGGGCATGGCCAACGGCGCGCGTTTCACCGAACCGGGCCTGTCCGAGCTCGACCGCCGCATCGCCGAGGCCGGCGAACGCGCCGCCGCCCGCGAAAAACTGGTGTTCCGGCACTTGGTGGAAGCGACGCTCGAACACGCCGACGCGCTGGCGGATCGCGCCGACGCCATCGCGCTGCTGGATGTCGCCCAATCCGCCGCGCATCTCGGCGCGTCAGGGACGTGGTGCCGTCCCGTGGTGACGGACGACGATTCCTTTCTGATTCGCGGCGGCCGCCACCCCGTCGTCGAAACCGCCCTGGCCGGGCAGGCGGCCTTCGTACCCAACACCTGCGACCTGTCGCCGGAGCGCCGCGTGTTGCTGCTGACCGGCCCGAACATGGCGGGAAAATCGACCTTTCTGCGCCAGAACGCGCTGATGGCCGTCCTGGCGCAATCCGGCCTGCCGGTCCCCGCCGAAGACGCCCGCATCGGCATCGTCGACCGCCTGTTCAGCCGCGTCGGCGCCGCCGACGATCTCGCCCGCGGACGTTCCACCTTCATGGTCGAAATGACCGAGACCGCCGCGATTTTGAACCAGGCCGGTCCCCGGTCTTTGGTCGTGGTCGATGAAATCGGCCGAGGCACCGCCACCACCGACGGACTCGCTATCGCCTGGGCTGTCCTGGAAGCGCTGCACTCCAACATCCGCTGCCGCACCATCTTCGCCACCCATTTCCACGAACTCGCCGAACTGGCCGAACGCATGCCGCGCATCCGGCCCCACACCATGCGCGTCAAGGAATGGCGCGGCACCGTCGTCTTCCTGCACGAGGTCGCTGAAGGCGCCGCCGGACGCTCCTGGGGTGTGCACGTCGCCGAACTCGCCGGCGTGCCGAAACCGGTCGTCCGCCGCGCCGCGACGATTTTAAATGCGCTGGAAAAACAAAACTCCCCCGTGTCCCCCGGCGGCGCCCTGGGCGCGCTGCCCTTGTTCGCCGCCGCCGTCGACCCAGATGACTCGGACCCCGCGCCCGAACCCGAACCCGAAGACGAAATTCGCCGCGCCTTGTCGGAAATCGACCCGGACAGGTTGACACCGCGCGATGCCTTGGATGCACTCTACCGACTGAAAGCTTTATTGCCCGCCCCCGCCGGAGACACACATTGATGGACGCCCAACGAAAACGGCCTGGGTCATGCTGACCCCGATCCCCATGCCGAAGGCGCCCGAGGCGGCCGCGGCGCAACTCTCCGACGCCCTCGCGGCACTCGCGGCCGAAGAATCGCCCATCCCGCGCGAGGCCGCCCTGGGCGCCTTCCGCCGCCATCTGGCCCGCATCCAGACCTATGTCCGCCAGGCCTTCGAACAGGAACAACTCACCGGCCTACAGGCGGCCCGCTTGCTGGGCGCGCTGGTCGATGGCGTCGTGTCCGGATTGTTCGAACACGCGACCCGCGACACCGGACTGACCGCGCCCACCGTCCTCAGCGTCGCGGCGACCGGCGGCTACGGACGCGGAGTCCTCGCACCCTTCAGCGACATCGACCTGCTGTTTCTGACCAGCGAGGAACCGGATCCGGAAACACTGCGGACCGTGGAATACATGCTGTATTTCCTCTGGGACCTCGGCCTGAAAGTCGGCCACGCGACACGCTCCATCGAGGACTGCCTGGTCGAAGGCGCGAAAGACACGACGATCCGCACCGCCCTGCTCGACGCCCGCCACGTCACCGGCGACAAACCGCTGTTCGCCGACTTCCACCGCCGCTTCCGCGCCGCCTGCAAGGACGCGGGCGTCGCCGATTACGTCGCCGCGAAACAGGGCGAACGCGCCGTGCGCCACCGCCGCTACGGCGACAGCCCCTTCATGGTGGAACCCAACGTCAAGGAAGGACGCGGCGGCCTCCGAGATATCCAGACATTGTACTGGATCGCCCGTTACGTCTTCGACACGCAAACCATGGGCGAACTCGCCGACCTCGGCGGGATTCTGACCCAGCAGGAAGCCCGCCACGGCCGCCGCGCCTGGGAGTTCCTGTGGACCGTGCGCTTCCACCTCCATTACGTCGCCGGACGCGCGGAGGAACGCCTGACATTCGATCTGCAACCCGTCGTCGGCGCGCGCATGGGCTACACGCGCCACGGCAAGCAGGACGGCGTCGAACGTTTCATGCGCCACTATTTCCTCAATGCCCGCGACATCGCCCGCCTGACCCGCATCCTCGAACCCGCCATCCTCCGCGCCGCCCTCGGCCCGCCCGCCATCGAGGCGGAGACGGACAAAGCCCTGATGGACAGCGGCTTCGTGCTGGCGGAAGGCAAGCTGCTGCCCCTCGCGGGCCGCGATTTCGACACCGAGCCCCTGCAAATGCTTCGCGTTCTGCGCGTGGCCCGCGACCGCAATCTCGACCTGCACCCGCTGACCATCCGCTCCTTCATCCAGAACGAACGCCGCGCCGTCTCCCTCCGCGACGACCCGCGCGCGGCGACGCTGTTCATGGATCTGCTCTGCGGCAAACCACCGGAAAAACGCCGGCCCGGCGACCGGCCCGGCGAACGCCCCCCGACCAATCACCCCGATGGCGCCAAATGGCTGACCATCCTGAACGAAACCGGCTTCTTCGGCCGTTACATGCCCGACTGGGGCCGCATCGTCGGCCAGATGCAGTTCGACACCTACCACATCTTCACCGTCGACGAGCACACCATTGAGGCCGTCAAAATCCTCAACTCCATGGAACGCGGCGAATTGTCCGAAATCGCGCCCGTGGCGTCGGAACTGATCGAACAGATCGAGTCGCGGCGGGCGTTGTACATGGCGATGATCATGCACGACATCTGCAAGGGGCGAGGCGGCGATCATTCCGAACTCGGCGCGGACCTGGCCCTGGAAGTTTGTCCCGCCCTGGGCATGACGGCGGAAGAAACCGAAACCGTCTCCTGGCTGGTGCTGCATCATTTGCTGTTCACCACGACCGCCTTCAAACGCGATATCGACGATCCCAAAACGATTCTCGATCTCGCCGAAACCATTCAATCCCCGGAACGCCTGCGGCTGCTTCTTATCCTGACCGTGGCCGATATGCGCGCCGTGTCCTCGAAAGTCTGGAACGGCTGGAAGGCGACGCTGCTGCGCGAACTCTACCACCGGGTCGCCGAGGTTCTGGCGGGCGGCCTGTCCACCACGGAGCGCGACGTCCGCGTCCAACGCGCGAAACAGGCGGCGGGCGGGCTGCTCTTGGGCTGGTCCGGCGAGGACAAAACCTGGTTCTCCGACCTGGGCTATCCCGGCTACTGGCTGTCCTTCGATCCCGAGACCCATGCGCGGCACGCGCGGTTGCTGCGCGACGCGGACCAGCGGCAATCGCCGCTGACCGTGGACACGCAACCGCTCCCCGCACGCGCCGTCACGGAAGTCACGGTTTACGCCGCCGACCACCCGGGGCTTTTCAGCAAAATCTCCGGCGCCCTGGCCGTGGCCGGCGCCTCGATCGTCGACGCGCGCATTCACACCATGACGAATGGCATGGCGCTCGACACATTCTGGATCCAGGACGCGGCGGGCGGAACCTTCGAACAACCGCACCGGCTGGCGAAACTCTCGGCGCTGATCGAACAGGCGCTGTCGGGTCGCATCCGGCTGACGCAGGAAATCCGCAAATTGTCGCGCGACACCTACGGCAAGCGGATGCGCGCGATCCATGCGCCGCCGCGGGTGGTGGTCGACAATCACGCCTCCAACACACACACGATCCTGGAGGTCAACGGCCGCGACAGGCCCGGACTTCTGCACGACGTCACGGCGGCGATCAGCGAACAGGGCATCCAGATCGCCTCCGCGCATGTCACGACCTATGGCGTACGCGCGGTCGACGTGTTCTACGTCAAGGATATTTTTGGGTTGAAGGTCGAGAACGAGAGGAAGCTCGCCGGATTGCGCGAGGCGCTGTTAAAGGCGCTGGCCAGCCCGGACGACGCCGCGCCCGCCACGTCCGGAACGGATGGCGATATTCCGAGAACCCGCCGTCCCCGCCGGGCGGCGGCGGCCTGAACCAGGAGACAACATATGAACGTGGAAATCGAATATTGCGGCATGTGAGGCTACGAGGGCCGCGCCCGTGAGGCGAGGGATCGTATTCTGAAAGCCGACAAAACCGCGAATGTCACGCTGCGCCGCTCGGGTGGCGGGGTGTTCGAAATTGTCGTCGATGGGCGGCTCGGTTATTCGAAGAAGAAAACCGGCGCTTTCCCGACAGCGGACCAGGTGCTGGCGGCGATACAATGAGAGAAGGGCGCGGGCAGCGTGCCCGCGCCTTTGTCAAACCAGGATCTTGCCATCGTCCGGGTCGACTTCCACTTCGATCTCGACGTCCACATCGTCGTCGAGGTCGTTGTCGTCGTCCGGCGCTTCGGCGTCCTCCGCGTCGTCCACCGCCAGATCGTCGGCGGCGTCCGTTTTCTCCTCCGCCAGAACGGGCGGCGCCCGGCGGCCGAAGGCACCGCGATCGGAGGCGGCGCGCAGCGGACGGTACATGCGCGGTTTGGGGGGCGCCTGCACCGCGTGGCATTTGAAGCAGACCACTGGCGTTCTGTTCAGGTCGTAGAACCGTTCGGCACAGGCTTCGCAGGTATATTTGACGCCGAATTCCGGCTTGCTCATCGGCCCGTCCTCAACCGGTCTTGGCGACGTGGAGTTTGTCGGCGCAGGCGCGGGCGAGCGCATCGTTGCCCGTGGTTTTGCCATCCTGCGACGCCCAACCGGCCTTCATGACGATATCGGCGCGGGAATAGGAGGATTGTTCCGCCTGAAACTTCGCCAGTGTCGCCGGGTTGGGATCGGCTTTCGCTTTTGTCACGCAATACGGCAGAAGCGCGGCGATGACCGCGGTTCCCGCTGTTTCCTGCGCCTGTTTTTCCGATGTCGTCGCGGTGATCCATCCGAGTTGGGAGAAGCCGACGATGGCCATGCCGATCGCGCCAGCCGCCGCGCCCCAGAGTCCAGGCTTTAGTCCAGCGGGAATTTCCATGATTTTTTCTTTGTGTTCTGGAAGGACCTATATCCTTCCAACGTGCCGCCATGTCGTCTCAGGCGCGAATTCGGCCCATGGGGCGCAATTCCGGAGCCATGGGCATTATATGGGGTGCCGGCCACGTATTACAGGGAGAGGACGAAAATAAATCGCGATTGTAACCGGAAAGAATTAATCCTCGGTTTTCAGATCTCGCGCGATTTCCGGTTTTCGCATCAACAGGTTTATTTTGGTCGCGTAATCCAGCGCCCGATCCGGCAGGAAGGACAGTTCCGGGACCCTGCGCAGGGTCAGCGATTGGCCCATTTGCTGGCGCATCCAGGGGGTCGCGCGGCGCAGCGCGGGCAGCAGGGCCTCGACGTCGGTGCGGCCGAGACGCGAGATGAAGGCCGTGGCGTGTTTCAGGTCGGGGCCGATGCGGACTTCGCTGACGGTGATGTCGGATTCCGCCAGGTCGGGATCGCGGAATTCGCGGCGCGTGAAGACGCCCGCCAGAACGTGGCGGATTTCCTCGGCGACTCGCAACTGGCGTTGCGACGGCGCGGCGTCCTGGGGTTTCTTCGTCTTCGCGCGGGGCGGCGACTCCCGGGGTTCCCGGGAGTCGCGCCGTGGATCCTTGCTCAACCCGGAACCATCTCCGTTTCGAAGCATTCCACGACGTCGCCTTCTTGCAGATCGTGGAAGTTCGCGAAGGACAGGCCGCATTCGTAGCCGCGGGCGACTTCGCGGACATCGTCCTTGAAGCGCTTGAGCTGCGAGAGTTCGCCGTTGTGGATGACGACGTTGTCGCGGAGCACGCGCACGCCGGAGCCACGCTTGACGAGGCCTTCGGTGATCATGCAGCCCGCGACCTTGCCGGTCTTGGTGATGTTGAAGACCGCGCGGACTTCGGCATAGCCCAGAAAACGTTCGCGGGCTTTGGGGGCGACCTTGCCGCGGACGAGTTTTTCCACGTCGTCGGAGACTTCGTAGATGATCGAGAAGTAGCGGATATCGACCCCGTCCCGCTGCGCCATTTCGCGCGCCTGGGAGGTCGCCCGGACGTTGAACGCGATGATGACCGCGCTCGAGGCCTTGGCGAGTTGGACGTCGCTTTCGGTGATCTGCCCGACGCTGGCGAGCAGCACCCGGACTTTCACTTCCTCGTGTTCCAGCTTCATCACCGTGGCCTGCAGGGCCTCGGAGCTGCCTTGCACGTCGGCCTTGATCAGGACGGCGACTTCCTTTTGCACGCCGGCCTGGATGCGGGCCAGCATGTCGTCGAGAGTGCCGCGCGCGCCGGCCTGTTGTCCCGCGACCTTGTCGCGTTGGCGGCGCTGACGGAACTCGGTGATCTCGCGTGCCCGCGCTTCGTTTTCGACGACCACGAAGGGTTCGCCGGCGGTGGGCGCGCCGCTGAGTCCGAGGATCTCGACGGGGGTCGAGGGGCCGGCGGATTGGATGGGCTTGCTCTTGTCGTCGAGCATCGCCCGGACGCGGCCCCATTCGGCGCCGGCCACGACGATGTCGCCCTGTTTCAGCGTGCCGCGTTGCACAAGGATGGTGCCCACGGGCCCGCGTCCGCGATCCAGGCGGCTTTCGATGACGGAGCCTTCGGCGGAGCGATCCGGATTGGCGCGCAGGTCGAGGATTTCGGCCTGGAGCAGGATTGCTTCCTCCAGCTTGTCGAGTCCGGTCTTCTTCAACGCGGAAACTTCGACATCCTGGGTTTCGCCGCCCATTTCCTCGACCACGATCTCGTAGCTGAGCAGTTCCTGGCGCACCCGGGCCGGATTGGAGTCCGGTTTGTCCATCTTGTTGATGGCGACGATGATCGGGGCGTTGGCTGCTTTGGCGTGGCGAATCGCCTCGATGGTCTGCGGCATGACGCCGTCGTCGGCGGCCACGACCAGCACCACGATGTCGGTGACGGAGGCGCCGCGGGACCGCATGGCCGTGAAGGCCTCGTGGCCCGGCGTGTCGACGAAGGTGATCTTGTCGCCGGACCCAAGCTGAACCTGGTAGGCGCCGATATGCTGGGTGATCCCGCCGGCCTCGCGGCCCGCGACATCGGTGGAGCGCAGCGCGTCGAGCAGCGAGGTCTTGCCGTGATCGACATGGCCCATGATCGTGACCACGGGCGGCCGGATCACCATGTCGGTGTCGGCATCGGCGTCGCCGACCAGGCCCATTTCCACGTCGCCTTCCGACACGCGGCGGGCACGGTGGCCGAATTCCTGCACCACGAGCTCAGCGGTGTCGGCGTCGAGCGACTGCGTGACCGTCGCCATGACCCCAAGCTTCATCAGGGTTTTAATCACGTCGGGAACGCGCGCCGCCATACGGTTGGCGAGTTCCTGCACCGAGATCTGGTCGGGCAGCACCACGTCGCGGACGACACGGACCTGATCGGCGCGCAACCGTTCCAGATCGGCCTGGCGGCGTTCGCGTTCGCGCTGACGCCGGACGGACGCCAAAGAGCGGACGCGATCGTCCTCGCCCTCGATGGCGGCCTGGACGTCGATGCGGCCGGTGCGGCGGCGATCGTCGCCGCCCTTCTTGGCGACCACGACGGCCGGTTTGCGCGGCGGGACGCCGATCCCGCCGGGACGGCGGACGACGCGCGATTCGTCTTCTTCCTCGCCGGGACGGGCGCCGCCGGGCCGCAGCCGGAGCGTTTCCGCGGCGGGTGTGCCAGGCGCGGGTGTGCCAGGAGCGGAGGGGGCGCCGGGCCGCGCACCGGGCGCGCCGGGACGGGCCGGCGGAGTCGCGGGCCGGGCGGCGGGGGCTGGCGCCTGTGCCCGCACGGGTTCGCGCGGTTTCGGCGCGGGGTGCGGCGGCGGGGCCTCGGTCCCGTTGGATTTGGCTTCGGCGGTCAGGCGGGCGTGTTCCGCCGCGGCCGCGTCTTCCTCGGCCTTGCGTTTCGTCTCCTCGGCGGCGATGCGCGCTTCTTCTTCGGCGCGAACGCGGGCCGCTTCTTCGTCGATCTTGCGCTGTTCGGCCTCTTCGGCCTCACGGCGCGCGTCTTCCTCGGCCTTGCGCCGGGCTTCCTCGGCGGCGGAGAGAATGGAGATTTTTTCCTGCTCGCGCCGTTCGGCCTCGCGGCGCGCGGCTTCGCGCTGCTGCTCGACCACCGCGCGTTGGCGGGCCGCGAGTTCCGTCGCGGTCAGCGCGCGTCCGGCACCCGGCACGGGACGCGATGCGGGTGCCCCGGCACGCGCCGATGCCGGCACGTTGCCTGGCGCCGCCGATGGCGCGCCCGCGGCCGCGGCCGGTTTTGGCGGTGCCCCCGCGCGGGACTTCCGCACTTCCACCTGAACGACTTTCGACCGTCCATGGCTGAAGGTTTGCCGTACCGAACCCGCGTCGACCGTCCGCCCCACTTCCAGCCGCGCCGCCGGCCGCAGGGAGAGACGCTGTTTACCGCCGTCTTGATCGTTACCTTCGCTCATGCCCTACCCGTTGGTACCCGTCGCGTCGTTGATTCCGGCGGTTTCCCGCCGCGTCGCCCGGTGCGACGTTAAGTCTTTTGCCGCGCGATGCGGCGTTGTGTCAGGCGCCGCTTGCCGCGGTGCTGTATCCCGCGCCGCTTGCCGCGACGCTGTATCCCGCGCCGCTTCCCGCGGCGACATCTCCGGTCCCGCCGTGTCGGGCGAGGACCGTAACCCGGCCAGACGGCCGGCCTCCATGACGAGGGAACTGGCCAACCGGCCGGATGCCACCGCCACATGCACCACGTTGTCGTGCCCGAACACCCGTCCCAGTTCCGCGCCCGTCAAAGGGGTCAGAACCGGCACCGTGCCGGGCACGGCGGACCGAAATCGGGTCCGCTCCGCCTCGCTGCCATCGGAGGCCTGCAACACAAGCCCCGTGGGATGGCTTCGCATCCAATCGCGCGCTTTTTCGAAACCCGCGATGGCCTGACCCGCGCGCCGGGCCATGCCGAGATAGTCTCCGATCCGCCGGACCAGCGCCGTCTCCAACACGAGAGGAAGATCGGGGGGAACCAGGACCGGACCGCGTGCCGCGCGGGCCACCGCCCGAAGCAACTCCCGGCCTTTCGTGCCCCCGCCTTTCGCGTCGGCTCTTGTCCCTCGCGGGCCTTCTATCACATCCCGGGAGGCACTCAACCATATTCCCCGTCCCGGCAGCTTCCCGGCGAGATCCGGGACCAAGGCGCGATCGGGACTGACGACAAATCGGAACATAAGCTCCTTCGGCAAACGCGCGCGCGTGACCGCGCAGCGGCGCAAGGGCCCTGTTTCCGGCTCTTCGGCGTCCGCGTCAACCGCGGGGTCGCCGTTTTCGTCGGAAAGGTCAGTCGTGACCCGTCTCCCCGGCCGTTGTTTCGCCTGCTTCCTCGCCCTCGAACCAATGGGCGCGAGCGGCCATGATGACGGCGTTGGCGGTATCCTCGTCCATGGCCTCGGCGCCAATGATCTCGATCAGTTCGTCGGAGGCGAGATCGCCGAGATCGTCGACCGTCTTGACGCCTTTTTCGCCCAGCGAAACCAGCATGGCGGGTGTGAACACGTCGAAGGCGGCGACCTCGTCGGAGACGCCGAGCGAAACGCGCTTGTCGTTCATTTCGTTGTCGCGCTGGACCAGGAAGGTTTCGGCGCGGCGGACCAGTTCCTCGGCGACGCTTTCGTCGAAGCCCTCGATCGCGGCGACTTCGTCCAACGGGGTGAAGGCCAGTTCCTCGACGGTGTTGAAGCCTTCGGTGACCAGCAGCCCGGCGATCATGTCATCGACATCCAGCGCTTCCACGAACAGGCCGGTGCGGCGGCGGAATTCTTCCTGGCGGCGTTCGCTTTCCTCGGCTTCCGTCAGGATGTCGATGTCCCAACGGGTGAGCTGGCTGGCGAGTCGCACGTTCTGGCCGCGGCGGCCGATGGCGAGACTGAGTTGTTCGTCAGGCACCACCACTTCGACGCGGCCGGCTTCCTCGTCGAGCACGACCTTGGTGACCTCGGCGGGCGCGAGCGCGTTGACGACGAAGGTCGCGGCCTGCGGGCTCCACGGAATGATGTCGATTTTCTCGCCCTGAAGTTCCTGCACCACGGCCTGAACGCGGGAACCGCGCATACCGACGCAGGCGCCGACGGGGTCGATCGAGCTGTCGCGGCTGATCACCGCCATTTTCGCGCGGGAGCCGGGATCGCGGGACACCGCCTTGATCTCGATGATCCCGTCGTAAATTTCCGGCACTTCCTGTGCGAACAATTTCGCCAGGAACCCGGGATGCGTGCGCGACAAGAAGATTTGCGGCCCGCGCGGCTCTTCCCGCACGTCGTAAATATAGGCGCGCACGCGGTCGCCATTTCGGAAACTTTCGCGCGGGATCAATTCGTCGCGGCGCAGCAGGGCTTCCGCCTTGCCGAGTTCGACCATCAGGTTGCCGTACTCGGTGCGCTTGACGGTGCCGTTGATGACCTCGCCGACGCGGTCCTTGAACTCGTCGTATTGCTTCTTGCGTTCGTATTCGCGGACGCGCTGGACGATCACCTGCTTGGCGGTCTGCGCGGCGATGCGGCCGAAATCGATGGGCGGCAGCGGATCGACGACGAAATCGCCGACGGATTTGTCCGGGAACAGTTTCAGCGCGTCGCGCGCCGACATCTGGGTTTCCTCGGTCTCGATGGTCTCGACGATCTCGGTCCAGCGGGACAGGCGGACATCGCCGGTCTTGCGGTCGATCGTGGCGCGGATGTCTTTTTCGTGTCCGTACTTGGCGCGGCCGGCCTTCTGGATGGCCTGCTCCATCGCCTCCAGCACTTCCTCGCGCTCGATATTCTTCTCCCGCGCGACGGCGTCGGCGACCAGCAGCAGTTCGGGACGGGCGATGGCGGTATCCATGAGGGCCTCTGTCTTGATTCTGGCTTCGGTATCAGTTCGGGACCGCGGCGGGCGCGGTGAAGGCGATCAGCGCGTCGGTCAGCACGAGTTTGGCGCGGCGGATGTCGTGGAGCGGCAATTCCGCCTCGGTTCCGTCGTCGAGCCGTAGTTTAGCATGGGTTTCGTCCGCCCCCAATACAATGCCGGAGAAGCGTTTGCGCCCATCGATCGGGAAGTTCGTCTCGACCCGGGCGAGGTGTCCGGCGAAGCGCGCCCAGTCCTTGACCCGGGTCAGCGGGCGGTCGATGCCGGCGGAGCTGACTTCCAGATGCCAGGCGCCGGGAATGGGGTCTTCGACGTCGAAGACGGTGCTCATGTAATGGCTGATCTGCTCGCAGTCCTCGACCGAGATCAGGCTGCCATCGGCGCGGTCGGCCATGACCTGGACCGTCGGCCGCTCGCGGCCCAGCACGGCGACGCGGACGAGCTCGAAGCCCATGGATTCCAGGCGCGGGCCCACGATGGCGGTCAGTTTGGCCTCCAGTGTCAGCGGCGCGGCAGTGTCTTCGTCATGGTCCAAAGCAAAAAAGGCGGCCGGTTAAGGCCACCCCCCGATAAAGCAGCGGAGAATTAAGGTGTATCGTTTATGTAGACGAACATGCCTCAACTCGCAAGGGGCATGCGCGGGTCCGTGGCGCGGGCGTGTTGGGATGTGTTATGGATGGGGTCATGAGCGCGGCGCTGAAACCGATGACGGTCGAGGAATTTCTTGTCTGGGAGGAAAGCCAGGAGGAGAGGTTCGAGTTCGATGGGGTGTGGCCGGTGGCGATGACCGGCGGGACGATCGCGCATGAGACGATCGGGGGCAATCTCCGGGTCGAACTGCGCAACCGTCTGCCCGGCACGCGTTGTGCCGTACTGGGTCCGACGATGAAGATCGAGGCCGCGGGCCATATCCGCTATCCCGACGCGTTTGTCGTGTGCGGGCCGATGGACCGCAAGGCGACCGTGGCCGGGAACCCGGTGGTTGTGTTTGAGGTTCTGAGCGACAGCACCGCGCGGATCGATCACATCGACAAATTGCGCGAGTACGGGCTGACGGCGTCGATCGCGCGTTATGTCATTCTGGAACAGGACACGATCGCGGCGATGGTGTTCAGCCGCGATCGGGGACGCTGGATCGCGGAGACGGTCACGGCGGGCGGGTTTCTGGAAATGCCGGAGATCGGCGTCGAACTGCCGATCGATGTTTTGTATCGCGGGATCGAACCGGACGATGGGAGGCGGGAGCCATGAGCGTGTCGTTGAAGCCCTTGACGGTCGAGGAGTTTCTCGAATGGGAACGGGCGCAGCCGTTTCGATACGAATTCGACGGGATTCAACCGGTGGCGATGACCGGCGGGAGTTTTGAGCATGCGCGAACCATTACACGGCTTACCACTGCCCTTGGAACCAGACTTAGGCCGCCATGCGAGGCCATTGGCTCGGAACTGAAAGTTCTCACGCCGGGGAGGGTGCGTTACCCCGATGCCAGCGTGGTGTGCCTGGTGCCGGAAACCGACGGCGATGTCGTCGAACCCACGATCGTGTTCGAGGTTTTGTCCCCGTCCTCGGTTCTGACGGACCGGCGGGTCAAGGTCGCGGAATACGCCGCCGTGCCGGGTATTCTGGTCTATGCGATCCTGGAAACCGAGGCGCCACGAGTCTCGATCCGGCGCCGTTCGGCGGGCTGGGAGGAGGATGCCGTGGAAGGTCTCGACGCCGAACTTCCGCTGCCGGAAGTTGGCGTCTCGATCCCATTGTCCGCGATTTACACCCGGTAACGCGAGATTTTCCTCGTTTACGCCGCGTTCGCCAGTTCCGGCGCCGGCGCGATCTGGCCGCCGCGGAAGATTGTCAGGGCCGCCAGAGACGCCGCCGCCCGGTGCATCGGCGATGTCCAGTCTCCGGGTCTGGGCTGGCGGAAGATCGTCATCGACGGATACCAGGGGCTGTCTGCCCGCCCGTGCAGCCAGCGCCAGCAATTGTCGTAACGGTCCAGCAGGAAGACCGGTTTTCCCATGGCGCCCGCGAGATGCGCGACCGAGGTATCGACGCCGATCACCGCGTCCAGGTTGGCGATGATCGCCGCCGTGTCGGCGAAGTCGCGCACGGTTTCCATGGGGTCGGTCAGCACCAGGCCCTCTGGCGGTTCCTGCGCCGCCGGCGTGCCAGCCTGGAGGCTGACGAAATTCACGCCTCGAACTGTCGCCAGCGGCGCGAAGGCCGCCAGTCCCGCGCTGCGGCGGCGGTCCACCGATCCGAACCCGTGCAGCCAGGGCCTCGCCTGGCCCGCCCAGACGAGACCGACGCTTAGAGCGCCTTTCGGGAGGCGGGCCGCCCAACTGGCGGTTAAAGCGGGGTCGGCGGCGAGGTAGGGGGCGTTGGGGACGTCGCGCGTGGTCGTGCCGAAAACGCGGGCGAGGCTGAAAAACGGGCAATGCGCGTCGTGCGGGGGCAATTCGGACTCGCCCGCGCGGATCACCGCGATATTGGGCAGGCCGCGCAGTAGCCGCACCAGGGGGGCGGGCACGACGGCGGTCACCTCGGCGCCCAGTTGGGCCAGGAGCGGCAGATAGCGGGCGAATTGTAGCGTGTCGCCGAAACCTTCCTCGTGCCAGACCAGGACGCGGACGCCGTCGAGGCGCGTGCCGGGCGCGATGGAGGGGAGCAGCGGCGCGGCGGAGATCGGGGTGTAGCCGGGCCGGAGGAAGCGCGATTCGTAGTCGGGCCAGGCCTCTTCCCAGCGGCCCGCGTGCAACTGAGCAATCGCCCGGTTCACTTTGATGCGCGAGTCGCCCTCGTCGCGGGCGATGGCGCGGTCGTAGGCGGCGAGCGACTCGTCGAACCGGCCCTCGATGCGGAGCATGGTCGCGAGGTTGGCCCAGTTGGCGGGGGGCGTCGGGTCAATGCGGATGGCGGATTCGAAAGCGCGGATGGCGTCTTTGAATTTGCCGGCCTCGGCCAGCGCCATGCCGCGCATGTTGAACGCGTCGGAACTGTCGGGCGCGTCGCGCAGCACGGTCAACGCGCTCGCGGGGTCGCCGTTTTCCAGGAGGTAGCTCGCGAAATCCAGGCGCAGGCGGGCATCCATGGGCGCGAGGCGGAGGCAGGCGCGGTATTGCCGCGCGACCATGGCGCGGGGCACGCGCGGCTGCATGTTCGAAAGGTCGCGGCAGGGATCGGCGAGGTCGGGACGCAGGCGCCGGACCCGTCCCAGGATCGGCGCGGCGCGCGCGGCTTCGCCGCTGGCGGCGATGGACAGGCCCAGAAGGAGCATGCCTTCGACATCGTTGGAGTCGATGGCCAGGAGGATCCGGCACTGGGCTTCGGCCAGCCGCCAGCTTCGGGTTTCCAGGTGCGCCAGCGCGCTTGCCAAATGCCGTTCTCGATTGTTCGGTGCCTCGTCCCGCCGGTCCATTTTGGCCTCTCCTGTCAGACAGGCGTACCCTCGCAGGAAAGTGTTAATGGAGGGTTTACCGCCGGGAACGATTTCCATAACCAGGCGAAAATTTTTCCGGAGGCTCCTCCATGCCCGTCAATCCCGCCGATGGCCCCATCCTGGGAACGCTCTACGGCAGCGACGCGATGCGCGCGGTGTTCGCGGAAACCGCGTATTTTCAACGAATGCTGGATGTCGAGGCCGCCTTGGCGAAGGCGCAGGCGAAGCTGGGGATCATCCCGGCCGAGGCCGCCGCCGCCATCGTCGCGGCCGCCGCGAAGGGCGATCTGAGCACCGAAGCGCTCGCCGCCAGCGCGCGGAACGTCGGATATCCCGTGATCGGCCTGGTCTCCGAACTGTCCCGCGGCGCGGGGGAGGCGGGCGGCTGGACCCATTGGGGCGCCACGACGCAGGACATCATGGACTCGGCGACGGTGCTTCAGGTCCGGGAGGGACTCGGGCTGATCGAGGCCGAGATGCGCGGCCTGCTGCGGGCTTTGGCGGGCCAGGCGAGGACGCACAAAGCCACCGTGATGGCCGGCCGCACCCACCTTCAACAGGCCCTACCCACCACCTTCGGTCTGAAATGCGCCACCTGGGCTTTGCCCTTCATCGGCCATCTGGAACGCCTGCCGGAACTGCGGCGGCGAGTCGAGATCGTCGAATTCGGCGGCGCGGCGGGCACGCTGGCTTCGCTGGGAGATCAGGGAATCGCGGTCATGGAGGGGCTGGCGGCCGAACTCGGGCTGCGCGCGCCGATCGCGCCCTGGCATGTCTGCCGGGAAGGGCTGGCGGAGACGGTCGCCTACCTCGGGCTGATCTGCGGCGGACTGGCGAAGTTCGCCACCGACATCATCCTGCTGGCGCAGACGGAGGTGGGGGAGGTCGCCGAACCCTATGTCGCGGGCCGCGGCGCGTCCTCGACCATGCCGCAGAAACGCAACCCGATCGCGTCGGAATATATATTGGCGGCGGCGCGCGGCACCCAGGCCATGGTGCCGATGATCATGGGGGCGATGGCGCAGGACCACGAACGCGCCACCGGCCCCTGGCAAAGCGAGGCGCTGGCCCTTCCGCAGGCCTTCGTCCTGACCCACGGCGCGCTGATCCATGCGCGGACGATCGCCGAGGGCATGGTCGTCGATCCCGCCCGCATGCGCCGGAACCTCGACCTGACCCACGGCCTGATCGTCGCCGAGGCCGTGATGATGGGACTCGCGCCACACCTGGGCCGGGGCGAGGCGCATCACGTCGTCAAACACGCCTGCGATGTCGCGCTGACCGAGGGCGTGGCGTTGACCGACGCGTTGGAACGCGACCCCCAGGTGGCCTCGCGGCTGGACCGGGCGGCGATCGAGCGCCTTACCGACCCGGCGTCATACCTGGGCAGCGCGGACGCGTTCGTGGAACGGGTGCTGGCGGCGGCGGAACGGGTTTAGCCGTCCGCGTCCTCCAGCGCGAAGCCGGCATAGTGCAAGGGTTTGACCATCTGCACGATGCCGCCGAAATAATTGTCGTCGAAATCGTCCTCGGCGTAACCGGCGGCGGCATAAAAACCTGCGGCCTCCGGCGTCGCGTAGACCACGGCGCGGCGGCAGCCGATGTCGCGGGCGAAGGCCTCGGCTTCGCGCAGGAGCGCGCGGCCGTGGCCCTCGCCCTGGCGGGCGGGATCGATCGCGACCAGGCGGAGCGCCGCGTCGCTGTCGTTCAGGCTGTCCACGCGGATCGTGCCGACGGGTTGTTGGTCAAGGGTCAGGAGCAGGGGGTAATGGCCGGGGGCGTGCTCGTCGGGGTCGTCATCATCGGTTTCGCCCGCTTCGAAGGCGACGCGCCGGCGGATGGCGTGATAGGCGGCCCACTCGTCCGGCGAAGCGGGCCGGCTGAGGCGGTACGTGGCGGGCGCGCCGTGGTCCATTCTGGAGAGTCCATCGTTTGCGGTCGTGCCGCAGATTACGCGGTGGGTGGGCCGCGCGATAGGGACCCAGGGGATAAGCCCAGGGGATAAGCGGGGGTATGGATTGCGCGGCATGGGGCGGCGATTAAAGTGCCGGTCTCTTCGAGCGATGGGGTACGAACGGGCGTGACCGAATTGTGTTCTTCGCGGCGGCCTTCGCTGGCGCGCCGGGTGTTGCTCGCGGCGGCGATCGCGGCGCCCTTCGCGCCGGCGCGCGCGGCGGGCGTGCTGGCGGCGACGCCGATCTCGCGGATGGACCTGAAATGGTGGCGGGAGCGGCATCTCGCGAAGCTCGAGGAACTGCGCCGGGTGCAGCCGAACCTGATTTTTCTGGGCGATTCGATCACCCAGAGCTGGGAGTTCGAGGGCGGTCCGGAGTGGAAAAATTTCGCGCCGGTCTGGCGGCGGTTTTACGGCGACCGGCGGGCGGTCAATCTGGGCTTCAGCGGCGATACGACCGCGAGCCTGTTGTGGCGGATACGTAATGGCGAAACCGATGGGATCGCGCCGAAAGTGGCGGTCATTCTGATCGGCGCCAACAATCTGGGAAAATTGCGCTGGTCCGCCGAGGACACGTTGCTGGGGATCGATACGATCGTTGGGGACTTGCGCCGGCGCCTGCCCTCGACGCGATTGCTGCTGCTGGGGATTTTGCCGTCGGAACGATCCCAGTGGACCAGCCAGACCGAATGGACGGTCAATCGCGCGCTGGACGCGAAATACGCGACCGACCGGATCGTGACATTTTTGGATGTCGGGCATGTGTTCCTGACCGGGAACCGGGTGAATCGCGATCTTTATTACGATCCGAAACTCAATCCGCCATCGGCGCCGTTGCATCCCTCGGCGCAGGGACAGGCGCTGATGGCCGCGGCGATGGAGCCGGTTCTGGCGAATTTACTGGGCGATCGGCCTCGTGGAAAATAGGAGACGGGCATGGCGAAGGGTTATTGGATCGCGCGGGTCGATGTGACGAACCCCGACGGATATCAGGGCTACGTGAAGGCGAACGCGGCGGCGTTCAGCAAATTCGGCGCGAAGTTTCTGGTGCGCGGGGGGCAGTTCGAGGCACCGGAGGGCTCGCCGCGGGCGCGGAACGTGGTGCTGGAATTCGCGGATTACGCGACGGCGCTGGCGTGTTACCGGTCGCCGGAATACCAGGCGGCGAAGGCGCATCGCGACGGGGCGGGAGTCGCGGATGTGATTGTCATCGAGGGGTACGACGGGCCTCAGCCGTGACGGGTCGATTTTGGGCTTGCGTCGTATGCGGCATTGCCGTATAACCCGGGCCAGCGAAAAAATCCCCTGAGGTCAACCATTCGTCAGTACTTCGCCGCCATGCTTCGTCCGTTGCTTCTCCAGCCAGCGGGCGTGCCATGTTGCAATCGGTCGTCGAGACTCCGGACTTTCTCCGCGACGCGGAGGATGCCCGTCTGACGGCGGAGGAGCGGGCTCGGATCGTGGCTTTGACCGCCGCTTTTCCGAAAGCCGGAGCCGAAATTCCCGGCACCGGCGGGGCCCGGAAGATACGGTTTCCGGGCCGGGGCAAAGGCAAAAGCGGCGGGTATCGCGTGATTTCGTTTTACGCGGGACCGGACGTGCCGGTGTTCCTGCTGAACGTGTTCGCCAAGGGGGACAAGATCGACCTCACCAAGGCCGAGCGGAACGAGTTGCGCAAGGAACTCGCCGGCCTGGCCGAAGATTATCGTCAAGGAGTCCGTCGTCATGTCCAGGGCTGGTAGCCGTATCCTCGGTAGTGTTCGCACCGCGCGGGCGTTCGCGCGTGGCGATGGCGATGGCGGGTTCGTCGTTCATGTGCCGGATAACGTCGATGTCCGGGGCATTCGCGCCGGTCTGGGCCTCAGCCAGGAGGCCTTCGCGAAACGGTTTGGCTTCGGTCTGGCCGCCGTGCGGGACTGGGAGCAGCAGCGCCGCACGCCGGAACAGGCGGCGCGCGTGTTGTTGCTGGTGATCGCCCATGAGCCGGCCGCCGTCGATCGGGCTCTGGCGGCGGCCGCTCTGGGGACTGCCGGGGTTCAGTCGATCGAGGCGTGAACCAGGTTCGAGACCCGATCCAGGCGGGCGCTGTGGAAGGGATCCGGTACCACGTTATTCGTGAGATATGTAAACGACACGCCGCTGTCCGGGTCGGCCCATGAATAAGATGTGCCGGCGCCGCCGTGACCGAAGGTGGCGGGGTGGGCGTTGGTGCCCAGACCGCGGATACGGTCGGAGGTGCCGCGAACATGCGGGCCAAGGCCGCGGTGCATCGGAATGCCGCCCATGGTGCCGTCGCCCAGTTCTCCCGTGTGATTGCGGCTGACATATTCGACAAGGCGCGGAGAAAACACGCGCGCGTCGCCCAATCGGCCCTTGCCAAGTAACATTTGGTAGAAGGCGGCGAGTCCGCGCGCGGTCCCGAAGCCGCCGCCGTGCGGCAGACCCGCGAGGCGCAGTTCCCGGCTGTTGTCGTAGGGCATTTCGCTGCCCTTGGTATAATACATGTCCGCGCAACGATCGTGCAGCCCTTCCGGCACGCCGACGAAAATATCGTTGTCGAGGCCGATCGGCGCGAGCACCCGCTCGCGGATGATATCCCGAAAATCCTGACCTGTGACCGCTTCCATGACCATGGCGAGGACGGGGTGCGCGCTACGTCCGTGGTAGGCCATGCGCGATCCCGGCGTCCAATCCAGGGAGAAGTCGCAGACCTGCGCCCGCATTTTCTCATGGTCGAGCCAGGCGTCGCGTTCCATGTGCGCGGTGGGGAAACCGGCCTGGTGCGTCGCGACCTGATGGATGGTGATGTCGGCCTTGCCGCGGGCGGCGAATTCCGGGAGGTGTTCGGAGACCTTGTCCATGAAGGACAGTTTGCCTTCCTCGATCAGCGCCCAGAGTCCGGCCATGCAGAGGACTTTGGTTTGCGAGAACATCAGCCAGATCGTGTCGTCCGTGGCGGCTTTCGCGCCGCCCTCGACGCGGGCGTTTCCGTATGTCTGGAATAACGCCAGCTTGCCGTGCCGCGCCAGGGCGATCTGGGCGCCGGGATATTTTCCCTCCGCGATATGGGCGCGGATCAGCGAGTCGAGATGTTCGAGCGGTTTCGGCGCGAAGCCGAGGTCTTTCAAGTTGGCCGATGGCAGCGGGTAGGACATTTGGTTTCCTCTCGTTTTGGTTGGATTTATCGGAGCGCGGCTTCGGCGGCGGCGGCGATGCGGAACAGTTTCGCGTCGCCCATGGTCTCGCCGGTCAGCATCAGACCCACGGGCGCCTCGCCGGAACGGTGGCAGGGGATCGAGATCGAACAACGATCCAGGAAATTGCCGAGCGCGGTATTTCGCAAAATAAGCATGTTGATCCGGTTGTATGCGCGCTCGTCGTCCAGCGAGGCGATGGTCGGCGCGACGATCGGCACGGTGGGCATCAGCACGCAGTCGTAATCCCGCGTTTCCCGGTCGAACTGGGCCACGATACGGGTCCGGGCCGCCAGCAGATCGAGGTAGTCGGCGGCGCTCATCCCTTCGCCACGCGAAATCCGGACGCGGATGCGCGGGTCGTATTCGTTGCCTTTCGTGGCCAGCAGCGCGCGGTGCCAGCCATAGGCCTCGCTGGCGGCGAAACCGCCTTTGGCGTTCACGCCGGGGATCGCATCGAACGCCGCGAACCGCACTCGCGAAATCGCCACGCCGGCCGATGCCAGCACCGACAAGGCGCGCTCGAACGCGGCGCCGACGGTGGCATCCATCCCCTCAAGCACCATGTTCTCCGGCACCGCCAGGCGCAGACCGGCGAGCGGCATCGGCGCGACGTCCGGCGCGGACTCACCCGCCAGGATGGCGTCGATCGCGGCGGCGCAGGCAACGGTGGTGGCCAGCGGCCCGACTGAGTCGAGCGATGGCGCCAGTGGCAGCACTCCGTCGATCGGCACCCGCCGCGCCGTGGGTTTATAGCCAACAATACCGCAAAAGGCCGCCGGAATGCGGCAGGACCCGCCAGTGTCGGTGCCCAGTCCCGCGGCCGCCATGCCATCCGCGATGGCGACGGCGGTGCCAGAGGAACTGCCGCCGGGAATGCGCCCCGACGCGCGATCCCAGGGCGAGGTGGGCGTGCCGTAATGCGGATTGATCCCCAGCCCGGAAAAAGCGAACTCCGTCATGTTCACCCGCCCCATGGCGATGAAACCGGCGTTCAGCATGCGTTGCACCACGGGCGCGTTGGCGGTGGCCGCCGGCGCGTTGGCGAGGACGGCGGACCCCGCCGGAGTGGGCTCGCCTGTAATGTCGAACAGGTCTTTCAGCGCGATGGGAATGCCGGCGTAACGGGGAAGGCCCATGCCCGCTTTCCGCGCGGCGTCGACCGCGTCGGCGGCGGCGCGGGCCTGGTTCGCATGGACCTTGATGAACACGCGGGCGCCCTCGCCGGCGGGATCGGCGATGCGGGACAGGGCGTCCTCGATCAAGGCCCGGCTGGTGGTTTGTCCGGTGGCCAGGCTCTGGGCCAGATCGTCGATCGCGTGCATGATGCCTCCAGTTCGTTCAGGAGATCATGCCATGCCCGGCGCGCCAGCCAAACCCGTATTACTGACCGGCGCGTCCGGCAATCTCGGCCGCATGCTGGCCAAGGCCCTGACGGCGGAAGGCTGGACGCTACGCCTGACCGACATCTCGCCATTTCCGGACCCGCTGCCCGCGGGGGCGAGCTTCACGCGCGCCGATCTGAACGATGGCGTGACGATCATGCGGCTGGCGGAGGGCTGCGGCGCGATCGTGCACATGGGCGGCATCGCGAACGAGCAGCCGTTCGAAACGATTATCGGCCCCAACATTCGCGGCCTGTATCACATTTACGAAGCCGCCCGCCGCGAAAAGGCGCGCGTTGTGTTCGCGTCCTCGAACCACTCGATCGGATTTCACGAGCGCATGGAAACCATTGGCGCCGACACGCAATTCCTGCCGGACGGGTTTTACGGCCTGTCGAAGGCCTATGGCGAACTGATGGGACGTCTTTACTGGTTCAAACATGGCGTGGAGAGCGTGTTCCTGCGGATCGGCTCCTGTTTTCCGGAGCCGGTGAACGCGCGCATGCTGTCCACATGGCTGTCCTATCCCGATCTGGCGCGGCTGGTGGTGCGCTGCGTGACGACGGAGAAAGTGGGCTGCAGTGTCGTATGGGGCGCGTCGGACAACGCGCGGATGACCTGGTGGCGCGACGACGCGCGGGAGGACATCGGGTGGGCTGCCCAGGACAGCGCCGATCCCTATGCCGGACAACTGAGCGGGAAGGTCAGCGGCGATCCAATCGAGGAACGTTACATGGGCGGAAATTTCTGCGCGCTGGATTATTCGCGCGAAGAACCAGCGCCCGGCGGCTTGTTCGAAACGAAATCGGACTGAACACGCCCGGCTTCGCGTCCCCCGGCCTTGCCCGAAACCGGCGGCTCCCTCAGGATCGCGGCAACCGGAGGACGCCCATGCCGCTGCACATCGACTACTACGCCTCGCTCAATTCCCCCTGGACCCATCTGGGCGCCGCCCGGATCGAGGGCATGGCGTACGCCGCCGGGGCCACGCTCCGCATCTACCCCGTGGATTTCGGCGAGATTTTCGCCAACTCGGGCGGGTTGCCGCTGCCGAAGCGCTCGGCGCAGCGCCAACACTATCGTCTCCAGGAACTCGTCCGCTGGCGCGACCACCTGGGCATTCCCATCCAGATCCAGCCCAAATTCTTTCCGTCGTCGGAGGCACTGACCTCCAGTTGTGTCATCGGCGTGCGGGAAACCATGGGCGACCAGCCCGCGATCAAGCTGGCGCATTCCGTCCTGAAAGCGGTCTGGCAGCGCGAACTAAACCCCGCGGACCCCGCGACACTGGCGACGCTGATCGGGGAATGCGGCCTCGACGCCGACGCGGTGCTGAAACTCGGCGCCGATCCAAAATGGGCGGCGCTGCGAGAAGCGGACACCAAGGCCGCTCTGGCGCGGAACGTGTTCGGCGCGCCGTGCTACGTCATCGGCGAGGATATTTTCTGGGGCCAGGACCGGTTGGAGTTCGTCCAGCGCCGGCTGGCCAAAGGCTGACCGATGCGCGTTTTCACCATCTTACCGCTGCGTCACTGGCGGGAAGCGGGCCCCGCGGCGATGGCGGCGGAAGTGGCCGGCTTCGACGCGCTGATGAGCGTCGAACTGAAGCACGATCCCTTCACCCCGCTCGCCATCGCGGCGTTGGCCACGAACCGGATCGAGTTGACGCCATCGGTCGCGATCGCCTTCCCGCGCTCGCCGACGGTAATGGCGCACATCGCGTGGGATTTGCAGGCCAATTCCAACGGGCGGTTCGTTCTGGGGCTTGGGTCGCAGGTGAAGGGACATAACGAGCGCCGTTACGGCATCGCCTGGACCCCGCCCGCGCCGCGGCTGCGGGATTACGTGCTGGCGCTGCGGGCGCTGTGGCGCTGTTGGGAAACCGGCGAAAAACTGGCCTTCGACAGCCCACACTACAAACTGTCCCTGATGACCCCGGCCTTCGCGCCAGAGCCGACGGGCCTGCCAATGGTCCCCGTGACGATCGCCGCCGTCGGCGACGCGATGCTGCGGGTCGCGGGCCAGGTGGCGGACGGGGTGCGGCTGCATCCCATCTGCTCGCGGAAATATCTGGAAGAGGTCTGCATGCCGCAAATGCTGGAAGGCATGCGGCGCGGCGGGCGGTCGCGCGAGCATTTCGACATCCACGGCGGCGGCTTCGTTTGCACCGGGCCCGACAATGAAACCGTCGCGGCGGAAATGGACAAGGCACGGGAGCGGATCGGCTTCTACGGTTCCACCCGCACCTATCTGCCGATCCTGCAACTGCATGGGATCGGCGACCTCGGCCTGAAGCTGCATCGCATGTCGGTCGCGGGCCAATGGGACAAGATGGGCGCCGAAATCTCCGACGACGTCGTCCGCGTCTTCGCGGCCTGCGGCACCTACGACCAGTTGCCCAAGGCCATCGAGGACCGCTTCGGCGGCGCCGCCGACTCGATTGACGTCCATTTCCCCGACAGCACCCCGCCGGGCCTGATGCGGGAACTGGTCGCCGACATCCAACGCATCCCCCATGTCTTCAAAGGGTTCAACCCGAACCAATAAGAGGAAACCGCCATGGTCACCCCCACCTTCCGGTTCGATCCGGTGGAAATGCCGCAAGAGGCACTGGAAATCCGCAAGGAAGTCCGCGCCTTCATCAAGGAACACCAGCACGTCATGGGCTTCTCCCGTGGCGACCATAACCGCGAATTCAGCCGCGCCATGGGCAAGAAGGGCTGGATCGGCATGACCTGGCCGAAGCAATATGGCGGCCACGAACGGACCTCCTTCGAACGCTATGTCGTCATCGAGGAAATGCTGGTCGCGGGCGCGCCACTGTCCGCCCATTACACCGGCGACCGGCAAAGCGGACCGAACCTGCTGCGCTTTGGCACCGAGGAGCAGAAAAATTTCTTCCTGCCGGCCATCGCCGCGGGGGAACTGACCTTCTGCATCGGCATGAGCGAGCCCAACTCCGGGTCCGATCTCGCGGGCACGCGCACGCGGGCGGTGAAGGTCGACGGCGGATATAAAATCAACGGCACGAAGCTCTGGACCTCGAACGCGCATCGCGCCGATTACGCGATTCTGTTCTGCAAGATGTCCAGCGACGGCAAGGACGATCCGAACGACCGCCACGCCGGCGCGACGCAGTTCCTGCTGGACCTGAAATTGCCCGGCATCGAAATCCGGCCCGTGATCAATCTTCTCGGCGAGCACCACTTCAACGAAATTTTCCTCACCGACGTCATCGTCCCCGATAACCGTTTGCTCGGCAAAGAGGGCAACGGCTGGAACCAGTTGACCAGCGAATTGTCGTTCGAGCGCAGCGCGCCCGACCGGTTCCTGGTCTTGTTCCAGATGCTGCAACAAATGCTCCGCATGGCCGGCCCCAACCCGGACAAGGCCACCGCCGCCGCGCTCGGAAAGTTGATCTCGCAGCTCGCGACATTGCGCAGCATGTCGGTCTCGATCGCCGGCATGTTGCAGGAAGGCGCCAACCCGAACAACGAAGCCGCCGTCGTGAAGGACCTTGGCACCCGCTACGAACAGGACATCCCCGTCGTCGCGCGGCAGTTGTTCCCGACCGAACCGGAGCTGGAGGCGATCGACGTCTACACCTCGATGATCGCCCGCTCCACCATGAACGCGCCACGCTTCTCCATCCAGGGCGGCACGCGCGAAATCCTGCGGGGGATCATCGCCCGCGGGCTTGGTTTACGTTGAAGACTCTGGGCTTGCGCTGAAGGGAAGGATAAAAAATGGCCATTCGCGACGAAACCCGGATGCTGCTGGAAAGCATGAGCCGGCTGTTCGAGGATCACTGCACGAAACAGGTCGCCGACGCGGCGGAGACGGGCGTGTTCGCCCAAGGTCTCTGGGACGCCGTGGCGGAAACGGGGGTTCCGCTGGCGGCGCTGCCCGAGTCGGCGGGAGGCGCGGACGCCGAATGGTCCGACCTTTACGCCGCCCTGCGAGTCGCGGCGCGCTATTCGGCGCCGATCCCGCTGGCGGAGACAATGCTCGCGGCATGGGCGGCATCTTCTTGCGGTCTTGAAACGAGCGACGGCCCGATGACAGTCGGACCCGTGCGCAACAGCGACTCGCTGAGCCTGCGCCGCGACGGCAACGGTTGGCGCCTGTCCGGCACGGCATCGCGGCTGCCTTACGCCTCCTTCGCGACTCGCGCGGTGCTGATCGCCAACGGGCCGGACGGGGAAATGGTGGCCACCTTCGACGGAACCGGCGGCGCGGAACTGGCCAAAGGTAAAAACATCGCCAACGAGTCGCGGGACACGCTGACCTTCAACGACGTGCGCCTGTCCTCCGACCAGGTCGCCCCGGTGGCGAACGGCGTGTCGCGGGCGCGACTCTACCGGCGCGGCGCGCTGGCGCGGGCGACGATGATGTCGGGCGCGCTGGAAAAAGCCATGGACCTCGCCGTGAACTACGCGCAGGAACGCGTGCAGTTCGGCCGGCCGATCTCGAAATTCCAGGCGGTGCAACAAAACCTCGCCGTCCTCGCCGGTCAGACCGCCGCCGCCGTCGCCGCCGCCAACCTTGGCATCGAAGCCCTGGCCGAAACCGATCCGGACCGCGAGGAATTCCTGATCGCCGTCGCCAAAACCCGCGTGGGAGAGGCGGCGACCCTGGCCTGCGAAATCGCCCACCAGGTCCACGGCGCCATCGGCTTCACCAAGGAATACGCGCTGCAACTCTCCACCAGACGCCTGTGGTCCTGGCGCGAGGAGTTCGGCGCCGATCCGGAATGGGCGGCCAAAGTGGGCGCGTACGCCTGTCTCAGAGGCGGCGATAACCTCTGGCCCTTGTTGACCGACGGCTGAATCGAAGGCCACCATATTGCCATATGAAAACCCTGTCACATTGTCTGGGGTGGTTGGCAAAGGACGCGGACCTGGGTTAAATCATGCCGCGCCCGCGAAGACACCGTTTCCACCTGGTGTCGCGCGGGCGACTGGTTTCTGACATGGGTTTGCAAAGACAGGCGGAGTGATCGTGCCGCGAGAAAATATGTCAATAAAGACAAAAAATGGGGCATCTCCGCCGCAAGGTGGAGCCACGTTCGATACAAACCTGGACGCGCCACGCGCTGGCGCGGATCTGTCCGCCGCGCGGGAACGCCTGGGGTGGGCGCTGACCGACGTCGCGGCCATGCTGCGGATCCGCGTGGCCTATCTGGAAGCGCTGGAAGCCGGGCGACTCGATAAGCTGCCCGGCAACGTCTACGCGCTCGGCTACCTCCGCAGCTACGCCATGGCCCTGGGCCTCGAACCCGAGGAAACCGCCCGCCGCTTCCGCGCGGAGGCCGGGGAAATCGAACGCGACACCAAACTCGAATTCCTGGCCCCCGTGCCGGAACGAGGCCTGCCGGCCGGCGCGCTGATCCTGCTCGGCCTCGTGCTGGCGGGCGGCGCCTATATCGGCTGGTACCGGCTGTCGGGCGAAGGCAAACTCCCCGCGGAAACCGTCGCGCCCGTACCGGCGCGACTCGCCTCGCTCGCCGAACAGGCACTGCCGGGACCGGATGGGCGCGTGCCGGCGCCACCGCCCGTGGCCGCCGCGCCGCTCGACGACGACCAGTTCGAACCACGCTCCGCCGCGACGGAAAACCCGCTGCTGGCGCCGGATCCAGTGCCGCCGCCGCCGGTGGAAGCCACGCGTCCCACGCCGATTCCGGGTGCGACCGCCACGACGGCGATCGCCATGCCGGTGACCCCACAGATGCGGCGGCCCGACGCGCCCCCCGCGCCTGTCACGGACGGTGGCGCCGCCACGGAAACCACCCGCGTCACCCTGCGCTTCACCGGCGATACCTGGGTGCAGGTCAGGGAACGCGGCGGCCAGGTTCTGGTCGCCAAGGTCATGAAGGCCGGCGAAACCTTCGCGGTCCCCGCGCGGCCCAACCTGATCCTGAACACCGGCAATGCCGGCCGCGTGGAGGTCCTGGTCGATGGCAACCAGGTGCCCGCGATCGGCGGCTCTGGCGTGGTCCGCAAGGACGTGCCGATGGACCCGGATCAACTCAAAGCCGGATACGTCGCGCCAGCCGCGGCGGCCACCAGGCGGTAGCCGCGCGGCGTTCTCTCGGCTATCGAACGGCCAACACCGCCCGGACAGACCGGGACGCATGGGAGTCCCGCATGAGCCTCTATCGCCCCTATCAGGAAATCAAACGCCGCGCCTCGCGGCGGGTTTACGTGGGTAAAGTGCCGGTCGGCGACGGCGCGCCGATCACGGTGCAGACGATGACGAACACCCTGACCTCCGACGTCGCGGGAACCGTCGCGCAAATCAAACGCGCCGAAGCGGCGGGCGTCGATATCGTCCGTGTCTCCTGCCCCGATCAGGCCAGTTCCCTGGCGCTGAAAGAGATCGTGAAGCAGGTCGAAGTCCCGATCGTCGCCGATATCCATTTTCATTACCGCCGCGCCATTGAAGCCGCCGAGAGCGGCGCCGCCTGCCTGCGGATCAATCCCGGCAATATCGGCAGCGACGAACGGGTCCGCGAGGTCGTGAAGGCGGCGCGGGATCACGGCTGCTCCATGCGCATCGGCGTCAACGCCGGATCGCTTGAAAAGCATCTGCTGGAGAAATACGGCGAGCCGAACCCGGAAGCCCTGGTCGAAAGCGCGCTGTACCACGCCAATATATTACAGCAGCATGACTTTCACGACTTCAAGATCAGCGTGAAAGCCTCCGACGTGTTCCTGGCGGTCGCGGCCTATCAGCAACTCGCCGAGGTCTGCGACCATCCGCTGCATATCGGGATCACCGAGGCCGGCGGCCGCCGCATGGGAACGGTGAAATCCTCGATCGGTCTGGGCTCGCTGCTCTGGGCCGGGATCGGCGATACGCTGCGGGTGTCATTGTCGGATGAACCCGAGGAAGAAGTCCGGGTCGGCTGGGATCTTCTGAAGTCTCTGGGGATTCGCCACCGCGGCGTGAAGGTGATCTCCTGCCCGTCCTGCGCGCGCCAGGGGTTCAATGTCATCGAGACCGTGCAAACGCTGGAAGACCGCCTGTCGCATATCGAAACGCCGCTGACCCTGTCGATCATCGGCTGCGTGGTGAACGGGCCGGGCGAGGCGCTGATGACCGACCTTGGCGTCACCGGGGGCGGCAATGGGCGGCACATGATCTACAGCGCGGGGAAGACCGACCATACGATCGAAGGCACGACGATGGTCGATCATATCGTCGAACTGGTGGAAGCGAAGGCGGCCGAACTGAAAAAGGCCGCGGACGCGGAGAAACTGGCGGCGGAATAACACGGGTGGAATTATTCATCCTGCCGCGTGCACAGAAAGACCTGGCGGGATTGCCGTTCACGGATCGGGAGCGGATCAAGGCGCGCATAGAGGCATATGCGATTTCGCCCACCGATCCGCGTCACGACGTCGTGCCATTGGCTGGTACTCGATCGGGATTTCGATTGCGCGCGGGGGACTGGCGCGCGATCTTCGCGATCGTGGACGGGCGTATGGAGGTGACCCGGGTGATGCATCGCAGGGAAGTTTACCGCTGATGGCCGATAATATCGACAACGACCGCGCCCGCGAACTTGAGGAAATGGAAGATCAGAGAGACGCCGTCACGTTTATGCTCGCGCGCATGGAGCAGGCAAACGACGAGATCCGTCCTTGGTCGGTGGTCCAGCGCCTCCATGCCGGGGAGCACCCGGTCATGGTATTTCGGGAGTTGCGCGGGATGACCCTGGAAGAACTCGCCAATGCGGCGGAGGTCGCGCCCGGTCTCATCGTCGCGATTGAGACGTTCGCACAGGAGGGGGGGCTCCGGCCGTTGCTTGCCATTGCCCGCGCGTTGCGAGTCGATCTCGACGATTTGGTGCCATGGCGGAACTGACCCTCACGGCCTGACCATCGCCTGGGACGCTTCCCCGCGTGGGCCGCTCACCCCCCGAACGGATCGATAAACGCCCAATCCGTCTCCATGACCGCCTGCCAGCACGTATTTTTACCATGCGCGTCGCCGCCGCCGCGCCACGGCAGATCCACCGTCATGCCCACGTGACCGCCCAACACCCCCTCGAGGCTGACCATATCGTTATAGATTTTCCCGTCCGACCCCAAACCCCGGATGCGGAAGTTGACGCCCGCCGAGTCGTCCGGGCTTTTCGCGAGCAAAGTCCGGATCATCATCATCGGTTTGAAAATATTGATGTTCGCGGCCTTGATGACATGCTTCATCGCGGGCGCGTTGAACGTCACGAACGGCACTTCCTCCCACACCCCCACCACCTGGGCCAGACCGCCGCCCAGCGAGTGCCCGGTCACCGAAACCCGCCGCCTACCAGCGATCTCCTTTGCCGCGCGCACCATTTTCCGCGCCGAGGACGCCTGGTTCGGCAGAATCCGCAATCCGATCCGCGCGTCGGCGCTCAGGTCGGAGAACAGTTTGCCGAACTGCCCAGGGTTCGTGCCGCAGCAACCGACGACGACCTCTTTGTCGGAGGTCCAGATCCCGCCCTGGAACCCGTCCCCGAACAAGGTCCCGGTCTCCCAGGTCTGAACACCCCAATCGTCGACCATGTGGCCCGAGGGATCGGCGTAATATTGGCTCGTGGACGTGAAATACGCCGCGTAGGCGATCTTCGCGTAATCCAGGCACGTCGCCATTCCCGGCACTCCTCTTTCACGGTATCCCGCGTTGTTCTCGATAAAGAGATGATGTTGTAATCCAGTTAATATTTCAAGGAAATTGCGAACACATACCCATGTATTGGAGGCCCCCGCCGCGTGTCAGATGGCGGTCCGGAACGCCGTGGCGCATGTAACGGCGGTGTGGCACCATGACGCGCGCAACCCCGGAGGCCTCGACGTGACCGGCGCACCCGAACTCGATTTTGGCCCATTGGGGAACGCGGTCGCGCGCTTGCGCGAGGGACTGGCCCGCCACCTCCGCGAACCGGCGGACGAACAGGTGCGGGACGGGTTGATCCAGCGGTTCGAGTACACCTACGAACTCGCCCATCGGATGTTGCGCCGGTATTTGCGTCATGTCTCAGCCTCGCCCGCGTTGTTCGACCAGATGCCCTTCCAGGACCTGATTCGACTGGGTAACGAGCACGGCCTGCTCCTGGGCGATTGGCCGGCGTGGCGGCGTTACCGCGACCTCCGCGCCAGAACCAGCCACACCTACGCGGCGGCCGCGGCCATGGCGGTTGTCGCGGGCATCCCGGATTTCCTGAAGGAAGCCGCGCACCTGTTCGACACCCTGACCGCGCGGCCATCGTGACGGACTCCTTGGATATTGGCGACGCGGAGCGCGCGATCCTGACACGGGTTTTACGGGACCGGTTGCCGCCGCATGTCCAGGTTTACGTATTCGGGTCCCGCGCGCGAGGCCGCGCCCGTGCCTTTTCCGACCTCGACCTGGCGCTGGCCGGAGACGGACCGTTGGACCTGGACCTGATCGGGGAAATCGCCGAGGCCCTGTCGGAGTCCGACCTGCCTTTTCGGGTCGACCTCGTCGATCTGGCGGCGGTCGAACCGCCGTTCCGCGCGCGCGTGTCGCGGGACGCCGTGCCGCTGGCGTTCCGCATGGACGACCGGCCGGCCGGTGTGGCGCCATAGGAGGCGTCAACCTCCGGCGGCGGCCTGGAACGCGGCGAACACCGTGTCGCCGAAACACGCGAAGACGACCTGCTTCAGCGAAGGGTCCGCCGCCAGAAACGCATTGACCGTATCGACCGCGATCCGCGCCGCCGCCGGAATGGGATATCCGTAGACCCCGCAGCTTATCGCCGGAAACGCGATGGTTTCGATACCATGCGCGACGGCCAAAGCGAGGCTCTCGCGATAGCAACTCGCCAGAAGTTCGGGTTCGTTCGCGGTGCCGCCGCGCCAGATCGGCCCCACGGTATGGATCACATGCCGCGCGCGCAAACGGTAACCGCCTGTGATTTTCGCCCGTCCCGTCGGACATCCGCCAAGGGTCCGGCATTCCGCCAGCAGGTCCGGGCCGGCGGCGCGATGGATGGCGCCGTCCACGCCGCCGCCGCCCAGCAGGGTTTCGTTGGCGGCGTTGACGATGGCGTCCACATCGAGGGTCACGATATCCGCGATGCGGATGGAAAGCCGGGCGGGGTTCAGATCCATTTGCGCCACCAGAACAATCCCAGCGGGATCAGGGTTGTGATCACGATCAGCCCCCAGACATAAGGGTATCCATAAGCCCAGTCGTATTCCGGGATATTCTTAAAATTCATCCCATAGATCCCGGCGACCAGCACCGGCGGAATACCAACCACCGAGGCGATGGTCATGACTTTCATGACGTCGGCCTGGGCGATGTTGATGTAACCCAAAGTGGCATCCAACAGGAACTGAAGCTTGTCGTTAAGATGGGTATCGTAGTCGCCAAGCGAGGCGGTGTCGTCGCGCAGCGAGGTCAGTTTCGGGCGGAGGTCCTGGGGCAGCCATGCCGCCGTATGGGTATCGATGAAGGGGATCAGGCGGCCGATCCCGATCAGACTCTCCCGAATGTGGGAAATAAGGTCGCCGATGCGGCCCAACTCGGCGAGCGTGGCGCGCAGGAGCCGGTCCTCCATTTTGCGCCCGGCCCGGCGGCGGCCGCCAAGCGAAAAAACCCGGTGGGAAATGGCGTCGAGTTCGGCGTGCGTATGTTCCAACGCGTCGGCCTGGCGGTCGACGATGGCGCCAAGCAGGCCAATAAGCGTGGCGGCGGCGGTGTCGAGCGGCACGTCGCCCGTGGGCGCCCGCTCGATATAGGCGGAAAAGGTGACGCTGGGCGCGAAGCGGACGGTGATCAGGCGGTCGTGGGACAGAACGAAGCCGGCGGGAACGATTTTGGGCCCGTCGGCGAGGCTGATCAGCGGGGTGCTGAGATAAAGGACGCCGTCGCGCAGGACGAGGCGGCTCGAGGTCTCGATTTCGCTGACCTCGGCTTTGGTGGGGATGTGGAGGCCGGTCGCTTCGGCGGCCAGCGCGGCTTCCTCGGGAGTCGGGTCCTGGAGGTCGATCCAGACGGCGGCGCCAAGGGCCTCGCGGGTCGGCGGCGCCGGGACACGGGTTGGGCTGGGGGTCGCTGGAGCAAAAGCGGTGAGCATGAAGGGGCCTGGCGCGCGGTGTTGGCGGCGGGCATAGCACGATGGCGCGGTGGAGGCACCTTGTCCCGGCCGCCGCGCGTTCCTGCCTGGTTTCGCCGGCCTGGGCGTCGCCGCCGTTCCGCGTGTTCGCGGCCTGGCGTTTCCGGTTCCGCCGCCCTTCATGCCAGCGCCAACGGTGCCAGGCCAGACGGCCCCCCGCCTGGCACCGCCGCGGCGGACGGCGTCCGGATCAGCGGCGCCGGCGAACCCGCGCCAGACCGATCAAACCCGCGCCCAACAGCGCGATCGAGGCCGGCTCCGGTGCATCGACGGACGTGAAGGTGCCAGTGCCACTGACTCCAAGGAGAAACGGGCCGCCATTGGCGTAAGCAAAGGCCGCAAGCATCGGAGCCGAGGTGGACGCGGCGAATATTGTAAGGTGGAGGTCGTTGGTGGCTGCGTTTATCGCATTGGCGCCCCCCTGTGTTCCGCCCACGAGCAAGCTATCGCCGCCGGTCTGGTAAGTGAAGCCAAAGGGCGATCCCAGAGCGGCGCCGTTGAAGCTGTCGAGCGTGATCCCGGAGGTTTGATCGGTATAGTTCAGGCTGTTGTCCCAGGTGACGGTGAATCGGCCCTCCAGCGGATCCGGGACAAGCCCTCCCCCCGTCCAGGAGAACGTGAAGGTTTTTGAGATCAACGCGGCCTCGGCGGCGGTCGCGAACATGAGGCAGGCGGCCAAGGCGAGCGCGCCTCGCGCGATGGAATACATGATGCCGATCCTATCGATTTTCCGTCAGGGGAGGCAAATTCCATGCCGCGCGCATTGTGCGAATGAATCCAAAGTCTTGAAGAGCGTCTTACGCGCGACTTCGCGGGGACTGTAAGAATTTCCGACACTTTGGCCCGCCGTGGCGGGAAGCGAGCGCTATCCGGCGGACCGCCCCATGTCTCGCCGGGCGATGGCGGGGAGAGGCTGGACGGAAAGCCCGGAGGGAATGGCGCGCGCGGCCTGGCGGCCCATCCTGGTTCTCTGTCCGCTCCCACGCGGATCGTTTCGCGTGGGAGCGGTAAGGCGGTCTCAGTTCTTCGTTTTATCGACCAGCGCGTTCTTGCTGATCCAGGGCATCATCGCGCGCAGCTTGGCGCCGATTTCCTCGATCGGATGCTCGGCCAGACGGCGGCGGGTCGCCTTGAAGCTGGACTGGTTGACCTTGTTTTCCAGCATCCAGTCGCGGGCGAAACGTCCCGACTGAATGTCGGCGAGGACGCGCTTCATCTCAGCCTTGGTCTCGTCCGTGATGATCCGCGGGCCGGTGACATACTCGCCGTATTCCGCCGTGTTGGAGATCGAATAGTTCATGTTGGCGATGCCGCCTTCATAAATCAGATCGACGATCAGCTTCACTTCGTGCAGACACTCGAAATAGGCCATTTCCGGCGCGTAACCGGCTTCGACCAGGGTCTCGTAACCGCCCTTGATCAGTTCCACCAGGCCGCCGCACAGCACGACCTGTTCGCCGAACAGATCGGTTTCGCATTCTTCCTTGAAGGTCGTCTCGATGATGCCGGCGCGGCCGCCGCCGATGGCGGAGGCATACGACAGCGCGACTTCCAGCGCGTTGCCGGACGGGTTCTGCGACACCGCGACCAGGCAGGGGACGCCGCCGCCGCGCTGATACTCGCTGCGCACGGTATGCCCAGGACCTTTGGGCGCGATCATGAAGACGTCGATGTCGGGACGCGGGTCGAGCAGGTTGAAGTGAACGTTCAGCCCATGCGCGAAGGCCAGCGCGGCGCCGGGTTTCATGTTGGCGTGCAGCTTTTCGCGATACAGGTCGCCCTGGCCCTCGTCGGGGGTGAGAACCATCACGACGTCGGCCCATTTGGCGCAGTCGGCGGGGTCCATGACCTTCAGGCCGGCGGCCTCGGCCTTGGCGATGCCCGCGGAACCGGCGCGCAGGCCGACGGCGAGGTTCTTCGCGCCGCTGTCCTTCAGGTTGTTGGCATGGGCGTGGCCCTGGCTGCCATAGCCGATGATGGCGACGTTCTTGCCCTTGATCAGGTTCACGTCGGAGTCGGTGTCGTAATAGACCCGCATGGGGTTCGTTCCTTTCAGTGTTCGGAGGGAAGAGCGGAGATGGTTCTGGCGCCGCGGGCGATCGCCGCGACGCCGGTCCGGGACACCTCGGCCAGGCCGAGATCCCGCATCAGATCGATGAACGCGTCCAGCTTGTCGGACGCGCCGGTGATTTCGAAGACAAAGCTACCGGTCGTGGTATCGACGGCGCGGGCGCGGAAGGTTTCCGCGATGCGCAGCGCCTCGACGCGCTTTTCCCCGGTGCCGACGACCTTCACCAGCGCCATTTCGCGCGCGACATGCGGGCCCTCGGCGGTCAGGTCGGAAACACGGTGGACCTGCACCAGGCGATCCAGTTGCGCCTTGATCTGCGCGATCACCATCGCGGTGCCGGAGGTCACGACGTTGAT
>CANJJS010000050.1 GCA_947474705.1 Acetobacteraceae bacterium | reverse complement strand
GACTGAAGCCATCGGCACGCGCAAACGCTTCTTCGAGCACCTGCGGTCGATCACGGTGTTCCTGGTTTTTTCAGGCTGGGAAGAGGTCCTGGCGACGCTGGCTTTCATCGAACCGCCACCGTTGCCTTCCTGACTACGGCATTTGGGAATTCGATTCTGATTTTACCCGCCAATCTTCACCCATGATTTTTCCATAATGAGAACTGCTGTTGCCCGGCGGTATTCCTTGCATCGGGCCACCCTGGGCCCTATATGCCCAGGGTCGCCCTGTTGTTTGTGTCAGGTCCGTTTTTCGTTGCGTTCCCGCGTCGAACCCGGTGCCCTATCCGATCGCCGAGGTCAGACCCGCCACGCCGATCCGCGCGGCGGAAGAACGTAAATGGAGAGATATCATGCCGACCGGCACTGTTAAATGGTTCAACGCCCAGAAGGGCTATGGCTTCATCCAGCCCGACGACGGCTCGAAGGATGTCTTCGTGCACATCTCGGCGGTGGAACGCGCGGGCAAGACGACCCTGCCAGAGGGCCAGAAGCTGGCCTATGAAATCGAAGAGGGACAGCGGGGCAAAAGCTCGGCGGTCAATCTCGAGACACGCTGATCGCCTGGGCGGGGTTCGCTCCGCCTTCGGCTTCCCCCGCCTTCCGCCTACACCGCCTCCCGCTCCCGTGGGACGCGCCCTGAGGCGTTCCCGCGGAGCCAGTTAGATCCATGCCGGACCCATCCGGCCCGCCAACGGCGCCTCCCGCGAAGCCGGCGGCGCCATGTTCGTCTCCGACCGGAGCCACGCCGCTGCCACCATCTGACTCCAACGCCCCGCCGATGCCGCCGGGCGCCTCATGGCGGGACCTTGTCGCTCCCTATATGAAACCCAGCCCAGGGCGGGCCTGGTTGCAATTGGCGACCACGTTCCCGCCCTTTGTCGCGGTCATGGCGGCGCTGCTCGCGGCGTTGTACTATCATGTGCTCGCGGGCCTGATCCTGTTACCCGCCGGCGCGGTGCTGTTGGTGCGTTTGTTCGTGATACAGCACGATTGCGGCCATGGATCGTTTTTCGCGTCCAACTGGGCCAACGGCCTGCTGGGCCGGGCGCTGAGCCTTCTGACACTCACGCCGTACACGTTCTGGCGCCGCGATCACGCGATGCACCATGCGACGACCGGGGATCTGGATCGCCGCGGGACGGGCGACGTGACGATTCTGACGCTGGAGGAATATCGTGCGCTGCCGTTTCTCCGGCGCATGTCGTACCGGATTTATCGCCATCCGCTGGTGATGTTCGGCGTTGGGCCGGCCTGGCTGATTTTGCTGCGTTTGCGCATTCCGAAGGGCAGTCCCAAACGGCAATGGCGCGATTGGGTCAGCATCGTCGGCACCGACCTGGCTCTCGCCGGGCTGGTCACGATTCTGATCGCGACTTTCGGGCTCCAGCCCGTTCTGATGGGGTGGCTGCCGGTGATCCTGCTGGCCGCGACCGTCGGGGTTTGGCTGTTCTATATCCAGCATCAGTTCGAGCACGCGTATTGGGCGGCCCGGCCCGCCTGGGATTTCCATGCCGCCGCGCTGCGCGGTTCGTCGTTCTACGATCTGCCGGCGGTGTTGCACTGGATGACCGGAAATATCGGTTTTCATCACATTCACCATCTGGCCAGCCGTATCCCCAATTACCGGCTGAAGGAGTGCCACGAAGCGATTCCCGCGCTGCGCACCGCCCCGCGGCTGACGTTGCGGGAGAGTTTCCGTTGTGCCCGTCTGGCGCTTTGGGACACGGAGCAGGGGCGTTTGGTCCCGTTCCGCTGACAGGATTCGCGGCAAACAAAAAGGCGGCACGCCCAGGGGCGTGCCGCTTTTTTTTTTCGCGAATGGCGCGTTCGGAAGGGGGTGTCCGCCCCCTTCGTCCCGCCACGGCCTTAACCGGCCGCGAGGTTCGGCGTGAATTCCAGCGGCAGGCCTTTATGCCCGGTCAGCCGCTCGCCTTCTTCGTACATTTCGTAGGCGCGTTTTTTCAACGCGGGCACAACCGACGCGATCAGGTCGAGGTCGAGGTCGGCGGCGATGTCCGGGTAGCCGGCGCGCGCGATCATCGCGGGCAGTTTGCGATTTTCGATCTGTTCGAACGTCCAGTCCAAGGGATCGTCCACGATCGCCAGGTCCCAGTTGGTCCGGTGGTTCTTGTTGCGCGGGCCGTAGTGGTAATGCGCGTCCTTCCAGAAGCAGTCGAAGGCGAGGAGTTCGGTTTCCTCGACATAGGATTTGCCTTTGGTCCCGCCGACATCGCCGAGCACGTGCAGCGCGAGGCCGCCGTCGCCGTTCTTCTGGCGCCGCATTTCAAGCCCGAAGCGGATGACGCCGGCTTCGAACATATCCGTGCCGCGGTTGTGCTTCACCGTGTTGCGCTTGGCGACGAAGGTTTCGCGGGCGCAGGTTTCCAGCTCCGGCAGCACGCGGCGCACCGCGTCCATGTTCGTCGCGGCGGCGATTTCCGGGTAGCCGGCCTTTTCGAGCATTTTGACGAGCTTGGAGCCCAGCAGGCGAATGGTGTGGAAGATCGGGTTGCCGTCGGTGATCGGGTCCATGCGGCAGTGAATGCCCATGCCGCCGCCGACGCGAAGCGGGGTCGACAACGCGGGATTTTCCGGGCCGTAGACATACCCGCTCTCGATATCGAAACAATTGAAGCGCAGCATGGAGACGGTCTTGCCGTCGATGGCCGACACCACATCGACGGACACGCCCTGGTCCATGTGGTCTTCGACGTTGTTGTCCCAAAGCTGATGCCGGACAATGAAGGTTAACGGGTCGGCGGCGAAGGTGGTTCCTGGCGATTGCGGCACGATGGACTCTCCTGTTGTTGACCTTTTCGCGATCCTAGGTAGGAGGCGAGGGGCCCGCAAGTGGCGTGTCCCCGCCGTGGCGGCGGCATACCACGCGCCCCTCCCTTGGGCGAAGAAGGAAAAGCGCCGCGCCGCCATGGCATGTTTTCCGCGCCCACAAGGGGCCCCCAGGTGACAGCGCCGCGATGTCCCGCTTGAATGCGAGGATGGATGTCCCCGCCGCGCCCGCCAAATCCCGGACTCAACCGCCGGTCATCGTTGCCCGCCCCGTGTCGCAGACGACGCCGCTTGTGTTCGCCTCGCCGCATTCCGGGCGGAATTATCCCGCGGAGTTCCTCGCCGCCTCGCGCCTCGACGCGCCAGGCCTGCGCCGCAGCGAGGACAGCTTTGTCGAGGAATTGTTTTCCGCCGCGCCGGGCCATGGCGCGCCCCTGGTGCACGCGACCTTTCCCCGCGCCTGGTGCGATCCCAACCGGGAGCAGTGGGAACTCGATCCGGCGATGTTCGCCGACAAGCTGCCGGACTGGGTCAACACCACCAGCGCGCGGGTCAATGCCGGTCTGGGAACGATCGCGCGCGTGGTGTCCTCCGGCGAGGCGATTTATCGCGGCAAGCTGACCTTCGCCGAGGCGGAGCGGCGAATCGAGGCCTGCTGGCGGCCGTTTCACGAGACCCTGGCCGCGCTGATCCAGGGCACGCGGGCCGTGTTCGGGCAATGCGTGCTGGTCGATTGTCATTCGATGCCGTCGCATGTGCCGGTCAGCGGGCGGGGCGACCGGCTCGCCGATATCGTGCTGGGCGACGCGCACGGGACATCCTGCTCGCCCTATATCGTCCGGTTCGTGGAACGAAAGCTGGTGGATCTCGGGTATCGGGTCCGGCGCAACGACCCTTATGCCGGCGGTTACATCACCCGCCATTACGGCCGCCCGCGCGAGCATGTGCATGCGCTGCAAATCGAAATCGCCCGCGATCTGTATATGGACGAGGCTTCCTACACCCATTCGTCCGGCTTCGAGGAAACCAGCCGCGATCTGACCGCTCTGATCGAGGCACTGGCGGCGGAAGCCGCCCGCCTCAGCCGCCATTGACCGCCGGGAGGGTTTTTTCATGCGCCGCCGTTTGCTTTTCACGCTCCTGGCCTTGTGCCCCATCGCCGCATGGGCCGCGGATACGACCAAAGCGCAGCCCGAGTTGCCGAAGGAGAGACTGACCATCGTTGTCCGGGACGGCGCCGAGCACGTCTTCAACGTCGAAATGGCGCTGACCCCGGCGCAGCAGGAAGTCGGCGAGATGTTCCGCCCCGGCGTGCCGCCGGATGGCGGGATGTTGTTCGACTGGGGCATCCCACGCGAGTCGTCGATGTGGATGCGGAACACGATCGCCTCGCTGGACATGATTTTCATCAACGCCGACGGCACGATCCGCTCGATCGCCGAAAACGCGGTGCCCGGGAGTCTCGCGACGATTTCCAGCCGGGGACCGGTGAAAGCGACGCTGGAAGTGGCGGCGGGGACGGCCGCGCGGCTGAACATCCGGGTGGGGGACGTGGTCAAACAGCGGATTTTCGGCAACGCGAAATAGCAATGGCAAGTCCGCCCTTGCCTCTGGCGGTCCCCGTCCATAGGTTGGGGGCGTTCCGTCGGGGTGTGGCGCAGCCTGGTAGCGCGCCTGTTTTGGGTACAGGAGGTCGTGGGTTCGAGTCCCGCCGCCCCGACCATTGGTTTTTGGAGAGCGTTTCCATGCGGGCCCGAATCTTTCTGCCGCCGAAGAATGCCATGCAGTCCGGACGGGCCGGCACGGACTGGGTGCTCGTGCATACCTCCGACGCGCCGAACAAGGCGGACCGGCTCATGGGCTGGATTGGCGGCGGCGACACACAGGCGCAGGTGAAGCTGATCTTCGCCTCCAAGGACGAAGCGATCGCCTACGCCGAACGCGAAGGTATTCCCTACGAGGTCGAGATCCCCAGGGAACGCCGCGTCCGTCCCAAGGCCTATGCCGACAACTTCAGCTACGCGCGGTATGAAAACTGGACGCATTGAGCGTCCGGGACCATGGCGGTCTACACCGAAGTCACGGATGAGGCGCTGGCGGCATTCCTGACGGAGTACGCCATCGGGGACATGGTCGCCTTCCGCGGCATCGCCGAGGGCGTGGAAAATTCCAATTACTCGCTGAAGACGACGGCCGGGGATTTTATCCTGACGCTGTACGAAAAACGCGTCGATCCGGCCGATCTGCCCTGGTTTCTCGGCCTGATGGCGCATCTGGCGACACGCGGGATCGTTTGCCCGCAGCCGGTGCGCGCGCGCGACGGGGAGGCGCTGCGCGTGTTGGCGGGCAAGCATGCCGCGATCACGACGTTCCTGCCTGGCGTTTGGCCGCGCCGGCCCAGAGTGGAGCATTGCGGCCCGGTGGGAGGGGCTTTGGCGGCGTTGCATCTGGCCGGCGCCGATTACGCGCCGCGGCGGGCGAACGCGCTGGGCGCCCATGGCTGGCGTCCCCTGCTGGAACGCTCCCGCGCCCGCGCCGACGAGGTCCAGCCCGGCATGATGGCGGAACTCGACACCGCGCTGACGGACATCCTGGCGGACTGGCCGGCGGATTTGCCGCTGGGCCATATCCACGCCGATCTGTTCCCGGACAATGTGTTTTTCCTCGACCGGAAGCTGTCCGGGCTGATCGACTTCTATTTCGCGGCGACCGATTCGCTGGCCTACGATGTCGCCGTCTGCCTGAACGCCTGGTGCTTCGAGACGGATTTTTCCTTCAACGTCACGAAGGGCCGCGCACTGCTGAGCGGGTACGAGGCGGTGCGTCCCTTGTCGGCGGCGGAAAAAGCCGCGCTTCCCGTGCTGTGCCGGGGCGCGGCGATCCGGTTTCTGCTGACGCGGCTCTATGACTGGCTGAACACGCCGGACGGCGCGCTGGTGACCCGGAAGGACCCCATGGAATACGTGCGGCGCCTGCGCTTCCACCGCGCCGCGAGGGACGAACACGCTTATGGCCTCTGACGACATCGTCGAAATCTGGACCGATGGCGGGTGCAAACCCAATCCCGGTCCCGGCGGATGGGGCGCGATCCTGCGTTATAAGGGCGTCGAGAAAGAACTGACGGGCGGGGAACGCGCGACCACCAACAACCGGATGGAAATGACCGCGGCGGCCTCGGCGCTGGAGGCGTTGAAGAAGCCGTCGAAGGTCGTGCTGCACACCGACAGCGAATACGTCAAAAACGGGATCACTCGTTGGATGACGGGCTGGGTGCGGAAGAACTGGCGCTCGGCGACCGGCGATCCCGTGAAGAACATGGATTTGTGGCAGCGGATTCTGGATGCCGCGAAGCCGCACGAGGTCGAGTGGAAATGGGTCCGGGGCCACGCCGGCAACGAGATGAACGAGCGGGCGGACCGGCTGGCGACGGCAGCGCGGGAGCGGCTGGGTTAATCCGCCGGCCCGGACCAGGTGGCCGGAACCCGGGCGATGGGGTTCGCTGGGTCCCCATGAAAATATGCACGTCCGGTATGCCGGTATGGCCGCTGGGACCGCCGCCGGGTGCCGGTTCGTTATCGTGAGTTTCAGAAAAAATACCATCGAGACTCCCGAAAGCGCGATTTTCCCGGCTTGCCGATCGCATGAATCGGTGGTACCGGTTCTCTTGAGATATGAGAACCGCGCGCATGGCCTGGCGAGCGCCGCCATGTCGGGGCGATATCTGTTCCGATTCGAGAAACGGAGACACAAACCCGTGCAACTGACCATTACAGAAATTTTCTGCAATCAATCGTCGGGTCCCACACCGGACGATTTTTTCATGTTCATCCAGGCGGATGGACTTCCGCCAACCCGTTACCCGCCCATCGGTTTTAAATTCGGGCAGTCGGGTCACCCCGTGCAATTGCCGGAGACGCCGACATCGCCAACGAACGGCATCGTGGTGAATTTCGAATATGGAGTTTGCGCGACGGCGTTCGATCGGGACTTTAAGGTTGTTACGGGAATCCTCAACGACAACGACTTTTTGTTCAGCTTTTCGGTCGCCTCCAATTCGGGAAGCGGGGGGCAGACGACGCCCACGAATCACAATGGTTCGAGCTATACGATAAAATGGCAAATCACGTCCTGACGTCCGCCATCCCGAAAACTGGCCATTTGTCCGTGAGAAAACGACCATGACTCTCTCCACGATCCAAAATGAATTGCGGGAACTCGCCACGCAACAAGGCCTGAGTTTGCCCGTTCCGCCGCCGCGCGATCGCGGTGCGTCCAGGCCGGCGGCAAAGCTGCCGTCCGCCCTGAGCGCCGCGGCGCGGGAGGCGGTCGCGGGTTATCGCGCGTCGGACGATTATCGGGATTTGATCGCGAGCCGCGACACGCTCGATCTGGCGGGGTTACAGGCCCGGGCGCCGCGGCGCTGCAAGGGCCGCATTTCGCCGGCCTGAAGGCGCGGTTGCGCGATCCCGCGCAACTGGACATCGATCCCGCGGATTTCATTCCGAAGGCCATTTCGTTCGGGCTGCTGGCCCAGTTCGTGATCGGCATCGGCATCAGCGGTTCCATTGGGTTTATCGAGAATCTCGATATCGCCAATTCGCAGAGCGCGGTTTATGGCGGCGGCGCCCTGGATGTTGGGATCGATGCCGGGATCGAGGGCGACGTTTGTCTTGGCTTCTGGACGAACGAGGTCTCCGATATCTCGGGTCTTTATGTCGGCGGCGAGGTCGATGTGGACGACGGAACCGGGGTAACCGTGGCGACCTTTTTCAAAGGCGAAGACGAAGACCCGGGGCTGGCATTCGTCGGCGTCGATCTTGGGGTCGACGATGGCATCGAGGAGGAAGATTTTTATTTTTTCCATATCGATACCGGATCCAATCCGATCTATCAGCCGGGCGAGGCGACGTATCTCATACAGCTTCTTTGGCTGACCTGTAACAACTCGAAAGATAATTACGATACCGTCAAGTTCACGTTTCAACAGGATCCGGACCCCAATCAAACCCCCGTCACCTACCATTTTCCGGCCTGGGATGGGTTTCAGATGGCCGAATCCGGCAACGACTCCGCCGTATCGACCTGGAACGTCGGCGCCATCCTCAAGTTCAATACGTCGCTGGCGCTGACCCTACAGGTCGGCGGCACCGATATGGGGGCGCAAACCATCAAAGCGAGCGACTTCTCGAAGGTCTTCGAGGTCATCACGCTTCCGTCGTGGGATGTCCATTACGGCGTCCTCGGGGTGGACGAAATTAAATACACGCTGACATACCAGTTCATAAAGGGATAGCAGGCCGGGGCGAACGGCGTGGGGCGGCATGTCGCGCGCCGTCACGGCGTTCGGCACCGAATCGCCCGTATGTTTCCCTGAGTGAGGGAGACACCCGCCCAGGAACCGGCTCATGGGCGTACCCTCGCGCGGTCGAACAGCCGCGCGAGGCGTACGCGCTGACCGAAGCGCCACATCGCCTGTTCGTCGTCCGGCGCGGCGATGAAGGAGCGTGAGATGGCCGCGACACCTGAATGGTTCGTTATGCCCGTATATGACCCTTATCGGAAACCTGGCGAGCAGGTGTCTCCGCGTGCCGTCTCCAACGCGACCCGCGCGCGGCGATGACAGCGGCGCGCCGGCAACGGGCCGTCACCAACTAAACCGTCTGGACGGTTGACCAAACCGTCCAGACGGTATACTAACCTCGCATGCAACCCCCGACCCCAAACCAACACCCATTGGCCGACGCCCGCACCCGGATCCTCGACGCCGCTGAAACCCTCGTGCGGACACGGGGTGTCAGTGGCCTGACTCTGGAGGCCGCCGCCAAACAGGCGGGCGTGTCCAAAGGCGGGCTGCTTTATCACTTCGCCAACAAGGAGGCCTTGCTTGGCAGTCTCCTTGGCCGCCTCGCGGATTTCGTGGCGCGGGATTTCGAGGCCTCGGTCGCCGCCCAGCCGGAGGGGCCGGGGCGTGTGGCCCAGGCGGTGCTGAACTGGGCGTTTGGGCTGACGCCGGAGGCGATGAACGAACGGTGCGACCGCGCGGCGGCGGTGTTTCTCGCGGCGTTCCACCACGATCCGCTGCTGCTCGATCCGATGCGCGCGGCCATCGCGAAAATCCGAGCGGCGGTGGCCGCCGATGGGCTGCCGCCTGGCCATGGCGGGGCGATCCTCGCCGCCGGCGATGGGTTGTTCATGGCGCGGATTTTTGGATTGTACACGCCGACGGACGGCGAGATGCGGGACATACGCGCCGCGCTGTCCACTCTGCTGGCCCCGAAGCCATGAACCGGCGGTATCTCGCGCTGGGCGCCGCCGCGCTGATCCTGGCCGGGCTCGCCGCCGTCCCGCCCCTCAGCCGCGGCCTCGCCGACAAACCGCCGGAGCCCTCGGTCAGCCCGCAACCCATCGGCATTGGCGCGCTTGGCCGGGTCGAACCGGCGTCTCGCGTCCGCAAATTGAACCAGGCCGGCGGCATGAACGTTTCCCGCCTGGCGAGGATGCTGGTCCAGGAGGGCGACCGGGTCGCCATGGGGCAGTTGCTCGCGGAGTTCTCCGACGCCGCGCAAAAAGACGCGGCCACCGCGCAGGCGGCGGCGCTGGTCCGCCAGTCCCGCGCGTCGCTGGCCCGCATTCGCGCCGCCGGACGGGCCGAGGACATCCAGGCGGCACGCGACCGTGTCGATGCGCTCGCCGCCGCCGAAACCAGCCTCGCCCGCGACGCCGCCCGCTCCGACCTTCTGGGGCCTTCCGGCGCCACCGCCATCGCCACCATCGAGCGCAACCGCTTCGCCGCGATCCGCGCCAAGGCCGAACGCGCGGAAGCCGAGGCGGCGCTGGCCAAACTCCTGGTTCCCCGCGCCGAGGATCTGGCCGTCGCCGAGGCCGAACTCGCGGGCGCCGAGGCCGCGCTCGCCAAGGCCCGCGCGGATGGCGATCTGTCGCGGATTTTCGCGCCGATCGCCGGCACGATCCTGAAAATATACGCCCGTCCGGGCGATCAGGCGGGGTCCGACGGGGTGTTGGAGATGGCGGACCTCGACCGCCTGGATGTCGTCGCGGATGTCTACGAAACCGATTTGCCGCGGCTGCGCGCCGGTGCGCCGGCCGAGGTCACGGTCCCCGGCGACCCGCGCCGCTACGCCGCCGAAGTCCGCGACATCGGCTGGCTGGTGCGGCGCAACGTGCAGGCGACCACGGACCCCGTGGCGGCGACCGACGCGCGCTCCGTCGAAGTGCGGCTGACCCTATCGGAGGAGGGCAGGGCGGCCCTGTCGCGGCGGGTCAACATGCAGGTCCAGGTGGCGATACGGCCGTGAAGCCCGGATTGAACGCGCTGTTTTTGCCGCTGCGCCTCGCCTGGCGGCAGTTGCGCGCCGAAAAAGCGCGGCTGGCCTCCGCCATCGCGGGGGTGATGTTCGCCTGCGTGCTGGTGTTCATGCAACTCGGCTTCCGCGCGGCCCTGTTCGACAGCGCCAGCGCGCTGCTGGCCTCCATGCGCGCCGATATTTTCCTCATGCAGCCGCTGACCACCGCCAGCTTCCGGCCCGAAACCTTTCCTCGCGCCCGCGCCAGCCAGGCTCTGGCGCTGCCCGAGGTCTGGGCCGCCGTCCCCATCTACATGGCGCAAACCACCTGGCGGAACCCGGAGAACGGCTCCCGCCGCGCCATGCAACTGATCGGCTTCGACATGGAAGCCGGGGTCATGGGGTTTCCGGGCCTGGCGCCGCTGCTGGAGGCCCTGAAACGGCCCGACACGATTGCCTTCGACCGCCGCTCCCGCCCCGAATTCGGCAATGTCGCGCGTCTCCTCGCGGAACGCGGACCGTTCCAGGGCCAGCTCGGCAATCACCGGGTCGAAATCGTCGGGCTGGTGGAAGTCGGTGCCTCCTTCGGCGCGGACGGGAACGCGGTGATGTCGGAGGTGAATTTCCGCCGCCTGACGACGAACCGGGTCGCCACCACGGTCGATCTGGTGGCGATCAAGCTGGTCCCCGGCGCGAACCGCGACGCCGCCATCGCGCGCCTGCGCCAGGTCATGCCGGGCGATGTCATGGTCATGAGCCAGCCACAACTGGTCGCGCACGAACGCGCCTACTGGGAAAATGGCACGCCCATCGGCTTTATTTTCGCGTTCGGCAGCCTGATGGGACTCATCGTCGGCATGGTCATTGTTTATCAAATTCTGTTCAGCGACATCGCCAGCCATTTGCGCGAATACGCCACGCTGAAAGCCATGGGTTATTCCAACGGGTTTCTGGGACGCGCGGTTTTAAGCGCCGCGCTGCTGCTCGCGGTTCTGGGCTTCATTCCAGGACTGGGATTGTCCTGGGTGCTCTATGCTGTCGTCGGCAAGGCGACCTTTCTGCCTCTGGCCATGGACGCGATCCGCGCCGTGGGAGTCTTCGCCCTAATCTTCTCGATGTGTGCCGCGGCCGGGTTCCTGGCGATGCGAAAACTGCGCGACGCCAACCCGGCGGACATGTTCTGATGGACACCATGCCCGTCGCCGTGCGCGGCCTGAATTATTCCTATGGCACCGGCGACATGGCGCGGCCGGTGCTGCGCGACATCGACCTGACCCTGGCGCCCGGAGAAATCGTGCTGCTGACCGGGCCGTCCGGCAGCGGCAAGACCACGCTTCTCACTTTGATCGGGGCGCTGCGGGCGGTGCAACAAGGCAGTTGCGCCGTGTTGGGCCAGGAACTACTGGGCGCGAAGGAAGCCCAACGCGTGGCGCTGCGACGGCGCATCGGGTTCATCTTTCAAAGTCACAATCTTCTGGGGTTTCTCACCGCGCGGCAAAACGTCGCCATGGCGCTGGAACTCCTGCCGGGCCTGACGGAAGCCGGGCGCCTCGCCCGCGCGGGCGCCATGTTGACCTCCGTGGGGCTGGGCGATCGGGGCGAGGACAGGCCCGACCGCCTGTCCGGCGGTCAACGCCAACGGGTCGCGGTGGCGCGCGCCCTGTCCGCCGATCCCGGCCTGATCCTGGCCGACGAGCCAACCGCCGCCCTGGACCGCCAGTCCGGCGGGGATGTCGTGCGCCTGCTGCGCGATCTGGCGAAACAACGCGGCGTGCCGATCCTGCTGGTCACGCACGACCCTCGTATTCTGGACGTCGCCGACCGCATCGTCGCGATGGAGGACGGGCGGATCGTTCAGGCGGACGGCCGGACCGCGTCCGGACCGCGGCCGGGGGGTTGAACGATGGCCTTGCGCGTTGGCATCGGTCTTGTCACCTTCAACCGTCGGGAAATATTGGCCGGAACGATCGCGCATGTGCGCGCGCACACCCGCCGCGCGCCGATGGAATTCATTGTCGCGGACGACGGTTCCACCGATGGAACCCAGCAGATGTGCCGAGAACTCGGAATTTGTCGCGTATCGGGCATTAATCGCGGTGTGGCCTGGAACAAAAATCGCGCGTTATTTATGCTCTCGCGCGTCCTGAACTGCGATGTCATTATTTTATTGGAGGACGATGCGCGGCCGGTTGCTTCCGCGTGGGAAGACGAATGGATCGCCGCGGCGCTGCGTTGGGGGCATGCCGGATATGCCGGGACTTGGATGCGGGATCGCTTTCTTTCGGGAACCGGTACCGCCGCCGATCCCGTACTCGCGCCGGCGGTGACAGCCCAGTGCGCGGTGTATGCGCGTTGGGCGCTGAGCCGGGCGGGCTATTTCGATTCCAGGTTCAAGGGTTTCGGGCATGAGCACGTGGAGCATACGTTACGTCTGATGCGTCATGGATTTGGCGGCGTGTTTCGACCCGAGGACGCGGGAAATCCGATTGTATTTTATCCGATCGAGGGGGCAGTCGCCGCGGTCGACTCGGCGACGTATTTCGATTTCGAACGGGCCGAGCAAAATCGGATTCTGATGGAGCGGTTTCTCGTGGATACCGATTATCGCGATCCCTGGAGAGGCCCGGAAGAGGAAGCGGCGTTGCGAAACGAAATCTCGGCGGCATTGCGGATCATGCCGCCGTCGACCTTGAACCCGGTTGTTCAGATACGCGCGGGCTCGGCAGGCGATTCCGCCGGATCGGCGATGGGCGCCTGACGGGCGGACGCGCGATCGGCGCGCCCTTCGCCGCCAACGAGAATTGTTGCAAATCTCGCAGTGTCCGCGCAGGGCGCCGATGGATTCAGATCCGCCAGGCGTTCATCCGCGATCATCCGATGCCGCGGGCCTTCTTCCAGGCCGCGAAATCGGCCTTGCATTGTTCGTCCTGTGCGGGAAACAATCCGATCAGGGAACGGCCCTTCGCCACCTCCGCTTCCGCGAATTCGTCGAAAATGTTATGCGCCTCGCACTCGGCGGCGATTTCCTCGACCAGATCTGGCGGAATAATAACGACGCCGTCGCAATCGCCAACCACGACATCCCCCGGAAACACCGCGACCCCGCCGCAGGCGATGGGCAGACCGATGTCGTACGGCAAATGCGCGATCGGGCTGGGCGGCGACACCGGGCGCTGATGATACGCCGGTAAACCGGTTTTCAGCACGCCTTCGGAATCCCGAAATCCGCCGTCCGTGACAATGCCCGCGCAGCCCCGCGCCGCCAGCCGCCCAATAAATAAATCGCCCGCCGAGGCCGCCCGCGCGTCGCCCCGGGAATCGATCACCAGCACGTGGCCCGGCGGACAGTTTTCCATCGCCGTTTGCTGCGCGCTGCCCAACGGCGATTTCTTGTCCGCCCGTTGCGGCAGAAACCGCAGCGTATAAGCGAACCCCACCATCCGCGGAATGCCCAGCCGCAAAGGCGAGACATTGTGCAGGAACATGTTGTTCAGTCCCCGGCGATTGAGAAACCCCGTGATCGTCGAGGTCGCCGTGGCGTTGAGAATGTCTTTGATTTTCTGGGTCAGTTCGACCATCGACGCCTCCTGCTTCTTTCCGTTTACGCCCGGTCCGGACGGGCCACTCATCCGCCGAACACCGGCGGGCGCTTTTCCTGGAAAGCCCGGACGCCCTCGGCGAAATCGGCGGTGCGGCCCGCTTCGCCCTGGAGTTTCGCTTCCAGATCGAGCTGCGCGTGCAACGTGTTGGTGCCCGCGGCCGCGAATAACTGTTTCATCCCGGCCAGCGCGCCGGCCGGCCCGTTCGCCAAGGCCGCGGTCATGGCCTCCGCTTCGTCCATCAGCGCGGCATCGTCCACGGCTTTCCAGATCATGCCCCAGGCGGCGGCGGTCTCGGCCGGGATGGCCTCCCCCAGCATCGCCAGGGCACGCGCGCGCGCTTCGCCAACCGAATGCGTGAGGAAGAAGCTCGCGCCAGTATCCGGAACCAGTCCGATTTTCACGAAGGCCTGCACGAAACGCGCGCTTTTCGCCGCGAGCACGATGTCGCAGGCCAGCGCGAACCCCGCCCCCGCGCCGGCCGCCACGCCGTTGACCGCGCAAACAACGGGCAAACGCGAGGCACGGAGGCGGCGAACCACCTCGTGATGGTTTTCCCCCGCGAGCTTTTCCAGGTCCGGCGGTCCGTTGGCGCCCGGCATCATCTCCGCGCTGAGTTCCTGCCCGGAACAAAAGCCGCGGCCATTGCCCGTCAGCAACAACGCCCGCGTCGCCGGATCGGCCTCCGCCGCGTCCAGCGCCGCCAGAAGTCGCGCCAGCATCTCGGTGTTCACGGCGTTGAATTTTTCGGGGCGATTCAGAGTCAGCTTGCGCCAGCCCGCGTGAATTTCGATCTGGATCATGGTTGGCATCCCATTTGGCCCGCCGCGCCCGCTTCCCATGGCCTGTCCGCCCCCGCCCGCATGCCCGCCTCCCGCGCCCCGACGCCGCACCGTAGGGCGGGCGGCGAAGCCACTCAAGCGCGGCGCTCTTGCCCGCGCCGCAACGCCGGGTAAGCTGAAAGCGAGAATCGCGGAAGAACCGCGAGGCAACGGAGGCGAGCGTGAAACGTTTATTGTCCTGGTTTGTCGTGACCATATGTTGCATCGCATTACCCAGCCTGGCCTGGGCGCAAAAATCGGGCGGCATCCTGCGCCTGACATCGCCCGACAGCCCGCCCAGCATGTCGATCCACGAGGAATCCACGATCTTTTCCCAGGGCGCGATGATGGGCGTTTTCAACAATCTCATCATGTTCGACCCACAGGTGCGCCAGTCCAGCCTCGATTCCCTCGTGCCCGACCTCGCGACGAAATGGGCCTGGAACGCCGATGGCACCGTGCTCACGTTCGAACTGCGCCAGGGCGTCGCGTTCCACGACGGTAAACCGTTCACGGCGAAAGACGTGATGTGCACCTTCGATTATTTGCTGGAACGCGGACAGGAAAAGCTCCGGCTCAACCCGCGGAAAACAAATTTCCGCAATCTCGAAAAAGTCACGACCGACGGGGATTTCCGGGTCTCGTTCCATCTGAAACGGCCGCAACCGGCGTTTCCCATGCTGCTGGGAACCGGATTCGCGCCGATCTACCCCTGCCACGTGCCGCCCGCGCAAATGCGCCGCCATCCCATCGGCACCGGCCCCTTCGTGTTCGTCGAGTTCAAACCGAACGAATCGATCAGGGTCGCGCGCAATCCCAACTACTGGAAACCCGGCCGTCCCTACCTGGATGGGATCGAATATAGCATTATTCGCAATCAGGCGACATCGAAACTCGCTTTCGTGTCCGGCAAGGTGGATATGACCTTCCCCTACGAAGTCTCGATCGCCTCGCGCAAAGACATCCAGGCGCAGGTGCCCGATGCGATCTGCGAAACCACGCCCGACGGCGGTGTGAACCGGCATATCCTGATCAATCGCGGGGCGGCGCCCTTCGACAACCCGGTGCTGCGGCGGGCGATGGCGCTCAGTCTCGACCGTCAGGCCTTCATCGACATCGTCGGGGAAGGGGAGGGAGATATCGGCGGCGTGCTGCAACCCAGACCCGGCGGAAAATGGGGACTGGCGCTAGAGGTGTTGCGGAGCCTACCGGGCTACGATCCCGACGTCGCCAAAAATCGCGCCGAAGCCCGCAAAATCATGGAATCCCTGGGGTACGGCCCGAACAACCGTCTGAAAATGAAACTGACGGCGCGCGATCTGCCGGTCTACCGGGTACCCGCCGTGATCCTGACCGACCAGTTCAAGGAAATCTATATCGACGCGGAGGTCGACGCGGTCGATACCGCCGTGTTCTTCCCGCGGATGTTCCGGCGCGAATACACTGTCTCCCTGTTCGGTCAGACCAGCGGCCCCGATCCCGATCCGATCCTGGACCTGTTCTTCGGCTGCGGCGGCAGCTTCAACCTCGACGGCTATTGCGACGCCGAAACCGACAAGTTGATCGAGGCGCAGTCGCGCGAAGGCGATCCCACGAAGCGGCGCGCGATTCTGGACGCGATCGAACGCCGGCTCGCCGAAGACGGCGGCCGCCCGATGATTTTTTATTCCAAAGTCGCGACCTGCTGGCGCCCTTATGTGAAGGGCGTCTCGATGATGGTGAACAGCCTGTACAACGGCAATCGGCGGGAGGATGTGTGGCTGGATAAATGATCCAGAGCAACCGTTTGAACGGAAATACGGTCCTTTCAACCTTCATGGGCCGGCTCCCGCCGGGGCGGAGGCCGGCCATGACGAAGAGAGGCATGGCGGAGCGGTTCGGGCGATTGGCCCGATAAAGGACCGGCACAGGTTTTCCGGGTTGAAAAAACGCGCTAAATCGCGGGAAAACAGGAGCCGCTCATGACCAAAACCGCCGCCGTCACTGGCGCCGCCTCCGGAATCGGCCAGGCCGCGTGCCGCCGCCTGCTCGATGCCGGGTGGATCGTGTTCGGAATGGACAACGCGCCCGAACGTCTGAACACGGTCGCGGCGGGTTTCGCGACATACCAGGACCGGTTCCGGCCGGTGGTGTGCGATGTGACCGACGCGGCGCGAGTCGCCTCGGTGTTCGCGGAAATCCCCGTGCTGAACGCGCTGATCGCCTGCGCGGGGGTGCTGCGGACCGCGTTGATGGAAGACATGGCCATCGAGGATTTCGACCTGGTGCTGAACGTCAATATGCGCGGCACCTTCCTCGCCGCGCAAAAGGCGCTGCCCGCCTTGCGCGCCGGCGTGACGCCGGACAATCCCTCGCGCGTGGTGATGCTGTCGTCGCTGGCGGCGCTGCGGCCGAAAATCGTCAGTGGCGCCTATGCCGCGTCGAAGGCGGCGGTGACGCAATTGTGCCGGGTGATGGCGGCGGAGTGGGCGCCGTCCGGCGTGCTGGTCAACGCGCTCGCGCCCGGAACGGTCGATACGCCGATGGTCGCGGCGGTGTCCGATCCCACGGCGTCGAAGGGCTATCGTCCGTCCGGTGTTTCGCCGGTGGGCCGCATCGCGCAACCGGACGACGTCGTCGATGTCATGATGTTTCTGTTGAGCGATGGGGCCCGTTACGTGGCGGGCACGACCATTCCGGTCGACGGCGGCACGGCGGCGGCGTTCATTCCGCCGGGCTCCAACCGGTGAAACGCCTGATTTTCGCGTTGCTGCTGCTGGCCGCGCCCGCATGGGCGCAGGAGAAAATTCTTAACATTTACAACTGGACGGACTACATCGATCCCGCCGTGCTTCAGAAATTCACGGCGGAGACCGGGATAAAAATCCGTTACGATGTCTTCGACAGCCTGGAGACACTGGAAGCGAAGCTGCTGGCGGGGCGTTCCGGCTACGACATTGTCGCGCCGAGCAACGAGCCGAGCTTTTCCCGGTTGATTCGGGCCGGGGCGCTCAGCCCGCTCGACCGGGGGAAAATCCCTAATTGGGCGAATCTCGACGCGGCGGCGATGCGGCGGGTCGAAACGTCGGATCCCGGGAATAAATACGGCGCGATTTATCTTTGGGGCACGATGGGTCTGGGCGTGCTGCCTGACAAGATCGCGGCGGTGGCGCCGGGCGTGCCTTTGGACAGTTGGGATTTGCTGTTCAAACCGGAACACGCGAAGCGCGTCGCGGCCTGCGGCATCGTCATGATGGACTCGGCGATCGATGTCATTCCGTCGGTGTTGAAATTCCTTGGCAAGAATCCCGACAGTCACGCGCCGGAGGATCTCGCGGCGGTGGAAAAGGTTCTGTTGTCGATCCGTCCCTATATCCGGAATTTCGCCAATGGCGGGGCCTTGGAGGCCTTGGCGACGGGCCAGGCCTGCCTCGCCTTCGATTATTCGGGCGATGTCGCGCAGGCGGCGAGGCGCGCCAAGGAGGGGAATAAAGGGGTGGCCGTGAGGTATGTCGCGCCGAAAGAGGGGGTGCAGGCGGGTTACGACATGCTGGCGATTCCGGCCGACGCGCCGCACAAAGAGGCCGCGCATGCGTTTATCGATTTCGTGTTGCGCCCGGACATCATGGCGGCGATTTCCAACGCGACGCATTACCCCAACGCGGTGCCCGCCAGCCGGGCCTCGATCGCGGATCTTTCGATCTTCCCCTCGGATGCCGAAATATCTAGATATTTCGTCATAGGGCCTGTCCCCCAGGCGGCGGAGCGCCTGCGCACGCGTCTGTGGGCGCGGTTCAAGGCCGGTTCCTGAGCGCGTTTCTGGAGGTCCATGGGCTGACGGTCCGTTACGGCGCCATGGCGGCGCTGGACGGTTTGTCCCTCGACATCCGCCGCGGCGAGTTGTTTGTCCTGCTCGGCGGGTCGGGGTCGGGTAAGACGACGTTGTTGCGGGCGATCGGCGGGTTTGTCCGCCCGGAGTCCGGCGCGATCGTGCTGGATGGCGTCGACATGGTGGCTTTGCCGCCGCACCGGCGTCCCGTGAACACGGTGTTCCAGTCCGGGGCCTTGTTCCCGCATATGTCCGTGGCCGCCAATATCGGTTTCGGCCCGCGCCAGCGCGGCATGGGAAAAGCGGCGGTGGCGGCGCGGGTGGAAGAATTGTTGCGTCTGGTGCGGCTGGAGGGGTTCGGCGCGCGGCGCCCGCATCAATTGTCCGGCGGGCAGCAACAACGGGTCGCGCTGGCCCGGGGCCTCGCCGCCAGCCCGGCGCTGTTGTTGCTCGACGAGCCGCTGTCGGCGCTCGACCGGGGATTGCGGGCGGAAACGGCCGCCGAACTCGTGTCTCTTCAGAAACAGCTTGGCACCGCCTTCGTGCTGGTCACGCACGACCAGCGGGAGGCACTGACGATGGCGGACCGGATCGGCGTCATGCGCGACGGGCGCCTGGCCCAGACCGGAACGCCGCGCGAGATCTTCGAGGCGCCGGCGGACCGGTTCGTCGCGGCGTTCATGGGGGTCGCCAATTTGTGGGACGGGGTGGTCCGCGCGGACGGTGTCACCGTGGACATTCCGGCCTTGTCCGCCGCCATTGCCCTGCCGCGTCCGGTCCCGCCCGGACCGGCGGCGTTCGGGGTCCGGCCGGAGCGGTTGCGGTTCGGCGCCGTTCCCGGCGAGAACGTGTTGCGCGGCGTCGTTGCTTCCGCGACCTATGCGGGGGAAACCTTGACGCATCGGACGATCGCGCCAGGTGGCGGCGCGATCGAGATCGTCGAACCCGCGCATCTCGCGCGTTCCCGGGAAGGCGAGGTGGCCGTGTCGTTCCCCATTTCCGCCGGCCTGGTGTTTCCCGCTTGACCCGTCTTCCCGCGCTTGGTCTGGCATGGGCGTGGCTGGTTTTGTTCGCCCTGGCGCCGCTGGCGGCGATCGCGATCGTGGCGCTTTCCGCGCCCGCCGACAGCGTGCCGCCTTTCGTCTTCGCGTGGGACCTGACGTCGCTGGGGGCGGCGGCCACCGACCCGCTGTACCGGAGTGCTTTGGGGCTAAGCCTGCGGCTGGCGGCGATCGCGGCGGCGGGTTGTCTCGCGCTCGGCTATCCCATGGCGCTGGCGATCGCGCGCGCGCCGGCGCGTTGGCGCGGTGTGCTGCTGCTGGCGGCGATGTTGCCGTTTTGGACGGGCTTTACGATGCGAATCAGCGCCTGGATCGGGTTGCTGCGCGACGATGGATGGATCGACCGGGCCTTTGTTCTTCTCGGCTTCGCGCCGCCGCGTTTGTTGTACACGGACACCGCGATGTGGATCGGCGCGATCTATTCTTATCTGCCGTTCATGGTGTTGCCGATTTACGCGCGGCTGAGCAAACGCGATCCCGGGCTGGAGGACGCGGCGGCCGATCTGGGCTGCGCGCCGGTGTGGGTCTTTTTCCGGGTGACCCTGCCTTTGTCGCTGCCCGGCGTGGCGGCGGGCGTGGCGCTGGTTTTCATTCCCGCGACTGGCGAGTTCGTGATTCCCGAGCTTTTGGGAGGCCCAGGGGCGCGGTTGATCGGACGGGTGCTTTGGGACGAGTTTTTTAATAATCGCGATTGGCCGATGGCCGCCTCGCTGGCGATTTTGTTGCTGCCGATCCTGCTGGTGCCGCCGTTATGTGTCCGTTTGGCGCGGCGGCGCCCTTGACGGTTTTCGTCCGCCGCGTGGATATGGCGCCTTGGGCGGAGGGGAACGACGGGAATGCGCATCGCGAAAATCGAGGACCTGCACTGCAACGCCGGTTGGCGCGACTTCTCTTTTCTGAAGATCACGACCGACGACGGTCTGGTGGGCTGGTCGGAATTCATGGAGAATTTCGGCGCGGAGGGGTTGTCCACCGTCATCGGCCGTCTGGGCGAGCGTCTGATTGGCATGGACCCGCGCCCGATTGAGAAAATCACCGCCTTTTTGCACGGCCTGACGCGGCAGACACCGTACGGCATCAACCAGCAGGCGATCGCGGCGATCGAGAACGCGCTGGTCGATATCAAGGCGAAATCTCTCGGTATTCCGGTGTACGAGCTGTTGGGCGGACCGATCCGCGACCGGCTACGGCTATATTGGTCGCATTGCGGCACCTGGCGGGTCAGTTTCGCGGATCGGATTAAGGAATGGACGGGGTATGAGCCGATCCGTTCGCTCGCCGATGTGGAACGCGCGGGGGCGGAGGTCGCGGAACGCGGGTTCAAGGGACTCAAAACGAATATCATGCGTTTCGATCTGGACCCGCCCGCGATTCACATGCCCGGATTCACCGGCGCGGGCTCGCCGGAGAATAATATCGACCGGCCGATCGTGGACGCGTTGCGCGCGGAGATGGCGGCGTTCCGCCGGGGCGCGGGGCCGGGCGTTGGGTTGCATGTGGATCTGAATTTCAATTTCAGAACCGAGGGGTATATCCGGCTGGTCCAGGCGCTGGAGGAATTCGACCTGGTCTGGGCGGAGATCGACAGCTATGACCCCGACGCGCTGGCGACGATCCGGCGAAGCAGCCGGACCCCGGTCGCGTCCTGCGAATCCTTGTACGGACGGCGGCAATTCCGCCCGTACCTGGAAAAACAGGCCGTCGATGTGGCGATCATCGATGTCGCGTGGAACGGAATTCTCGAGTCCTACAAGATCGCGGCGATGTGCGACGCGTACGAGGTGAATGTCGCGCCGCATAATTTCAACGGCCATATCGGTACGTTGATGAGCGCGCATCTCTGCGCCGCGATTCCGAATTTCCGCGTCATGGAGATCGATATCGAGGACGTGCCCTGGAAGGACGATCTGGTGACCGTGGTGCCGCGGATCGAGCAGGGCGAGTTGTTGATTCCCACTGGCATTGGCTGGGGGGCGGAGGTCAACGAGGACGTCATTCGGGCGCATCCGCCGCTGCGTCCGGTGAAATGGCGGCAATAGTTCGCCGCGAAACCTTCGTTTGCTCCTGTTTTGTTTCGGAAATCCCCGTGCGCGGGACGAAGTAACGGCCGCTGACGCTGTTTTAACGGGACATCGCGCACGGCCACCGCTACGGTCGCGCCGGACGAAGTGGCCGGGCTCGCCGGCAGCCCAGGGGAACCCGCGATGCCGTCGATTTTCACCGCTTACGATGCCGCGCACGGCCAGGAATTATGGGTCACCGACGGCACCGCGGCCGGCACCACGCTGCTGGCGGATATTAATCCGGGGGTGAACGGCTCGAATCTCGGGCAGTTCCGGGGGATGGGCAACGGAAAATCGCTGTTTTCCGCCTACAATACCACCAATGGCGCCGAACTTTGGATCACCGACGGCACCGTGTCCGGGACGTCGCTGCTGAAAGACATCCGCGCGGGCGCGACCGGGTCCTCCCCCGGCACCTTCGGATTGTTCGCGACCGGTAAGGTCATGTTCGTCGCGAACGACGGCGCCAACGGCAACGAACTCTGGGTGACCGACGGCACCGCCGCCGGTACCTCACTCCTGAAAGACATCGAGCCTGGGTCTGGGGGCGCCGGAATCAGCGCCATCGTGCCACTGGGGACCGGCAAGGCCGTCTTTTCCGCGAACGCCACCGCGAACGGCTCCGAGCTTTGGGTGACCGACGGCACGTCGGGCGGCACCAGCCTGGTGCTGGACATCAACACGAACCCCGCCGCCAATTCCGGCAATTCCAGTCCGAGAAACTTCCTGGTACTGGGCGGCGGCAAGGCGGTGTTCGAGGCCATCGACAACACCCATGGCGACGAGTTGTGGATCACCGATGGCAGCGCCGCCGGGACCTCGTTGCTGCTGGACATCAATTCCGGGTCGGGCAACGCCAACCCGTCGTATTTTGTTTCCATGGGCAATGGCTCCGCGCTTTTTCAGGCGACCGATGCGACCAATGGCGCCGAATTGTGGATCACGAACGGCACGGCCGCCGGGACGTCGTTGTTGAAAAACATCCGCTCCGGCGCGGGCAATTCGCAGCCGAAAAATCTGACGCCGCTCGGCAACGGAAGCTTCGTGTTCCAGGCCAACGACGGCACCAACGGCTACGAACTCTGGATCACCAACGGAACCGCCGCCGGAACCAGCCTGCTGAAGAACATCGCCAGCGGCGCGAGCGATTCGACGCCCGCCTATTTCACGGCGATCGGCGGCGGCAAGGTCTTGTTTACCGCCACCGACGCGAATGGCAGAGAGCCATGGATCACCGATGGCACCGCCGCCGGGACCAGTCTGCTGAAGAACATTAACGCGGGCGCCGCCACTTCCTACCCCGCGTATTTTTCCTCTCGGGGCAACGGCACGGCCTTGTTCCGCGCCGATAACGGCAGCGTCGGGGCGGAGCTCTGGATCACCGACGGCACCACAGCCGGCACATCGCTGTTGAAGGACATCTTCTCCGGCGCGTCCAACGGGTATCCTGGCGCCATTACTTTGCTATGCTTCGCCGCCGGGACGGCCATCGCCACCGATACCGGGGACGTCGCGGCCGAGCACCTGAACGTCGGCGATCGGGTATGGAGCCATTTGTCCGGCCGGGCGGAACCGATTGTCTGGATCGGCCACCGCGATGTCGATTGCACCCGCCATCCGGAACCGGAAAAAGTCTGGCCCGTTCGCGTCCGGGCGCATGCCTTCGGCCCGGACCTGCCGCGGCGCGATCTGTTTCTGTCGCCGAACCACGCGGTCTATGTCGACGAGGTGCTGATCCCGATCCGGTTGCTGGCCGACGGCGACGCGATCGCGTTTGTGCCGGCCGGAAGAATTTCTTATTACCATATCGAACTGGCGGAGCACGACGTCGTGCTGGCGGAAGGCCTGCCGGCGGAATCCTACCTCGACACCGGCGATCGCGCGCATTTCGCCAATGGCGGCGGCGTCGCGACGTTGCACCCGGATTTCGCCGCGATCTCCTCCGCGGCGATGTGGGAAATGCGGGGCTGCGCGCCATTGATCGTGCACGGACCGAAGCTCGCCGCGGCGCGGGCGCGTCTGGGCGGCGAGGCGCGGGTCGCGATGGCGGCCTGACGCGGCGTCAGGCCGGCGCGCCCAGACCCAGCATCGCGCTGCCGTCGCAGCCGACATGGAAGGGTTCGGGCAGGCGCGCACAGGCGGGGAAGTCCCGATGCTCGCCGAAATCGAACTGGCTGTCATGCGTCAGCATGCTGGTCTTGATGGTCGGCCAGAGCTGATCGCGCAGGAATTCCTGATCCGCCGTGCGGCCCAGCAGGTCCGACCGCGCGGCCAAATAGCGTTGCGCCCAAGGGAGAAGGGGCGGAAGGGCGGGGCGGGTGCCGCCCCACATGCCCGCGAGGATCAACTCGCCGTGGTCGAAATTGTCGCGCATGACATGGAAATGCCGGCCTGAGTCGATCCACTCCTGCACCGCCGCGGCTTCGCGGACATTCACCACCGAATCGGCGTCGCGCACGATGTAACGGTCGACACCCGGATCGTCGGCGGCGAGAAAACGCCAGAACGTGCCGAAGGGATTGGCGGGCAGGGCGGGGACCTTCATGATCGCCGCGCCCTCGGCCATCAACGCTTTCACCACGAGTTCCGGCACGGTGTCGTCGATGTAGAACCGGCAGGTCCAGCCGAGATACAGGACCCGGATCGCGCCGGCGTTGACGATCGCGGTCCGCAAATACCGCTCATTCGTGCCAAACAACGAAAAGCTGACGGCGTTACGCTCCGGACGGCGCGGGTTGAAAGGCGGGACTGGCGCGCGGCGGAGAGCCAGCGCCGGTTCGGTGGCGGCGGCGTCCTTCAGTTCCAGGCAGCGCGTGCCATGTTTCCGCGCCGCGTCCAATTGGCCGAGTTTGCCGTGCGCCGTGCAGAGGATGTTATGCCATTGGAACATATCGCCGAACCGCGCCAGCGCCGCCTCCGCCCGCGGCACGACATCCGCCCAGCGTCCCGCCTGCAACAACGCGTAGACGGCGTTGTAGACGCTGTCGGTGTTTTCGGGCAGCAATTCCGACGCCATGTCGCTGAAACGCAGCGCCTTTTCCATATGCGCGGCGCGCAGCCAGTAAAACCCCAGCAGCCGGGTCATCTCGCCGCGCAAAAGACGGTCTTTGACATGCGGCAGCCAGGTTTCGACCACCTCGATCTTGTCGCTGAGACCGTTCTCGCGGACATGGCGTAACAAGGCGTTAAAGCCTTCGGCGATCGCCTGTTCCTTGGCGTCGAGGGCGTTTGTGTCGGACAAGGGGGCCTCGGTCGATGGGGTGCGGTGCGACTTCGATACAGGGTGTACTATCACAGCCCGGTTTCCGGCGTCAGCCGCTTCGGGGATCTTGACAGGGCAATCGGACGAAGGAAAGAAAGCCTTGGGGCTCCGCCCCAAACCCGGCGAGGGGCTTTGCCCCTTCGAACCCCACCAGGACGGGGGCCCCCCGCCTTCGCAGGGGCAAGCCTGGACCCATTTAATTGGGGGAGAGGAAGAAGGGGGCCATGCGTGGCGGTTACAACGTCCGTGTAGGTCCCCTTCTTCATCACCCCCAAACAGACGGCATCCAAGGCCCTGCCTTGGCGGGGGTTGAGGGGGCGGCGCCCCCCACGGGGTCCGGGGCGGAGCCCTGGGACTCTCTTCCTTCGCTCGATTGACCTGGGGGTCTTGAAGCCGCGTCGCGGATCGGCCACATCCTGAACGGCAGGGAGACACCGACCATGGCCGCGACCCGCCGGCATTTGCTGATGGCCCCGATCGGCCTTGGCGCGCCATATATCCGTCCCGCTTTCGCGGCGCGGAGCCTCACGCTTGCCGGCTTCGGCGGGATGTTTCAGGAATTGTACGAACCGATCGCGGCCTCCCTGCCCGGAAGCGAACTTTTTTACTACGCGGTGCCCTCGTCGGCCACGCTCCTGGGCATCCTGCGGCGGCAGCGCGAACGCCCCGAAATCGACGTCGCGCTCCTGGAAGCGGGCGTCGCGCACCAGGCCTTCGCGGAGGATTTGCTGGAACCTTTGACACCGGCGGCGCTGCCGGTTCTCGCCGATCTCGCGCCCGGCGGTCTCCCGGCGGGGTTCGCCGGTCCGGTCCTTTATACCGAGCCGCTGATGTTCCTCTACGACGCGGCCCGGCCGGCGCCGCCGCCCATTTGGAAACTGTTATGGGCGCGCTCCCAGAACAACGACGTCGCCGTACCCGCGATTCCCGATTCGATTGGGGTCGCGCTGACGCTGATCGCGGGGAAGATGTTTGGCGGCGGCGATCTCTCGCGGATCGTGGAAAACGGCATCGTGGCCATGTCCGAATTGTCCGAGCGCATCGCGTCCTGGGATCCCCGGCCCGATGTCTACCGGTTCGTCGCGGACGGCGGCGCCCGTTACGGCGCCGGCTGGAACATGACCGCGCAACGCTACGCCGACCGGCTCGCCCGCCCCCTGGGTGTCGCCTTTCCGGCCGAAGGCACGGTCGCCCGCGCCGTCACGGTCAACCTGGTGAAAGGCGCGCGGCAGCCCGACGCCGCGCGGCGGCTGATCGCGCATCTGCTCGGCCCGGCGGCGCAACGGTCGATGATGGAAACGATGTATCTGGGGCCGGTCAATACGAAGACGAAATACCCCGAAGCCGCGCTCCAACGCACCGCCCATGCCCCCCAACGCGCCGCCGCCATCATGCCGGTCGACTGGCCCGCCGTCGCCCGCCTGCGCGAGAGCATGCTGGCGCAATGGCGGGAGGCCCTGCCAAACGCCGGATGAAGACCCGCCCGGTTCCCGATCGCGCCCATGGCGGCGAACCCGCTTCCGAGGCGCCGGCTGCCCCCGGCCTCGCGCTGAAAAACCACGCCGCCGCGTTTCGCGATTGGGCGGCCTCGCTTCCACTTTCCGCGCGGTCCGCCGAATGGGAATGCGAGTACGAGCACTGGCCGGAGATCTGGGCATCGGTCCAAACCTTCGCCGCCGCGCCCGGGACGGACCGGCCGGCCGCCGATCTCCTGTTTCTTCTCGCGCGCGACAACGAGACCGAAACCATCGCCGAAATCCTGACCGCGCACCCCGCGTTGCTGATTTGGCTTGCCAAGGAAGGGCGCGACCTCGCGGAACCCTCCGCGCGATGGCAACTGGCGAATGCGCTTGGGAATATCCCCAACCGCGACGCGGCGATCGTGCCGCTGTTGACCGGGTATTGCCACGACACCGACGAATATGTCCGCCGGCGGGCATTGCTGGCGCTGGGACGGCATCGGGCACCGGACGTCGAACCCCTGGCGGACCGCGACTGGGCTGGCGGCTCGCTCTACGCGAGGCTGGCCGCGTTACAGGTTTTGGCCGATCTGGCGTCACCCCTGTTCTGGCGCTGCCACGCCGAGGCCGTGGCGGGAGACGACCCGATGCTGGCGGCGGCCGCGGAACGTCTGGCCGCGGCTTGCAGGGCAATAGGGTGAAGGAAAGAAAGCCTTGGGGCAGCGCCCCCCACGGGGTCCGGGGCGGAGACCTGGGACTATTTTCCTTCGCCCAATTGGCCTGCCGCGGCCTGGCGTGCGCGTTGACAGCGCCAGGCAGAGGGAACCAACGGGAACCGGGACGGCGCGCGCGAAACCCGGGATCGCGGCCCGGATTAGCCGCCTAAAAGCGCCGCCGCGATGCGCTCCCGCGTCAGGGGCATGTCGCGAATGCGCACGCCGAGCGCGTGTTTCATCGCGTTGCCGATGGCCGCCGCCGTGGGGCCGAAGGTGCACTCGCCCATGCCCAAAGTAGGCTGGTTGGGCGCGTGGACGATTTCCGTGAAGATTTCCGGAATTTCGGAAAATTTCAGAATCGGATACGTGCTCCAGTCGAGCGAGGCGATGCCCGCGCCATCGATTTTCACCTGTTCTTTCAGAGTCATGCTGACGGCGTGGATCAGCCCGCCTTCGAGCTGGTTGGCCGCGCCATCGGGGTTAATGACCAGGCCCGCGTCGGCGGCGATCCAGGCCTTCCGCACGCGTATCTCCTGGTCCACCTCGATTTCGACCGCGACGGCGGCGTAAGCGGCGCGGTTTTTGTAACGGCTCCAGGCGATGCCCATGCCTTTCCCGTTGCCGCCGGGGCCTCTGTCAGCCCAGTTACAGCGTTTCGCGACATTTTCGATCAAATAACGTGCCCGCGGATCGGACAGATGGGCGAGGCGCCATGCCACCGGATCGACTCCGGCTTTTTCGGCGAGTTCGTCGACGAAACATTCCAGTGCGTAAACATTCGGCAGAGCGCCGAGACCGCGCAGCGACGAAGTACGAACCGGCGTCGTCAGCGACAAGTGATGAACAATCCGCTTTTTCGGAAAATCGTAGAGCGGGGTGCCGTTGCGGGTGCCGCCGCCGCCCGCCGCTTCCGGCGGATCGTTCGGTTTGGGGGCGGGCGGGGGATTCGGCAGCGCCTCGTGCGTCAGCATGTTGCCGCCATAAATCGGGCGCTGGACGTGGGAACCGGCCCAAACCTCGCAGGTCCAGTCGATGGGGTTGCCCGAAGCGTCGAGGACGGCTTTGAGGCGGGTCATGTGCGCGGTGCCGACGGGCTCGAAGGCGAATTCTTCCTCGCGGCGCCATTGGACGCGGATGCAACGATCCGGGATTTGCATGGCGATGACGGCGGCATCCACGGCGGCGTCGTCGGCGCCGTTATGGCCGTAACAGCCCGCGCCATGGGCGTGGCGCACGACGATCTGCTCGCGCGTCAGTCCCAGAATCTCGGCGAGGCTGTTGCGCAGGGGATAGACCCCCTGGGTGTGCGACCAAACCTGGAGATGCCCGTCGCGCCACTCGGCGAGGCCGCAGGACGGCGCCATCGCCGCGTGCGCGACGAAGGGGCGGGAATAGGTGGCGGTGACGACCTCGCCGGCGTCGGTCTCCGGCACGGGATCGCCGACGAAACGATCGTCGGAGGGTTGCGTCGCGTACCACGCGGCTTCCTGGTGCGCTGGCGTGAGCTGGCGGACATTTTTCCAAACGGCGTGATTCGGCGCGGCGACGGCGGCGCGCTGGACCGTGGTTTCATCCGCGCCCACGAAGGCGACGAAATTCCCGACGCGCACCACCTGGAACTCGCCGCGGGCGGCGCGGCGGATGGCGGCTTCGTCATAGCTCGCCAGCGTGGCCTCGCGCGAGGGCTGGCGCAGCACGCGGGCGTGCAGCATGTCCGGCCGGACGATATCGTGAATGAAACCGGCGCCGCTGATCTTGGCCTTCAGGTCCTGGCGCGGGATCGGCTTGCCGACGATTTTGTAGGTGGAGGGGTCCTTGGGTTGCGCGGTGCCGGAGATATCGGCCGCGAAATCCTCGTCGCCGGAAAAATTCCAGTAGTCGTGGCCCGTGGGTTCGTCGTCCAGCAGGAAGGCGCCGTCTTCCACCGAAATATCCGACGGAGAACAGTTCAGGCGGCGGGCCAGGCGGTCGATCACGCGCGCCCGGAATTCGGCGGTAATCAACCGGACGGAGCGCCCGGACATTTCGATCGACTGGCTGGAGCTGGTGGACCCCTCGTCGGGCGCGTCGGCGGTGTCGCCGGAAATGGTAACGAAACGATCGAGCGCGATGTCCAGTTCCTCGGCCGCGATCTGGGTCAGCGCGATCAGCACGGCCTGGCCGATCTCGACCTTTCCGACCGCGAGTTTCACCGTGCGGTCCGCCTGGAACCGCAGCCATTTTTCCATGCGGCGGTTGTTCTGGATGCTCAGGGGCAGGGTTTCGCTCATGACCGGGCTCCTTCACGCAGGACGTTCGCGGCGCGTTCGATGGCGCGGATGATTCGCGGATGGGCGCCGCAGCGGCAGAGGTGCGAATCCAAGGCGGCGACGATCTGGTCTCGCGTCGGGGACTTGTTCGCGTCCAGCAAAGCTTTCGCGGTCATCATGATGCCGGACACGCAGTAGGCGCACTGGCCCGCCTGCTCGTCGAGGAAGGCCTGGTGCAGCGGATGATCCAGCAACGACTCAACCGTTTCGACGCGCCTGCCGGCCACCGTGGAAACATCTTTCGCGCAGGAATATTCGGCTTTTCCGTCAATGACGACCATGCAACTGCCGCACTGCTCCAGGCCGCAACCGTAGCGCGAGCCCTTCAGTTCCAGGTGGTTGCGCAGCACGTCCAGCAGGGGCGTGTCGCCCGCGGCCTGGACGCTGACCGTTTGGCCGTTGACCGTCAGTTCGATGCTCATGCTGTCTCCGGTTTCCAGGGCAGTTCCCACAGGTCCTTGTCGCATAGCTTATCCGCGACGGCGGTGGAAATGGCCTCGTACAGACGTTCGCCTTTCTCGGCGCTGGCGGCCTCGGGGTGGCCAAGCGCGCCGGAAGCGGTGCGGGCGGCGACGGACCGCCAGCGGTAGACGCCGGAGGGGACGTCGCCGGTATCGTTCGATTGCGCCAGGGGGATGCGGTCCACGGCGACCTTGTCCGGGCGGGCGGCCATGGTCATGGAGGTCTCGGCCTCGCAGGCATGGGTGAGGCCGCCTTGTTTTTCGAGAATTTTGGCGATGGGCACGGCGGCGGCGTACCAGTAGGTGAACTGGACGATGGGGACGCCCAGTTTCGGAGTCAGATCGTCGGTAATGGTCCGCAGCGCGTTTTCGTTGCCGCCATGGGCATTCAGCAAAACAATTTTCTTGAAGCCGTGGCGGACGGCGGAGCGGACGATGTCGCCGACGACCGCGGCGAATGTCGAAAATTCCAGCGTGATGGTGCCGCCGAAACTCATGTGATGTTCCGACAGGCCGGTCCACAGCATCGGCAGCACGACGACCGGCTGGCCCTTGGCCGCGATCTTCGCGGCGGCACGGGCGGCGATGGTCTCTCCCAGGAGCGTATCGACCTCGACGGGGAGGTGGGGGCCGTGTTGTTCGAGCGAGCCGACGGGAAGGATGACAATCGCGTTCTGGGCCGCGCGTTCCCGGAGTTCGTCGGCGCGGAGTTTGCGCCATTCGGTTTCGGTCATATTTCCAAATTCCCCTGTCGCGCGCATTCCGCCATGAAATTCGGCCAAGGGGAAGTTCACACGGCCCGCACATTCCAGAACAACGGCAACGGCGACCTGACAAACCCCGTCAGCCGGTCCCGGTATGCGGACGCCGGGTAAAGCTGGCCCAATGGGATATAGGGCAGTGTTTCGAACGCCCGCGTTTGGATCTCCCGCGCCACCGCCTTCTCGGTTTCCGCGTCCCCGGCATCCAGCCATTTCGTTCGCAGCGCCTCCAGCGTCTCGTCCGTCGGCCAGCCCGTGCCCGCGCCGAGGCCGTTGGCGCGCAGCGGGTAGGAACTGCCGGGCGTGGCGGCGGTCAGGCCGGCCCAGGTGACGCAGTAGCAGGACCAGCCGCCGGCGGAGACGGGGTCGCGTTTGGCCATGCGGGAGATCATGGTCCCCCAGTCCATCACCTGAAAATCGACGTTCAAGCCCAGCCGGGTCATCAGGTCCTGTGTCACCTGGCCCATGGTCATCATCGCCGGCAGGTCGGAGGGCGCGACCATGACGATCCGCTCGCCCTTGTAACCGGACTCGGCGATCAGACGGCGTGTCAGCGCGAGGTCTCTGGGCGAGGTCAGCGCCGCCATTCCCGCGTTGTTTTCCATGGGGCCGCCGGCGGTGAAAAATCCGACATTGTGTTTGGCGAGGTCCGTTTGCTCGCCGACGACCGCGGACATGTAGGCCTGTTGATCGATCGCGGACAGCAAGGCCCGCCGCAGTTTCGGATTGTCGAAGGGCGGGTGCAGATGGTTGAAGCGCAGGATCGCGAGGGTTCCGAAGGGGTTCAGTGCCTCGACCTTCACGCCCGCGGCCTTGCGCAGCATGGGGATCAGGTCGATCGGCGATTGTTCGACCCAGTCGACCTGGCCCTGTCGCAGCGCGGCGGCGGCGGTGGCCTGGTCGGGTTGCACGATCCACTCGACGCGGTCGAAATGGGCGATCTTGCCGCCGGACCAGAGATCGGCCGGTTCGGAACGGGGGACGTATTTCTCGAAGCGCGCGTAATGGGCGTGCGCGCCGGACACCCATTCGTCGCGCAGGAAGCGGAACGGGCCGCTGCCGACGACCTCTTTGATCTGTTGCGTCGAGGGGGTGCGCGCGATCCGTTCGGGCATCACGAACAGGTTGCGCGAGCCCATCGCGTAAAGGAACTGGCGCAGCGGGCGGGTGAGGGCGATCTGAAAGCGCTTGTCGTCCAGCACCTTCATCTCGGCCGTCCGCGCGGCGATGGTCTGGCCGTACGGGTCTTTCTCGGACCAGCGGCGGATCGAGGCGAGGCAATCGGCAGCGCGCACCGGTTCGTTGTCGTGAAAGATCAGGTTGTCGCGCAGGGTCATGGTCCAGACGCGGCCGTCCGCCGAGACCTCCGCGTTCTGGACCATCTGCGGATGCGGGCGGGAATCGAGGCCGATCCCGAACAGCGTGTCCCAGACCATGTAGCCATGGGTGCCGGAGATGACCGCGAGACTCCACAGCGGATCGATCGAGGCGAGGTCCGCCGAGGGGACGAATTTCAGCGTTCGCGCCGCGGTCTGGGCGATCGCCGGGCGGGCGAGGGCGGCTGTCAGCGGCGGGGTGGCCAGGGGGGTGCCCAGGGCGGTGGCGAGCAATTGGCGTCGGTGCATGGGGCGATCCAGTCGGGAGGCGGGGGAACGCAGAATGCCACGGCCCGGCGCGCGCGGCCATCGGCGCGCGACCGAAGTGGGAACAAACCCGCGGCGATGCCGCCGCGTCGCGGGCCGTCCGGACCGCCTGGGAATGTGGCCATCCCCTCTTGTAACCGGACGCCGCTCCGCCCATCCTTTGTCTCAGCCGTGACGCCCGATGCGGGTCGCGGCGATCGCTTCGCTCCAAGGAGGGGGCCTTGACCGCCAGAATGTTCGCCTCGCCATTGTTTCTCGGCTTCGACCATCTCGAGCAAATGCTCGAGCGGGCCGCCAAAACGTCTTCGGACGGCTATCCACCCTATAACATCGAGCAGGTCAGCCCGGTTGGGCTGCGGATCACGCTCGCGGTGGCGGGGTTCACCATGGACGACCTTCAGCTCACGCAAGAGGACAACCAACTGGTGATCAGGGGCCGTCAGACCGACGACAGCCAGGGACGGATCTTTTTGCATCGCGGCATCGCCGCGCGGCAGTTCCAGCGGGCCTTCGTGCTCGCCGAGGGGATCGAAGTGAAAGGCGCCTGGCTCGACAATGGGTTGCTGCATATCGATCTGGCGCGGCCCATGCCGGAACCCAAGGTCAAGACCATCCCGATCACGCGTCCGGCGTCGAACGGCGGCCCGAAAACCCGGGACGTGGTGCGCGCCAAGGTGGTCGATACCGAACCGGAGTGAAGCGCTCCCCCAGCATCGCCATCGCCGCGGCGCCATATTGGGCCGCGACCCGTCAGGAGCGACATCGATGAACGGAAACACCGAAAACGAAGACGTCCAGGCGCCGGCCGACGCGCCCATGGGGTCCTTCGACATCCGCCACATGACGGCGGAGCAATTGCGCGGCGTGGGGGTGTCCCACATCGCCTATGTCAAACCCGTGACCGTGAACGGGATGCCGGGCTTCGCGATCCATGGCGCCGATGGGACGCCGATGGCGCTGGCGGAGGACCGCGATACCGCCCTGGCGGCGATCGTCCAGCACGAGATGTTTCCGCTGTCGGTGCACTGAACGCGGGCGCGCGCCGGTCGCGGGACCGGCGCGGCGGCCGCGAATAAATCAGCGCGCGGCCGGCGGCAGTTCGACGCCCATGATGTCCAGACGCACCGGCGGATCCTAACGGACGCTGCCCGTCTTCGCGCCGCGAAGGCTGGTGCCGTTTTCGCCGCTGCCGTTGGAACCTCCGCCGTTCGCGTGAATGCCGTTTTCGCCGCCACCGTTGATGTGAACGCCGTTGGTGTTTCCGCCGTTTCCATAGCCGCCATTGGCGGAGAGGCCGTTGCCGGCACCGCCATTGGAATTGAACCCATTGGAGCCTCCACCATTGGCACCCGGTGCGGCATGGCCCGGCGCGGCGCCGAGCAACAGGACAGCGGCGCAGGCGGCGAGGGCGATGTTCTTGAACATGGGATGGATCCTTTCTCGATCGCATTAAAGCCGGGTGTGTTCCGGCGGCGAAGACACAATGCCGAACATGTGTCGCGCCGCTGTCGCGCGAGTCCCCCAATCGTGTCGCGTCTGTCGCTCGGGCGCTCCCGTTCGGCGTCCTCATGCCAAAGGGCGTTGCCAAAGGGAGTTGCCAAAGGGAGTTGCCAAAGGGAGTTGCCAGCCCGCGGTTCGCGCGGAATGATGGGCGCACAGGGAGATTGATTCGAATGACACGTTTTGGACCCATCGCGGCCGCGCTTCTGGCGGCCGCGGCCCCCGCGTTCGCCGCCGACCCCGCGCCTTTCGTCGCCAACCCCAACGCCACGCTGGTCTATTTCGACGCCGCCGCCAACGCGACGCTCGACCCGGTGGAACCGCAAAGCAACAGTTCCGTCGCGCAGCCCATGCTGATGGCGATCTTCGACTCGCTGGTGAAACTGACGGATACCGGCGAACCGATCCCCGGCCTGGCCCTGTCCTGGAAATACAACGCCGATCTGACCGAGTTCGCGATGACCCTGCGCCCCGGTCTGACGTTTCACGACGGCACCAAACTCGACGCCGCCGCCGTCAAACGAAATCTCGAACGCTCCATCGCCCTGGGCAAACGCGCCGGGGCGGCGACACAGGAAACCATGAACCAGATCGCGGGGATCGAGACCGAGGGCGACGCGGTCGTGCGCCTGAAGCTGAAGGCGCCGAACGGGCAAATGCCCTATCTGCTGGCGGGTCAGCCGGGGATGATGATCAGCCCCGAGACCTTCGCCAACGATGCCTTCGGCGGCACCCTGAAGCCGGTCGGCGCGGGCCCCTATCGCGTCCGGAGCTTCGAGGCCAGCGTCCGGACCTTGTTCGACCGGTTCGACGCCTATTGGGGCGGGATCGAGGGCCGGCCGCGCCAGGCGGAACATCATTTCGTGCCCGACGCCCGCGCGCGGCTGAACGCGGTGCGTTCGGGACAGGCGACGATGGCGCTGCTGGATTCCCGGCAAATCCCGGAAACCAAAGCCGCGGGGCTGACCGTGCAGGTCAACCAGAAGAACGTGATCCAGGACCTGTATCTGAACCAGGAACGCGACAATATCGGCAAGCTGAAAATGCGCCAGGCCTTCATGCACGCGCTCGACCGCGGCGCGCTGGCGGAGGCGCTGGGCGGAGGCGTGTCATTGCCGACCGTGCAGATCTTCGGGCCGCTGTCGCCGCTGTACGACAAAGCCCTCGACGATCTTTACCCTTACGATCCGGCCAAGGCGAAGCGGCTGCTGGCGGAGGCGGGGTATCCGAACGGCGTCGATGTCACCTGGATGGTCCTTAACGCCAGCGAATACCGGCTGGTCGCGGAAGCCGCGCAGGCGATGGTCGCGGAGTCCGGTATTCGCATCAAGATGGAGGTGATCGACATCTCGCAATACCAGCAGTTCCGCATTCCGCCGAAGAAGGGCGACGTCATGTTGGGCCGCTGGGGCGGGCGGGCCGATCCGTTGCAGACGTTCCAGGAAATCGCGGGTACCGGCGGTTCCGTGAACGGCAGCCACGCCGCGGTACCGGAAATCGACGCGCTGATCGACAAGGCCCGGCGGCTCGACCCGGCGGACCCGGCCCGGATGGCCGTCCTAAAGCAACTGGCGCGGCTGACGACGGAGCAGGTGTCGCACATCGCGCTGATGGTGCGTCCCAACGTGTATACCTATCGTCCGGGCTGCATCAGCGGGATGACGCCGTATCTGCCCGCCGGCGGGGACCGGTTCAACGACGTGAAGGTGAGCATGGCCTGTAAGTAGGCGCGGCTACCCGGCCGTGCCCGGCGGATCGTCCAGCCCCCAGGCCTCGGCGATACGTTCCCGCAGCAGGCGGAGCCGCGCGGTCCGGGCGATCGCGCCGGCCTCCAGCGCCGCCCGCACACCCAGGGGTATGGCCTGGGTCATGAGCCAGCCGGCCGCCGCCGCCGCCCAGGCGCGGCCGAGCGTGGCGGGGTCCGAAAGGATCGCCATCGCGGTGTCGAACGACTGCCCCATGTTCCACAGCGCGATGGTCGGATGCACACAACCCGCCAGCCCGCACAGCAGCACCGCGCGCGCGACCGGCCGGCCCGCCTCGCGATCGAATTTCGCCGCCAGCAGACCCGGCGCCAGCAGGCCGAACGCCAGCGCCGCCGTCCCCGGCGCGATCGCCACCAGCGCGCCGCAGGCGAGGCCCGACAGCCAGACCGCCGATTTACCGCCGCCGGACGCGGGCTTCTTGTCTTTCGGGGGTTTCGGGGCCTTCGCCATCGGCTCAGCCCAGCGCCGCCAGCAACAGCGTCGCGGCCACCGCGCTTACACCCAGCCCCGCCGCGATTTCCTGGCCCAGCCGCGCGGCGATGTCGGCCCGGTGCGCGCCCCCCGTGGCGAGGCCCCGCAACTCCGCGTCCAGCACCGCCAGATCGTTCGCCGCGGCGCGCAGCCCGTCCCGATCCGCGGCCAGTCCGGGCGCATTATCCAACAGCGGCGCCATCCCCGAAATCCACCCCGCCCCCGCCTGGGCTTTTAACTGTTCCTCCACCGCCGCCCGCCGCTCGCGGTTCTTCCAAAGCTCCACCAACGGCTCGGCGCGCGCGGCAATCCAGGCGGCGAGCTGGGGGAGGGGGGCGGGGTGGAAACGGCTTTGCAGTTCGGCGAACAAACGCAGGGCATTCATCGCCGAGCCGGCCGCGTCCGACGGTCCCGCCAGCGCCTTGACCTCCGTGTCCAGCCACCGCTCCGTGCGCGCGGCGATGAACGCGGCGATCGCGGGCTCCAGCAACTCGACATCCTTCGACACCGCGGCCGCGTCCAGCGCCGCCGCGAGTTGCCCGGCCTGGTAAATCCACTTCCCGGCGAACAACGGGCTGGCGCAGGGCATCAGCGGATCGAGCGTATAGGCGAGGCGCGGCAGGCCGCTCGCCGGGCCTTTCGCCCGCGCGATCGCGCGCCAGCGCCGCCCGTCGGCGATATGGCTCGCCGAGGATTCCCGATCCTCCCGCATCGTCGCCCACAAGGTGGCGATTTCCAGTTGGACGATGTCGTCGAGCTTGCTCGCGGTGTCCGGATCGGCGCCATAGGCCGCCGCCAGGGCGGAGGCGAACCCGCCAGGAAACAGGATCAGGCCGCGCCAGCAGATCGGCATCAAAGTGTCCGCCGACATCGCCGCGCGCATCGCCAGAAACGCGGCGGAGGCGGCTTTGTCGCCCGATGCCTCCGCGGGCCGTCCGCGCGACAAATCGTCCAGCTTCACGGCCAAAGCGGAATCGCCGAGACCCCGGCGTAGCCAATAGGTGAGGGTGCCCGTCTCGATGGCGGCGACGGTTTCCGCCGGGCTGAACGCGGCGGCCATGGCCAGGGTGCGATTGTTCCACACCGTCAGCCCGCCCATGCGAAAGGGCCGCGACGCGTGCGCGGGCGGTCTGGCGGCCACGCGCCGTCCGCGCGCGCTTCCGGGGTCTCGCAATAACGAAGGGGGCGGGCGGTGATCGGGGTCTTCCGCCAGCATGCCGCGGGCGAGATCGGCGAGCAGCGGCGGCAGACGCTCGCCGGCGGTCAGCGCGGCGTAGTCGCCGAGTTCCAGCTTCCGATGGACGATCGACAGCGGGTCCAGGCCCGCGAGGGGATCGCGGCCCAGCGCCAGCGCGATCAATAACACGCCAAGGGCATAGACATCGTCGGCGATGGTGCCGTCGCCGCGTCCGGTGGGGATGCACATCGCGGCATAGGCGGTTTCGAAAACCGCCGGCTGGTGCATGGCGGGCGGGGCCGCCCAGGCGGCGCCAAGGGTGACGGGGCGGTTGGGGGCGGCCTG
>CANJJS010000049.1 GCA_947474705.1 Acetobacteraceae bacterium | reverse complement strand
ATGCTGTTTCCTGGTCGCGAATGGCCTCTGTTCGTCATGCCGATGGTTTGCGACGACATGGACGCCTGCCGCCGGCTTTTGACGGGTATGCCATAGAATATCGCGTGAGAATCTGGATGGGAGAGAGCGGAAATCGGGGTGAAAATCTCCGACCGCAACGATATTACCGTGTTTGGTCCGATTGTCGCGGGCAGGCTTTATGTTTAATATCAACCGCCCGGTGCATTGCATGAACGCGGTGCCGGCAAACTGGCGCGCACGCCGTCATCGTGCTGAAGAGCGCGCGCGGGCACCAATCCGGCGTCAAACCAAAAATCCCGGACAATATCAGACTTTTGCCGCTTCCGCCCTGTTCCCTGCAATTGAATCCAGTGGAAAACAATCGGCGGTCTCTCAAACAGAATTATCTGAGCAACCGGATATTCGAAACCTACGACGATATCGCAACGCCTGGAACGCCCTTATGGCGGCGCCCGATCGCATTCGATCAATCGCGCAACGCGACTGGACGAAAACCGTCACACCATAGGACCGTTGGCATACGTCCGACAGGCTGTTAGCGGCGTCCCCCAATCAACCGCATCCGCAACCACTTCGACACCGTGTCGATCGACGCCACCGTGATCAGGATCAGCACGATGACATACGCCACCTGATCCCACGCGTTGATCTGGATACGCTCCGACAGCCGCAACCCGATCCCGCCCGCGCCGACCAGGCCAAGGATCGTGGCCTCGCGCGAGTTGGACTCGATCGAATACAGCGCCTGGCTGATCATCACCGGCAAGATCTGCGGCACCACGCCATACCGCAGTTCGGCCAGCCGGGACGCGCCGGTGGAGCGGATGCCATCGACCTGTTTGGTGTCGATGTTTTCGATCGCCTCGGCGAAAAGTTTGGCGAGGATGCCGGTTTCCGCCACCGCGATCGCCAGGATGCCCGCGATCGGGCCGAGGCCGACGGCGCGGACAAACACCAAAGCCCAGATGAACTGGTCCAGCCCGCGGCAGCCGTCGAACAAGCGCCTGGTCAAAAACCGGAACACCGTGTTCGGGATAATATTGCGCGCGCCCATGAACCCCAGCGGCAGCGCGACCACCGTGGCGATCGCGGTGCCGAGAAACGCCATGGCGACTGTCTCGGCCATGGAACGGATCAGCTCAGCATGGTCCCATTCCGCGAACAGCGTCCAGTCGATCATCAGCCGGACGATGACCCACAATTTCGGGAGCCCGGTGAAGACGCGATCGAAGTCGAACAACCACAGTAGGTACAGGACATACGCGAAGGCGCCGGCGCCGAAACACCAGCGGAGCGCCTGCCGGCCCAGCGAGACTCGCGGCAAATGGTGGAGCGCGGCCTCGCTCATCCCAAAGCTCCAATCAGGCGATGGCGGACACGGGCGGACAGCAGGTCGATCGCGACGACAATGAGAAGGATGAGGATGCAGATCGCGCTCACCTCCTCGTAAATATTGAACCCGATCACGCGTTTCAGTTCCTGGCCGATGCCGCCCGCGCCGACGAAGCCGATAATGGTGGAGGAGCGGACGTTGATCTCGAATCGCAGCAGGCCATAGCTGAGGAAGCCCGGCAGCATCTGCGGCACCACGCCATACCGCATTTGCGCGAGCCAGCCGCCGCCCGCCGCCTTGATCCCGTCGATGGGGCGGAGGTCGGCATTTTCATTCAGCTCGGAAAACAGCTTTCCGAGCGCCCCCGTGGTGTGAATGGCGATGGCCAGGATGCCGGCCAGCGGGCCGATGCCGAAGGGCCAGACAAAGATAAACGCCAGCACGACCTGCGGGATCGTGCGAAAAACCTCCAGCAGACGCCGCGACAGGAACACGACCGTCCGATTGGCCGTCAGCGTGCGCGCGGCGGGAAAAGACAGCGCGAAGGCCGCGCAGTAACCCAGTACCGTCGCCAGGATCGCCATTTGCACGGTCTGCCACAGCAGCGTGGCATACACGTCGATCCGGTAGAACCAATACGCGAGGGATTGCGGCTCCTTCACCCCGCCGAACAAGTGGCTCCAGGCCAGCACGCCAACCGTCGGCGCGCCACGTTCCGGCTGGATGGTGAACATTTTCCCGAAATACTCGCCAATCCGCGGCGCGCCCTCCAGAATTTTGGCGGGCGAGAAATCCGTCCAAACGGCGGACACCAGAACCGACAACACCAGAATGGCGAGGATAAGGAGGCTTTCCAGCCGCCGCGCGCGCCTCTGGGCGCCAAAGCGCTGCTGAAATACATCCCATGTGCGATCGGCGGCGGTCATGCCCTTGCTTCCAACCCAGGCGTCCCGCTGTCAACGCGGGCGGGTGGGGTGCCTGAGACGATCGGATGGAGGAGAGGCCGCGTTGGGGCGTTGCCCCAAACCCCACGAGGGGCTTTGCCCCCTCGACCCCCACCAGGGGAACGTCCCCTGGACCGCGATCGATTTGCTGGGATGTCATGGGAGGGCCATGCGAGGACGTTGAAAAGGCCGAGATGGCCCTCCCATGACATCCCAGCACCCCGGGGTTCCAAGGGCGAGCCCCAAAGGCCCATTGGGGCGGGTTCGAAGGGCAGAGCCCTCGTGGGGTCCGGGGCAAAGCCCCGGCGCCGGCCACATCTCATCCCATCGGCCCGAGGCACCTCGCCCAACCCGACGTTGCCGTCAGGACCGGCCGCCGCGGCGTTCGGCTTCGCGCAGTTCGATGATGTCTTTGTAAAGGTCCATCGTGCCGGGGACGTAGCCCACGCCAGAGCCTTGTTCGATCGCTTTGTAGATGTCCGGGTGCGATTTCGGCAGGTCCAGCATGATTTCCGTGAGCAGTTTCTTCAGATCGGCGGGCAGCGCGCTGCGCACCGCGAAGGGGCCGTTGGGGATTTTGCCGGACTGCCAGATGATGTTCACGTCGGACATTTTCAGCATGCCCTTGTCGACCATCGAGCGAAGATTGCCGCGGCTGTAGCCTTCGGACTTCTCGCCCTGGCCGGAGGTCCAGGTCACGCAGGCGTCGTATTGCTTGTTCAGCACCGCGATCACGCCTTGCTCGTGCCCGCCCGCGAAGCCGACCTTGGAGAAATATTTCCCGTCCGCGAGGTCGATCCCCTTGGCTTTCAGCGTCGCGCTGGGGATCAGATAGCCGGACGTGGAGTTCGGATCGGCGAAGGCCAGAGAATGGCCTTTCATCTGCTCGATGGAAGTGATGCCGCTGTCTTTGCGCGTCACCATCGCGGAATAGTAAAAGACGGACCCATCGTTTTCCTGGGGGACGACAATGGGTTCGACGCATTTGCAATCCAGCCAGGTGCCCGCGAAGGACGAGGCGCCGTGCCCGGCCGCGTCGATCTGGCCCGCGGCCATGCCCTGCATCACGCCGGCGTAATCGGCGGAGGGGAACATCTTCACGGGAATGCCCAGTTTGGATTCCAACAGCTTCTGAAATCCGTCGTGCTTCTTCAGGCGGTCCGAGGCGTTCTCGCCGCCCAAGAGCCCGATACGAAGTTCCTTGACGGTGGCTTTCCAGTCCTGCGCCTTCGCGGCCGGGATCAGGGCCGCGCTCAAGGCGAGGCCCGCGAATGTACGGCGGAGCATGCTGTGGTTCCTCATCGTGGATGGATTGGGGTCAGGCCCGCGCCATGGCGGGCATCGCCGCCTCGGGCAGGCTGGTCGAGGTCATGCGCTCGTCCAGGCCCTCGGCGGCCCCGGCGCCATAGATCTCGCGCAACGCGGCGTCGGTGAGTTGTTCCGGCGCGCCGTCGAACACGATCCGTCCGGCCGCCATGCCAATAATACGGCGGCAATAGGCGCGGGCGGTGTCGAGCGTATGCAGGTTGCAAAGCACGGCGATGCCCTCGTCGCGATTGATCGCGGCGAGCGTGTCCATGACGGTCTTCGCGTTCATCGGATCGAGCGAGGCGATGGGCTCATCGGCCAGCACGATCCCCGGCGTCTGCATCAGCGCGCGGGCGATGGCGACCCGCTGCTGCTGACCACCGGAGAGCGCGTCGGCGCGGTTCATCGCGAACTCCGCGAGGCCGACTTTATCGAGCGCCCGGATCGCCCGGATGCGCTCGGCTTCCGTGAACCATTTCAACAGCATGCGGTGCGTGGGGACCTCGTGCAGCGCGCCGCAGAGCACGTTGGTCAGCACATCCAGGCGGTGTACCAGATTGAACTGCTGAAAGATCATCGCGGCACGGGCGCGCCACTGCCGCAGGTCCTTGCCCCGGAGCGCGACGATATCGGTGCCATTGGACCTGATCGAACCCTCGGTGGGCTCGATCATCCGGTTGATCAGGCGCAGCAGGGTGGATTTCCCGGCGCCGGAGCGGCCGACGATGCCAATCATTTCGCCCGCGTCGATGCGCAGGTTCACGTTGGCCACCGCCGTGTTCGCGCCGAACCGGCGGGTCAGATGGGTGAGTTCCAGCACAATCGGGCCTGTCTTCCGTTGCCCATCGCGCCGCGCGGCGGGGCCGCGTGCGATGGTGGGCCTCGTCTACAGAGGCCCTGCCCGGTTGGGTGTGACAGTCCCGTGATTTATGTAACGGCACCCCGGGGACGGTCAGGCCGCGAAGGGCCTGAACATAAAGCCGTCCTGCGGTTCCAGTTGCAGTTGGTCCACGCCGTCTTCCATCGGTTCGCGGATCATGTAGCCACGGCCCCAAACAGTACCGATCAGATTGTCCGCGCCCGCGACGGCGAGTTTCTTGCGCAGCTTGCAGATGAACACGTCGATGATCTTCATCTCCGGCTCGTCCATGCCGCCATAGAGGTGGTTCAGAAACGCTTCCTTGGTCAGCACCATGCCCTTGCGGAGCACCAGCAGTTCCAGGATCGAGTATTCCTTGCCGGTCAGATGGACTTCCTGCCCATCGACCGTCACTTCGCGGCTGTCCAGATTCAGTTCGATCCCGCCGAGACGCAAGGTCGGCTGGCTGAATCCCTTGCTACGGCGGGTGATCGCCTGCATGCGAGCCAGCAGCTCCGACTTGTCGAACGGCTTGGTGATGAAATCGTCGGCGCCCAGGCCGAGGCCTTTGACTTTGGCCTGGGGGCGGGAGAGACCGGACAGGATCAGCACCGGTGTGTCGTTGCGGGCGATCCGCATGCGGCGCACCACTTCATAGCCTTCGACATCCGGCAGGATAACGTCCAGCAAGACGATATCGTACTCGTAGTGCCGCGTCAGTTCGATCGCCTCTTCGCCTGTCTCAGCGTGTTCCACAACCGCACCCGCGCTTTTCAGCATCAAAGAGACACCGTGGGCTGCTGTCAGATCGTCTTCCACAAGTAGGACGCGCATGTTGCCCTCTCCAAACTCATTAACGGCTGTATACCACCCAAGCGTGTGTATGACCAGTGGATTTTCACGGGATACGGGTGTAATTCTAAAAAATATGGCGATGATACTGGTATGCCCCATAGACATACCGAGAACATGCCGCATATGGGAGCGTTTGTGTCTTTATAAGACGAAATAATCTCACTGAAAATATGTCCGCCTGCGCGGCACGCCTGCGCGATATCCCACCCATCCAGGTGGCCGGGCGCGTGGCCTCCGTCTCTGGCCTTGTCGCCGAAATCGCGGGCCTGGCGGGACAGATTTTCGTTGGCGATCAGATCTTGCTGCACGGGCGAGACGGGATCGGCACGCGCGCGGAGGTCGCCGGATTTCGAGATGGGCGCGCTTATGCCCTGCCCTTCGCGGGCCTCGACGGCCTTGGGCCAGGCCAGACGGCGTCGCTGCTGCCGCGGGCCGCTGGCACACTGGCCGTCTCGGATGGCTGGCTGGGCCGGGTCGTCGATCCCATGGGCAAAGCGATCGACGGCAAGGGCCCGATACCAGCGGGCGATACGCCCCGCCCGGTGTCGGCCCGCCCGCCCGCCGCCACGGAACGCGCCCGGCTGGGCGATCGGATCTCGCTCGGCGTCCGCGCCCTGGACCTCTTCGCCACCTGCCGTGTCGGCCAGCGTCTGGGCCTGTTCGCCGGCTCCGGCGTCGGCAAATCCACCCTGTTCGCCATGTTGGCCCGCGCGGCGGTCTGCGATGTCGCGGTCATCGCCCTGGTCGGCGAACGCGGGCGCGAAGTCCGGGAATTCCTGGAAGACGATCTGGGCGAGGCCGGGCTCGCGCGATCCGTCGCGGTGATCGCGACCTCCGACGCCCCGCCGGTCTTGCGGCGCCGCGCCGCCTACACCGCCATGACGGTGGCGGAGCATTTCCGCGACCAAGGCAAATCGGTCCTGTTCATGATGGACAGCGTCACCCGGTTCTGCCTCGCCGCGCGCGAGATCGGGCTGTCGGCGGGGGAACCGCCTTCGACCCGCGGCTATCCTCCCAGCGTCTTCGCGGAACTGCCGAAATTGCTGGAACGGGCGGGGCCGGGAGTCGACCTGGGCGCGGCGACGGGCTTCATCACCGCCTTGTTCACCGTACTGGTGGAAGGCGACGACACGAACGAACCGGTGGCCGACGCCGTGCGCGGCATTCTGGACGGGCATGTCATTCTGGATCGCCGCATCGCGGAATCAGGCCGATACCCGCCGGTGGATGTGTTGCGATCCCTGTCTCGCGCGGCCCAAGGATGTTTGACGGCAGAGGAAATGGATTTGGTGCGCCGCGCGCGGGGCCTGCTCGCGCTGCGGGGCGAAATGTCCGACCTTGTGCGCATGGGCGCCTACCGCATGGGGGCCGACCCCGCCGTCGACGAGGCACTGCTGTTGGGGCCGCGGATAGAGGCGGTGCTGCGCCAGGACCGCGCCGAAGCCTCCGGCCTGACGGACTCCTTCCAGTCCCTCCGCGACGCATTGAACGCCAATGGTTGAGCCCGCCATCCGCGCCCTGGCTGTCCTCCACCGCGTCCGGCGCGTGGAAACCGACCAGGCCCGCCGCGCGCTGGCCGAAGCCCTGGCCCATGAGGCGGCGCTGACCGAGCGCGACGCCGCCATCGCGCGAGAGGTTCAGGCGGCCCGCGAACGCCCGGATGTTCCCGATCGCGACAGCTTCGCGGCCTGGCTGACCCGCATGCGCGACGAACGCGCCGGCATCGCCGAATTCCACCATGCGGCGGAAGCCCGCACGGCCAAGGCGCGCGCGGCGCTAGCGGCGCGGCGCCTGGCGGAAACGGCGGTGGAAGAAGCCCTCGACCGCGCGAAGGCCGGCGTGTTGGCCGAACGGGACCGGCGCGAACGCGACACCCTGGAGGACGCCGCGCGCGCCTTGCGGCGGGCACGCGAGTCCCCCGGCGCTTGACGGCCGCGCGGGGCCGGTCACTACTCCCCGTTATGGTTCAAGGGTGGGAGAAAACAACATGAAGGTCCGTCTGGTCGTCAACATCGCCGCCATGCCTGGCAAGGGCGCCGAACTGGCCCGTGTTTACCGGGAGCGCTGCGCCGAGGTCATGAAAGAACCGGGCTGCGAGCAGTTCGAGGTGTTTCAGAGTGTTCTCGACCCCGACCGGCTGACGCTGCTGGAACTGTGGAAGGACCAGGCGGCGCTGGATGTGCACGCCGGTGTCAACGCCACGCGCGCGCCGCTGCCGCCGGGTTTACGGGCCGAGGGGAGTTCGCGCGAAGATTACGAATACAATCCCGTCCGGTAGGGCGCGATGAAGGCTCGTATTTCGAAACCGGCCGCTACCGCGCGCCGGGTTCGATGCGGGATACCGGGCACGAAGCGGCGACGGAACGGCCCGAGGCCTTCGCGGACATCTTGGGCGATTTCCTGACGCGCGACGAAGCGTTCCCGATCGGCCAACAGGACACCGCGCTGTTTCCGTGACATCGCGCCGGACGTTGGGCGCGGTCCCCCGATTGCCCCCCGCATCCCGGGACGGTAGCTTGCCACGCGACAGGGATAAGGAGGATCGGTCATGCTGAAACTTGGATACAAAGCGTCCGCGGAGCAGTTCGCGCCCAAACCGCTGCTGGACTTCTCGGTGGAAGCCGAGCGCAACGGGTTCGATTCCGTCTTCATCAGCGACCATTTTCAGCCATGGAAGCATACCGACGGCCACGCGCCCTCCGCTTTGGCATGGCTGGGCGCGCTGGGCGCCAGCACCAACCGGATCGTCATGGGCACCAGCGTGCTGACGCCGACATTCCGCTATCATCCCTCGGTCGTCGCGCAGGTGTTCGGCACGCTCGGGTCGATGTTCCCGGGCCGGGTCATTCTGGGAGTTGGGACCGGCGAGGGCCTGAACGAAGTGCCCTCCACCGGCATGAAATGGCCGGAGATGAAAGAACGTTTCGCGCGCCTGCGTGAGTCCCTGACCCTGATCCGCCGCCTCTGGACCGAGGATCGGTTGAGCTTCGAGGGCGAATTCTACCGGACCGAGAGCGCGACCATCTATGACAAACCCTCGACCCCCGTGCCGATCTATGTCGCGGGCGCGGGGCCGCAGGTCGCGAAATACGCGGGCCGCATGACCGACGGGTTCATCTGCACCAGCGGCAAGGCGTGGGACCTTTACAACAAGACCCTGTTGCCGAACGTCGAGGAAGGGCTGAAACTCGCCAGCAAGCCGAAGCCGGATTACGACCGGATGATCGAGATGAAAGTCTCGTTCGACACCGACAAGGCGCGCGCGCTGGACGACACCCGCCATTGGGCCGCCCTGGCGCTGACGCCGGAAGAAAAAATGTCGGTGGAAGACCCCGTCGAAATGGAACGTCTGGCCGACGCGCTGCCGATCGAACGCGCCGCCAGCCGCTGGATCGTGTCCAACGACCCGGACGAGCATATCGAACGCATCAAACCCTATATCGACATGGGATTCCGCCATCTGGTGTTCCACGCGCCGGGCCCGGATCAGGCGCGGTTCCTGAAGCTGTACGGCGAGCAGGTGCTGCCGAAGCTGCGCAAGCGCTTCGACTGAGCGAACTCACGTCGCACCCATGAGCGCCAAACTGGAAATCTTCGCGATCCCCGGCATACCGATGGTACAGGCCGGGGACGATCTCCCCTCGTCGATCGCTTCCGCGGCGGCGGCCGCGGGGCTGACGTTGCGGGCGCGCGACGTCGTCGTGGTCGCGCAGAAAATCGTCTCCAAGGCGGAAGGACGCACCGTGGATCTCGCCACGGTCGTTCCGTCGCCGGAAGCGGTGGACCTCGCCGCGAAGGTGGAGAAAGACCCGCGGATTGTGCAGGTGGTGCTGTCGGACTCGGTGCGGGTGGTGCGCAGCCGGCCCAATCTGATGATCATGCAGCACCGGCTGGGCTTCGTGATGGCCAACGCCGGTGTCGATCAATCGAATGTCGCCCCCAACGACGGTGTCCAGCGGGCCCTGCTGTTGCCGCTGGATCCCGACGGGTCGGCGGAAAAGATCCGGGCGGGGTTGAGCGAACATTTCGGCGCGCCCGTCGCCTGCGTCATCAGCGACAGTTTCGGCCGTCCCTGGCGCCGCGGCACGGCGGGCGTGGCGATCGGTTGCGCGGGCCTGCCCTCGTTCATCGACCTCCGCGGACAGCCCGATTTGTTCGGCCGCATCCTGGAAGTCAGCATCATCGGGTTCGCCGACGAAATCGCCGCCGCCGCCTCTTTGTTGCAAGGACAGGCGGCCGAGGGCCAGCCGGTCGTCGTCGTCCGCGGCCTGACCTGGACCGCGCCCGAAGCCAACGTCGCGGAACTTGTCCGCCCGCCCGATGAGGATTTGTTCCAGTGATCGTCGCGTTATCCGGCGGCGTCGGCGGCGCCAAACTCGCCTTGGGCCTGTCGCGCGTCATGCCGCCCGAGGAACTGGTCGTCGTCGTCAACACCGGCGACGATTTCGAACATCTCGGGCTTTCGATCTCGCCGGATATCGATACGGTGACGTATACGTTGTCGGGACTGGCCAACCGCGAACTGGGGTGGGGGCGCCACGACGAGACCTGGTCGTTCATGGAGACCATGGAATCCCTCGGTGGCGACACATGGTTTCGTTTGGGCGATCGCGACATCGCCTTGCATGTGGAACGGACACGGCGCCTTCATAAAGGCGAGACATTGTCCGCCGTGACCGCCGATCTGTGCCAGCGCCTCGGCATTAAATCCCGCGTTGTGCCGATGAGCGACGACCCCGTGCGGACGCGGCTGCGGACCGCGGAGGGCTGGCTCGATTTCCAGGAATATTTCGTCCATCGGCGCTGCGAGCCGGTGGTGCACGAGTTGCTGTTCCAGGGCGCGGGCGCGGCGCGGGCGCATCCCGAATTTCTGGCGGCGCTGACCGACCCATCGTTGCAGGCGATCGTGATCTGCCCATCCAACCCGTTCATTTCGGTCGAGCCAATCCTGGCGATCCCCGGCGTGCGTCAGGCGCTGATCGACAGTCCGGCGCCGGTCATCGCGGTCTCGCCGATCATCGCGGGCCAGGCCGTGAAGGGCCCGACCGCGAAAATGATGACGGAACTCGGCATGGACCCCAGCGCGGGCACCGTCGCGCAAAGATATCGCGATCTGCTGGACGGCTACGTCATCGACCACGCCGATATGTCGGAGGTCGTTTCGATCGACGCGCGGGTGACCCTGGCGCAAACGCTGATGCGGACCATGGAAGATCGCGAGGCCTTGGCGCGCACCGTCATCGAGGCCGCGGCGATCCTGCGGCGGCGCAAGGCCTCGCGATGACCGATGTCTGGGCCTGCGTGCCGGTGAAGGAATTCACCGGCGCCAAATCGCGGCTGTCGGCGATGTTGCGGCCGGACCAGCGGGAACTCCTGGCGGCAGCGATGCTGGAGGATGTGCTGGCGGCGCTGGCCGGTGCCACGCGGTTGGCGGGGATTCTGGTCAATACCGTCGATCCCCGCGCGGCGGCACTGGCGGAACGTTACGGCGCCCGTGTGGTCACGGAAGGCGCGCGCGACGGACACACCGGCGCGGTGAACAGCATGGCGCGGGTGCTGGCGGCGGAAGGCAAGGGCGCGCTGATGACGATGCCCGGCGATATACCGCGGGTGACGTCGTGGGAGATCGACTCGGTGGTGTCGTCCTGCCTGAACGCGCCCTCATTCACGATCGTGCCCGCGCACGACGAACTCGGATCGAACGCGGTGATCTGCTCGCCGCCGTTCTCGGTGACGTTACGGTTTGGCGACGACAGTTACTTCCCGCATCTGATCGCCGCGCGGGCGCGGGGGATCGAGCCCACGATCGTCCGGATGCCCGGCATTGGGCTGGATATCGACCATCCCGTCGACCTGTTGGCGTTCCTGCGCGCCAAACCACGTCAACCCACGCGAACACTGCGGTTGCTGGAATCTTTTGGCCTCTGAGGGAGTTTCCCATGGCGGGGCTGCTGGATGGTAAGACGGCGCTGGTGACCGGCGGCGGCGGTGGGATTGGCCGCGCCACCGCTCTGGCCATGGCGCGAGAAGGCGCGTTCGTCGCTGTCGCCGACCTGACGCGTGAGAGCGCGGCCGCGACCGTGGATGCAATCGGCGCCATGGGCGGGCGGGCCGAGCCGCTGGGCGGCGACGTGACCCGGCCAGAAGATGTGGCGGCGCTGATCGCCGGGACCGTGGCCGCGTTCGGGCGTTTGGATATCGCGTTCAACAACGCGGGGGTCGCGCCGCACCAGGTGGGGTCGTTGCAACAGAAGACCCATCTGTGGTCGGAGGACTCGTTCGACCGCATGATCGCGGTCAATCTGAAAAGCGTCTTTCTGTGCATGAAGCATCAGATTTCCTGGATGCTCGCGCATGGCGGCGGTGTCATCGCGAACAACGCGTCGATCGCCGGGGTGTTGGGGCTGCCGTCGGGAACGGCGTATGTCGCGGCGAAGCACGGGGTGATCGGCCTGACGAAAACAGCCGCGATCGAATATGCCGCCGATGGGATCAGGGTCAACGCGGTCTGTCCGGGCTTCGTGGAGACGCGGATGACGAAATTGGCGGCCGCGTTGCACGGCGACGCGATTCGGGCACGGACTCCGATGGGCCGGCTTGGGCTGCCCGAAGAAGTCGCGGAGACCGTGGTCTGGCTTTGCTCGGAACGCGCGCGTTTCGTCACGGGCGCCGCCTGTGCCGTCGATGGTGGCATGACGGCGATGTGATCTCGATGGCGGCGGGAGACCGTCGCCTCCCCCCACCATCAGAAAATGTTTTCCGGGTCGAGCCCCAGCAGGATCTGACCGACGGTTTCGTAATGCAGAATCCGTCCCTGCCCTTGTTGCGCGACGGTATGGATATCGCGCAGCCGGCGCTCGAAGGGATTTTCCTCGAAGACCGCCATCGAACCGCAATCGTGATACAGCGTATTGACGATCTCGCGCGCGGATTGAATCGCCCAGGTGGAGGCGAGCCGAAGCCGGGTGCGTTGCTCCGGATCCATCGCGCCGCGTTCCTCGATGGTTTCGAGGGCTTCGTCGGCGGCGGCGTGCAGGAAATAACGGGCCGAGCGCCAGCGGGCCTCGGATTGCGCGACATGCGATTGGACCACGTTGTTTTCGCTCATGGGTTTCGCGGCGCCGCGGCGGGTTTTTTCCCGTGGCAGGTTCAGAAACGCGTCCATGGTGCCACGGGCGATGCCGAGCGCGACTCCGCCGAACCCGATCGAATAGAGCTGGTTGCTACTGAAACGATAAAGCGGGCTATCGGTTTGACGGTCGCGCGGGTCGTCGCGGTAAATCGCGCGTTCGTGCGGAATGAACAGATTATCGACGGAATATTCATTGCTGGCGGTGCCGCGCAAACCGAGAGTATGCCAAATATCGTGGAATGTGGCGCTGGATTTCGGATAGAGGAAAGTCTTGGCTTCCCTGGTTCCGGCGACCCGCAGATGCGCCCCAAGCCAGGTCGCGTTCTGACTACCGCTCATGAAGCGCCATTTTCCGGTGATGCGATATCCGCCTTCGACCGGCGTCGCCTCGTAAGGCGAGCCAGGCGGCCCCCAGGCCACGATGCCATCCGGCCGGCCAAAAATGGTCTGGGCGATGTCCGGCGTCAGATACGCGCTGGTCGTCGAGCATCCGTTGCTTTGGCAAACCACCCAGCCGGTCGAGCCGTCGGCGCTGGCGATCGCTTCCGTCACCTGCGCGAAAATTGAAGGTTTCAGCTCCATCCCGCCGACCGCCTTCGTCTTCAACATGGTGAAGAACCCGCCATCGATCAGCGCTTTAACGACGGGTTGCGTCAGTTCCCGGATGTCGTCGTTCTCCGCCGAAGCGGCGGCGATCGCCGGCATGAGATCGCGTGCTTTTTGGACCTGAGCGTGCACGGCTGGCATGGCGTTTCTCCCTCTTCCCGGAGATTGATCACCCGCCCGCGGCGCCGGTCAAGCGACGCGCGCCGAAACCCCGATCGCCGGCACGACGGTCCGCCGGGCGGAGTCACCTGCTGGCGACGATCCGATCGACGATCAGACCAGGCCAAAACTCGTCCGCGGCGATCGTGCCCATATCGTGAACGGGGGGCCACAGGGTTCCGCGTGCCTGCCGCTCCTCGCCGATGATACGGGGGAGGTCCTGGATCGCGTGGGTTCCTTCATTCGCCAGATAACCGAGCACCGCGACATGGTGCCCCCGGCTGGCCGCCAGGGCGGCCGCCAGCCTGGGCGGCTCTTCCAAAAACGCGGCCTTTACGCGGCCGAACCGTCCGCTGTTTTCCAGCATCTCCGTATGGCGCTTCAAGGCTCTGGCGCGGCCGGGATCGCGGGCCGATCCATGCCCGGCGAGAATCACGGTCAACGTGTTCGGCGCGATGCCAAAGAGTTCGCAATAATTCAGCACACGCCGGGACATGGCGGCGGAAATGCCGTCGTATGTTCCCACGGGCGGGCAAAATCGCACGACCCGGGACGACGGCACCCGCGGCAACAACAAATCCGGGATCGCCATCCGGGTGAAAAACCCGTCCTCTAAAAAAAACGGCACCACGTGCACAACCGCCGCGGTCAGACCATCGAAAATCTGTCCGGCATTGGGTTCGCCGCGCAAAACACCGGCGCCGACCTCCGCGAACCGGGCCATACCGCGAATCACGTCCGCATGCGCGAAAAGTGGGCGCGCGGCATCCGGAAGGCTGTCGGAACCATGGCCGATCAGCAATACTGCGTCGCGTGAAAACACTGGCCTCTCCCTGCCCGTTCGATCCTGGGGCTTGCCCCGGCGCCAGCGCGCCACCTGACTCCGAGGTCATAGATGAATATCTTACATGAGACTTTTTCGAAATATATCGCCGCATTGGGACGCGGCCCCGGAAAATCGCGCGCCTTGACCCGCGACGAAGCGCGCGACGCGTTCGGGATGGTGCTGCGCGGAGAAGCCGATCCACACCAGATCGGCGCGTTCCTCATGCTGCTCCGGTTTCGCGGGGAGGACGTTCCGGAAATCGCGGGCATGGTGGAATCGTTTCGCGCGTCGATTGACGCCCCTTGGCGCGAACTGAATGCCGCGCTGGACTGGCCCTCCTATGGCGCGGGACGGACCCGCGGCGCGCCCTGGTTTCTGCTGTCCGCGCTGGCGCTGGCCCGCGCCGGTGTGACTGTCGCGATGCACGGATCCAACGCCTTTTCCACGGGCATCCCGGTTGAAACCGCGTTGCGCGCATTGGGCATAGCGCCCTCAACCGATCGACCCGGCGCAGCCGCGTCCCTGCGCGAGACCGGTTTCGCGTATTTGCCGTTGGCGGCGCTGTCTCCCGCCATGGACCGGTTGTTGGGATTGCGCCACCTGTTGGGGTTACGGTCGCCAGTCAATACGGTCGCGCGCCTCGCCAATCCATCGGGGGCGCCAGCCAGCGTCGATGGGGTCTTTCACCCGGCCTACATCGCGGTGCATCTCGGTGTCGCCGAATGTCTGGGCCAACCCCGATTGCTGGTCCTGAAAGGCGGCGGCGGCGAAGCGGAGCGGAGTCCGTTAAAACCCGCCACCGCCTGGCTATGGAACAACGCCGGCGGCGACACGGAGGAACACGCTTTCCCCGCGGCCCCCAATCTGACCGCGCATCCCGCGGCCACCGATACCACCGAATTGTTCGCGGCGGTGTGGCGAGGCGAAGCGGTGCCGCCCACGCCCGTCGCGACCATCGTCGCGACGATCGGCATGGCCCTCCTGGCGGCGAATCGCCGCGGAACCATCGAAGCGGCCAACACGGAGGCCGAGCAAATCTGGCGCAACCGCGCCCGGTAACGCGCGGTATTAAGGTTCGGCCGCCGGTTCCGCCTTCGCGAGCACTTTATCGACACGCCGTTCGTCCATGGTCAGAACCTCGAAGCGCCAGCCCGCGAACACAATCCGGTCGCCCTGCCGGGGGACCCGCCGCAGCAGGGCCAGCAACAATCCACCCAGCGTGTGATAGGTCCCTTCGCCCGGTAGATCCGGCAGGCCAAGCCGGGCTTTCGCTTCGTCGACCGGCATCAGACCGTCCATCACCAGGCTTTCCTCGCCTTCCTCGCCCGGCGGGCCCTGGCGCGCGGAGGTATCGGCGGGGTCGCCCACGATCGCCTCCAGCATATCGGCGATCGTCACCACCCCCTCGAAGCTGCCGTACTCGTCCAGGACCAGCGCGAGGCCGAGGGAATCTGTCTTCAGGCGTTCCAGGGCATCCAGCGCGGTGACCGTATCCGGGACCACGATGGGTTGCCGGAGCGCCGCGCCAATCGACAGGTCGCCGCCACCGAGGATACGGTCGAGCAGGTCTTTCGCCTGGACGATGCCGACGACATTGTCGATGGACCCTTCGCACACCACGATCCGCGAATGGGGCGCGGCTTTCAGCGCGACCGCGATATCTTTCGGCGGGTCCGTGCGGTCGATCCAGGCCAGTTCCGTGCGTGGCGTCATGATCGCGCGGACCGGTTTATCGGCCAGGCGCAGCACGCGTTCGATCATGTCGCGCTCCTCGGGTTCCACGACTCCGACCTGCGCGCCCTCGACCAGCAGCGCCTTGAGTTCCTCTTCGGTCACGACCCGAAGCGGCGCGCGATGGAGCCCGAACAAGCGAAGAATGACCGCCGACGATTGGCTCAGCAGCCACGCGGCGGGTCCGACGATCCGGATGAACACGGTCAGGGGGCGGGCAACCCAGGCGGAGATGATTTCCGGCTGACGCAGGGCCAGTTGTTTGGGGACCAGTTCGCCCAGCACCAGCGTCAGGTATGTCGTGACCAGCACGACAAGGCCCAGAGACAAGGTATCCGCGAACCGCGCGATGTCCGGGATGGTCTCGAACCAGTCCTTCAGGTGGTTCGCCACGCTGGCGCCGCCGAAGACCCCGGTCAGGACGCTGACGAGTGTGATACCCACCTGCACCGTCGGCAGAAAGCGATGCGGATCGTCGGACAGCGCCCGCGCGGCGCTGGCGCCGGGATGGGCTTTCTTCTCCAACACCGACAGGCGCGCGCGGCGGACGGAGACCAGCGCGAGCTCGCTCATCGCGAACAATCCGTTCAGCACGATCAGGAACAGGATGATCAGGATTTCGAGGCCGATATTCATACCCGGCCGGCCGGTGCGTGTTCGATCGTTCTCATGGCCCGATCATATCACGGTGTCGCCATCGCGGCACCAGGACGCATGTGGCATACCATTGCGAGTACAAAATGTAATGGATTTTAGATGCGTCTTCATGCTTTGTTAACTTTTGTTCGAGATAAGCCCAGGAGATTGCGATGACCGAATCCACGACGGCTGAAATTATTCGTTTCCCGGTTCGCGCGGGAAGTCCGGAGCCCGGCGCGGTATTGTCCGCGACAACGGCCCCGGCCGATCCGGCGGACGCCCGCCTGACGCGGGCCCTCGCGAACCTGAATGAGGCTCTGGCCGGGCAACGCCAGGCGATGGCCGCCTGGAAGTCCGCGCTCGGCGACCTGCGTACCGTGACTCGCCGATTGGGCGGCAGCCTGCGCGGCTATCACGACAGTCTGGGCCAACTCGACAACCGCGTCAGCGCATTACGCGACGAAGCCGTGAAACTCGAGGCCTGGGCGTCCGCCTCCGTCGCGAAGCAGCCGTGAGACCCGCCGCCGCCACGGACGCGATATCGCCACGATTGTAAACCGGCGGGACTCGCGGCGCGACGGCGAAAAAGGCGCGTTCGTGCCCGGACAGCCGCCGCGGCGCCTCCAAAATCGGAATTGCGTCAATGCCATGCCCGGAATAACCTTCTGACGCGAGGGGTCCGGAGGGTGTCGCCAACAGCACGGGCGGCGTCACCCTCCGCCACGACATGCCGCTCTCCGATGGCCCGCCAGGAGATGTAGCGAACGAGGCAACCGGGCGATCGTCCCGGGCGACGGAATGGATCGCTTTCATGTTAACCGCGGACCCGGCATCGAGCGCGCAGCCACGGGAGGCTTCCGGCACCGGGCGGCCGGTCGCGCCGAACCGGTTCGTCAATGGCCTCGTGGCTTTGCTGATCGCGTTTTTCGCCGCGGCCGATATCGGGGTTTTGTACACGTTGCGCGAGGAGGCGCTTGCCGGCGCGGAGCGAAGCGCCAGTGTGACCGCCCTTATATTGGCGGAACAGGCGGAACGCGCGATACAGGGAATCGGCTTGGTCCTGGACGATGCGATGCGCTATGCCGAGTCTCAAGGCGCCAATACGCCGGAAAACTTCGATCGGGTCATGTCCGATGCGGAGGCCAACGCGACCCTGCGGCGGCGGACGGTTGGTTTGCCGCAGGTTGGTGCGCTCCTGGCCATTAGCCTGTCCGGGGATGTCGTCAACAGTTCGCGCTATTGGCCTGTGCCCAGGATCGACGTTCGCGACAGAAACTATTTCAAGGCGATCATGGCGTCCCCTGGCCGCGATCTCGCGATCTCGGAACCTTTGACGGCGCGCGGAACGGGTGCCTGGACCATTCTCCTCGCGCGCAAGATGTACGGTCCGGACGGGGAGCCAACCGGTCTGTTGGCCGCCGCCATCGAGCTGAAATATTTCGAGGAGTTCTATCGGGCCGTATCGCGGGATGGCGATACCGCGACGGTGTTGTTACGCGACGACGGATTGCTCCTGGCGCGTTATCCTCCGGCGGGCGTCACGGGGCGCAATTTTCAGGCCGTGTCGCGCATTCTGGGCAACGCCGAGTCTGGCACCATTCGGGAGCTGAGCCCGATCGACGGAAGTATGCGGGTCAAGGCCGCGCGCCGCGTGAAATCGTATCCTCTCGCGACCCTGATTTCGGTGGACGAAGCCTCGATCCTGCGCGAGTGGCGCCAGATGGCCTGGCTTCTCAGCCTCGCGACCGCGGGCTGCGCGTTTACAACCGCGATCAGCGCCTTGTTGCTGGAACGCCGCTGGCGGCATCGCGACGCGTTGAGCCGGGAACGGGAAAGCCGGGCTTTGGCGGAAGCGGAGCTGATGCGGGAGCGCGAGAGCAACGCGGAAGCGGACAGCCGGGCCAAGTCCAGCTTTCTCGCGACGATGAGTCATGAAATCCGGACGCCGATGAATGGTGTCCTCGGCCTCGCCGCGTCGCTGCTGGAGACGCCGCTGAACGCGCGACAAAGGGAGATGATCGAATCGATCAGGGACTCAGGCGTTTCATTGTCCCGGATTTTGAACGACGCGCTGGATTATTCCCGATTGAGCGCCGGGCGGATGCAACTGGAGGAAAGCCCGTTTTCGCCCGCCGCGTTGACGCGCAACGTCGGCGCCCTGCTGGGCCCCAGCGCGGAGAGCAAAGGGCTGCGGCTGTCGACGGTGTGCGATCCCGATTTGCCCGCGGCGCTGCTGGGCGATTCTGGCCGTATCGGTCAGGTGTTGCTGAACCTGATCGGGAACGCGGTGAAATTCACCGAACGCGGGTCGGTATCGGTGCGCGCGAGTTGTCAGGGACTCGGCGAGAACGGGATCGCGATGGTGTGGCGGGTCAGCGACACCGGCATTGGCATCGCGCCCGACCGGCTGGAGGGATTGTTCGCCGAATTCGTGCAGGCTGACACCTCGATCGCCCGGCGTTTCGGCGGATCCGGGCTCGGCCTCGCGATCAGTAAGCAACTGATCGCCCAAATGGGCGGCACGATCTCCGTCGTGTCCACGGTTGGCATGGGTTCGGAATTTCAGGTCTCGCTGACCCTTCCGCCGGCTGAACTGACCGCCGAAGACATGGCCATGCCCGACGGGATCTGCGAGGCATTCGAGGCGTTTCTGCGTGAGTTGGAGCGGCCGGCGCGCATCCTGTTCGCGGAGGACAACTCGACCAATCAATTTGTCGCGGTTCAGGCCTTCCAGGGACTCGACGTGCAAATCGACCTCGTGGGGAATGGGGTGGAAGCGGTGGAAGCGGCGTCGCGCCGCGACTACGACGCCATTTGCATGGACATGCGGATGCCGGAAATGGACGGCCTCGCGGCCACCCGGGCGATCCGGGCACGCGGCGGACGTTTGGCCACCGTTCCAATCGTCGCTTTGACCGCCAACGCGTTTCCGCGAGATGTAGAGGCGTGTCTGGAAGCGGGTATGACGGATTTTATTTCCAAACCCGCCCGGAAGGAGACGCTTCTCGCCGTGCTGCTCAAGGCGCTGGTTCCTGGCGGCGGCGCGGTTCCGCTATCCGCGGCGGCGCCTTGGCCGGTTCCGGACGATCGTCCTTTGGACCTGAAGGAGTTCGCGCTTTTCGCGGCCGCGGTTGGCCATCCCAAGGTTTTGGAATTGCGCGAGGATTTTGAAAATGAGACGAAGGCCCGATTCGAGACGATCTCTAACCCGCATTTGGCGCGCGATACGCTGATCTGGGAGGTCCATAGTCTGAACGGCGCGGCGGCGGCGTTCTTCGCCGTGACCCTGCGCCGGCGCGCCGCCGATCTGGAACAGCGGTTGATCGCGGGCGCGGCGCTTACGCCGGACGATTTGGCCGGGCTATCGGAGGCCTTCGAAACATGGCGTGCCGCCGTGCGCGACGCGCTGGCGGGCGAGCAGGCGGCCGCCTGACCCGGTTCCTTCGGCGGGCCGGCGTGGCGATCATCGTGCCGGCGCCGTATCTCTCAGCGGCTTCCTGAGGAAATATTTCGAATATTCTCCAGTGTAACGATCCAGCGACGCGAAGACCTCATAGCCAAGGCGCTGGTAAAAGGATTTCGCGCTGGGGTTGAGGGTTTCCAGAGTGGAATACAATGCGCCGTAATCCATTGCCATGGTCTCGGCGGCGTCCAGCAGGCGGCGGCCCTGGCCCATGCCCTGGAATTTCGGCGCGACCCACAACCATTGCACGTGGAGGTAATTACCCCAGACATACCCCAGGCATCCGCCGACCCATTCGCCGCGTTCCTGCCGCAGGAAGTATCCGACGGGCTGGTAGTCGGGCGACCGCGTCAGAACGGTCGTGAAGCTCACGACCTGGTCTTCAACGAACTGGCGCAGATCGTCCGAGGGAAGGGGTTCGAAGATCAGCAAGGGCAGGCGGGTCTGGCTCATGATTTCCGTTGGTCCAAAGCCCAGGTGTAGAGGCCGGAGAGAACGACAATGCAAGCGCCAAGGATGGTCCAGGCGCCGGGGATGTCGCCGAAGACCAGCCAGCCCATCAGCGTTGCGAAGACCAGCAGCGTGTAGCCATAGGGTTGGACCGCGCTGGCCTCGGCGTAATCCAGGGCTTTGATCAGGGCGTAGTGGGCCAGGCTGCCCAGCAGTCCGACTCCGCCCAACAGCAGCCAGGCGGTGGTGTCCGGCCAGCGGAATTCCCAGGGCGCGATGCAGGTGATGGCGGCGAGGCCGACGAAGGCGGACCAGAGCAGGGTGGTTTCCGGCGCGTCGTCGCGGGCGAGAAAGCGGACCATGATTTGGTAGAGTGCCCACAGGAAGGCGCCCAGCAGTGGGATGAACAGCGGCCAGGAGATTTCGGCGAAGCCGGGCCGGACGATCAGCATGACTCCGGCGAAGGCGGCCAGGACGGACAGCCAGCGGTGGAGCCCGATGCGCTCGCCCAGGAGGGGCGCGGACATGGCCACGACCATCAGCGGGGAGGCGGCGGCGATGGCGTGGGTGTCGGCGAGCGGCAGGTAGTTGAACGCCACGACGAAGGTCGCGCCCTCCACCAGCGCCAGCAGGGAGCGCGCTGCCTGCATCCAGGGACGGGTGGAGCGGGCAAGGCGGAGGATGCCGCCCTTTCGCGCCATGGCGAGGGCGAACAATGCGTAGATCATGTAACGGATCCACAGCGCCTCGCTGATCGGGTAGTCCAGAACGAGAAGTTTGCTCATGGAGTCCATGACCGCGAACATGAGCATCGACAGCGCCGTGAGGACGGCGCCAAGATGTGCCGGGGACAGCCGCGTCACGCCGGGTAGATCATTTTGCGGGTCACCCCGCCATCGGCGACGAATTCGGCGCCGGTGATGAAACCGCTGTCGGGTCCAACCAGGAAGGCGGTCAGCGCGGCGACATCCTCCGCCACGCCAACGCGTCCGGCGGGGTGAAACGCATGATCCTCCGCCGTTGGCGCCCCGCCCTTTGTCGCGATCCAGCCTGGGCTGACGCAGTTCACGGGGATGTCGGGGCCCAGAGAGATGGCGAGGGCGTGGGTGAGCGCGACGAGACCGCCCTTGGAGGCGGCGTAGGCTTCCGTGTCCGGTTCCGACATATGGGCGCGGGTGGAGGCGATGGTCACGACCGCGCCTTTCGCCGCGCGCAGCAGCGTTTCGGCCGCGCGGACGAGGAGGAAGGTGCTGGTGAGGTTGGTGGCCAGGACCGACGACCACTCCGCCAGCGACAGTTTTCCGAGTGGTTTACGGATATTGATTCCGGCGTTGCAGATCAGCGCGTCGAGCCGGCCCTCGGTCGCCGCGATATCGCCGATCATGGCGATGACCGCGGCCTCGTCCGCCACGTCGCACACGACGGAGCGGCCGATGGGCGAGGGGTCGCGGTCGGCGGCGACGACGGTCCAACCGCCGTCGCGCAGCCGTTTCGCGATCGCCGCGCCAATGCCGCGGGCGGCGCCAGTGACCAGAGCGACTGGCAACGCCTTCTCCCGATTACGCGCCGGCTGCGTCGAGCGCCTGGCCCAAATCGGCCAGGATGTCGTCGATGTGCTCGATGCCCACGGACAGACGGACATACCCCGGCGTGACGCCGGTCGCCGCCTGTTCGGCCGCCGAGAGCTGAGAATGCGTGGTGCTGGCGGGATGGATGGCCAGCGTCCGCGCGTCGCCGATATTGGCGACGTGGTAGATCATCTTCAGGGAGTCGATGAATTTCCGTCCCGCCTCGACCCCACCGGCGAGTTCGAAGCCACAGAGGCCGCCCATGCCTTTTGTGAGATATTTCGCGGTGCGTTCCGCCCCGAGACCGGTGTGCTGGGAGGGATGGATAACCCGCGAAACACCCTTGCGGCCCGCGAGGAATTTGGCGACGGCCAGCGAATTCTCGCAATGCGCGCGCATGCGAAGAGCCAGGGTTTCGACGCCCTGCAGGAACAGGAAGGCGTTGAACGGCGCCATCGCCGCGCCCAGATCGCGCAGCAGCGTCACGCGCATTTTCAGGATATAGGCGATCGGGCCGAGCGGCTTCACCGCCTGCGTCCACACCGCGCCGTGATAGCTGGGGTCCGGGGTATTGAGCAGTGGCTGGCGGGCGGGATTCGCCTCCCAGTCGAAATTGCCGCCGTCGATGACGACGCCGCCAATCGAGGTGCCGTGGCCGCCGATGTATTTCGTGGTGGAATACATCACGACCGCCGCGCCATGATCGAAGGGGCGCACCAACAGCGGCGCCGCGGTGTTGTCCATGATCAGCGGAATGCCGAATTTACGGCCGATGGCGGCCACTTCCGCGATCGGAAACGGGATCAACTTCGGGTTCGGCAGGGTCTCGGCGTACCAGGCGCGAGTCTTGTCGTCGGTGGCGCGCGCGAAGGCCTCCGGGTCCGTTGGATCGACGAAGCGAGCTTCGATACCCTGATCCTTCAGCGTGTTCGCGAACAGGTTCCAGGTGCCGCCATAAAGATCGGTCGAGGTGACGATGTTGTCGCCGGCACGGCACAGGTTCTGCACCGAGAACGCCGATGCCGCCTGGCCCGACGCGAGGCCGAGCGCCGCGACCCCGCCTTCCAGCGCGGCGAGGCGTTGTTCCAGCGCGTCCTGCGTCGGGTTCATGATGCGGGTGTAAATATTCCCAAGTTCCTTGAGCCCGAACAGGTTGGCCGCGTGCTCCGAACTGTCGAACTGGAACGAGGTGGTCTGGTAGATCGGCACCGCCACCGCGTTGGTGGCGCTGTCGCGGCGCCAGCCGGCATGAAGGGCGAGCGTTTCCGGATGTTTGGAGGTCATGTCGGCGGGCTCCCACGTTTATTTCGCTGTCCAATGGGTAACACGCGGCGCCGGACTGGTAAACGCGGAACCGCGAAAGAGGAAAAATCGCCAATATAGTCAACGCGATGAGGCGAAAACTCGCGTGCCGCAAAAATCGCCGGTATTTTTTCGCCGAACCGGGAAAACGCGCCGGTATTAACCGATCCTTCATTTCGATGGCGCAGAGTGGTGGCGTTGAGTTTCCCCACGAGGTTCGCCATGGCCACCCCGCTGACCCCCCAGGACGTCGCCCGGCTGCTCGCGCAGCCTTCTCCGGATTTGCGCGCGGAACTGGCCGACAGCATGGCCGCGCATCTGTCTGGCAACGATCTCGCGCCGGGCGAGGTCGCGTTGGCCCGCGATATCGTCCGGTTGCTGGCCAGGGATGTGGAAACGAAGGTACGCGCGGCGCTGTCGCACGGCTTACGGCACTCGCCGAACCTGCCGCACGACGTGGCGATGAAGCTGGCGGCGGATATCGACTCGGTCGCGCTGCCCGTTCTCGCCGAGTCCGTGGTGTTAACGGACGACGATTTGGTGGCGCTGGTGCGTGGCGGATCGCCCAGAAAGCAATCGGCGATCGCGGGCCGGCCCCACCTGACGGAAACCGTATCCGAGGCGATTGTCGAGCATGGCGCGGAACCAGCCGTGGCCGTGCTGATGGGCAACCCCACCGCCGCGATCGCCGAGGCCAGCTTTCAGCGGGCGATGACCAGATTCGCGGGCTCCGATCGGGTGAAATCGGCGATGGCGCATCGCGACGGCCTGCCGATGACGGTGTGCGAGCGTCTCGTGACGATGATCTCCGCGCAATTGCAGGAACATATCCTGAAAACCCAGGCGCTGCCCGCCGGCGTGGCGACCGACATCGTGCTGGGCTGCCGGGAACACGCGATGATCATGCTGAGCGCCGGCGCGCCCGAGACGGAACTTCGCCAATTGATCGCCCAGTTGCACCATACCGGACGCCTGACTCCGGCCTTGGTCTTCCGTGCTTTATGTTTGGGCGATATCGCGTTTTTCGAAGTGGCCCTGGCGGAAATGGGCGAGATTCCGATCGGCAACGCGCAAATCCTGATCCACGAAAAATCCGGCCGCGGCCTCGACGCGCTGTACCGGAAAGCACGCATGCCGCCAGCGCTGTTCGGCGCGTTCCAGACGGCGGTCCAGGTTGTCGATGAAACCGCCTTCGACGGCGGGCCGCGCGACCTGGAACGCTTTCGCGCACGGGTGATCAGCCGCGTGCTGACCATGACGGAAAACGTCGAACCGGAAATCGCGGACTACCTGGTCGCCAAGCTCGGCGACGTGCTGGTGCATGCGCACGAACCGCCTTACCTGGCGGCCGTTCCCAACTGACCGGCCCGCATCAGGCCTCGGGGTTCGCTGCCCGTTCCCGCAGAACCTTGTTGCCCTGCCGGAACGCGTCCGCCATCGTCGCGGCCGGCATGGCGCCGGAAAACAGAGTGTAACCGTCGAGGAAGAACGACGGCACGCCGCTCACGCCCGCCTCGCGCGCCGCCCGGGTGGCCGCGCGCATTTCCTGGTCCGCGAGATCGCCGCTCAGGAACGCCAGCGCCTCAGCCCTGCCAATCCCCGCCGCCGCGGCGCAATCCGCCAGGACTTCGTGGGTACCAATGTCCTGCGCTTCGATGAAATAGGCCTGGAACACCGCCTCCATCGCCGCGTCCTGCACGCCCTGCTGGCCCGCGAACCAGATCAGACGATGCGCGTCGATCGTGTTGGGGGTGCGTTTGATGCGCTCGGGACGGAATGTCAGACCCACCTGCGCGGCGGCTTCGACGATCCGCGCGTCGATCGCGGCGGCTTTCTCCGGGCTTCCGAACTTCCAGGCGCGGTACGCGGCGCGATCGACGCCCTCCTTCGCCATGTCCGGATTGAGCTGGAAGGGATTCCAATGGATCGAGAAGTTCAACCCCTCTCCGTTCAACGAGACCAGCGCCCGCTCCATCTGGCGCTTGCCGACATAGCACCAGGGGCAAATCGCGTCGGAGACGATGTCGATCCGCGTCCCGGCGCCGAGCGTTACCGGGTTCAACGCCTCGGGCGCGCTGGCGAGGTCGTCGCATCCATCCGGGCCGCATACGCCGCCAACCGGGGTCAGGTCGTCCATGATACTTCTCCTTTCGGCGGGTTTTTCTTCGCCCAACCATGCCTGGGCCAACGATGCCTGGGGTTGGTACCCCTTATTTGTGTGCTTCCGGTTCGATCTTCTGGCCGACGTGCCTCCGCGCGATAAAATTCGACGCCTGGCACGGCCCCTCGCTCGTCATGGCCCGACACGATCGGGCCACCGGAAGTGCCGGACAAATACCTCCGTGCCGCCCCCGGTCCCCCGATCGAGTCGGGGGATGACGGAGGGGGGCAGCCCACCCCCTACTCGACGGCTTCGGGCGCCTTGCCGGACCCGTCTTCCGCCTCGCCCTCGGACGACGTCGAGGCCGGCGCCGGCGCTTCCTCGATATCGAACGTCAGCTTGCCATCCTTCAACCCGACCTTGACCGAGCCACCCTTGATCAGCTTGCCGAACAACAATTCCTCGGCCAGCGGCTTCTTGATGTGCTCCTGAATGACCCGCGCCAGCGGACGCGCGCCATACAGCTTGTCGTAGCCGCGTTCCGCCAGCCACTCCTTGGCCGCCGAGGACGCCTCGATCGTCACGTTGCGGTCGGCGAGCTGCGCCTCCAACTGCATGACGAATTTTTCGACGACACGGCCCACGATCTCCGGCGTCAGACCGGCGAAGGCGATGGTCGCGTCCAGGCGGTTGCGGAATTCCGGCGTAAACAAACGCTTGATCGCCTCCTCGTCCTCGCCCACCCGGGACTCGCGGCCGAAACCGATCGCTTCCTTCGCGAGATCCGACGCACCCGCGTTGGTGGTCATGATTAGGATGATGTTGCGGAAGTCGACGGATTTGCCGTTGTGGTCGGTCAGTTTCCCGTGATCCATGATCTGCAACAGGATGTTGAACAGATCGGGATGCGCCTTCTCGATTTCGTCCAGTAGCAGCACCGCGTGCGGGTGCTGGTCGATCGCATCGGTCAGCAAACCGCCCTGGTCGAACCCGACATAGCCCGGCGGTGCGCCGATCAGCCGGGATACGCTGTGCCGTTCCATGTATTCCGACATGTCGAAACGGATCAGCTCGATGCCCATCGTGGACGCCAACTGCTTGGCGACCTCGGTCTTGCCGACGCCGGTCGGGCCGGAGAACAGGTAATTGCCGATCGGCTTCTCCGGTTCCCGCAAACCCGCGCGCGCCAGCTTGATCGCGGCGGACAGCGCCTCGATCGCCTTGTCCTGGCCGAACACCATCGCCTTCAGATCGCGTTCCAGAGTCCGCAGCGTCTCCTTGTCGTCGGCGGAAACGCTCTTCGGGGGAATGCGGGCGATCTTGGCGACGATCTCCTCCACGTCCTTCAATGTCACGACTTTGCGGCGCTTGTCTTCCGGCAGCAACATCCGGGACGCGCCAACCTCGTCGATCACGTCGATCGCCTTGTCCGGCAGTTTCCGGTCGTTGATGTATTTCGCCGACAGCTCCACGGCGGCGCGCAACGCCTCTTCCGTGTACTCAACCTTGTGATGCTTTTCGTAGTTGGTTTTCAGGCCGCGCAGAATCTTGATCGTGTCCTCGATGTTCGGCTCGTTGACGTCGATCTTCTGAAAGCGCCGGACCAGCGCCCGGTCTTTCTCGAAATAATTCCGGAATTCTTTGTACGTCGTGCTGCCGATGCACCGCATATTGCCGGACGCCAGCGCCGGTTTCAGCAAGTTGGAGGCGTCCATCGCCCCACCGCTGGTCGCGCCCGCGCCGATCACCGTATGGATTTCGTCGATGAACAGAATCGCGCCGGGATGCGCCTCCAGCTCGGTAACGACCGCCTTCAACCGTTCCTCGAAATCGCCGCGATAGCGCGTGCCCGCCAGCAGCGAGCCCATGTCGAGCGCGAAGATCGTCGATTTCAGCAGCACCTCGGGAACATCGCCCTCGACGATGCGCTTGGCCAGGCCTTCCGCGATCGCGGTCTTGCCGACGCCGGGATCGCCCACATACAGCGGATTGTTCTTGGTGCGGCGGCACAGGATCTGGATCGTCCGCTCGATTTCGAGGTCACGGCCGATCAACGGATCGATTTTTCCCGCCTGCGCCTTCTTGTTCAGGTTCACGCAGTAGTTGGACAGCGCATCCTCTTTACCCCGGCGGTTCGGTTTTTCCTCCCGCTCCTGCTCGGGGCCGCCTTCGTTCGGCTCTTTGTTGTTGTTGTTCGAGCCCAGCACCGGCCGCTGCGTCGACCGTCCCGGCGCCTTGGCGATCCCGTGACTGATGAAGTTCACCGCGTCGAGCCGCGTCATGTCCTGCATTTGCAGAAAGTAGACCGCGTGGCTCTCCCGCTCGCTGAACAAGGCGACCAGCACATTGGCGCCGGTCACTTCGTCGCGGCCCGAGGACTGCACATGGATCGCGGCGCGCTGCACCACCCGCTGGAACCCCGCCGTCGGCTTCGGATCGCCGGGCCGGTCGGTCGCCAGACCCGCGAGGTCCTTGTCCAGGAACTCCCCCAAATCGGCTTTCAGCTTATCCAGATCGAGGCCGCAAGCCTTAAGGACGGTCGCGGCGTCGGTGTCCTCCGTCAGACCCAGCAACAGATGCTCGAGGGTCGCGTATTCGTGACGGCGGTCACTGGCCAGGGACAAAGCTCTGTGAAGCGTTTGCTCCAAATTCCGGGACAACATGGCTCTCTGCTCCTGGTCTGTCCGGTCCAACCCCGGACCTGGGCGGCTTGAAACGCGCGGGGATCGGCCGCTATTCCTTTTCGATCGTGCATTGCAGCGGGTGCTGGTTCTGCCGGGCGAGATCCATCACCTGAGTCACCTTGGTTTCCGCGACCTCGTACGTGAACACACCGCACACGCCGACACCGCGGCGATGGACGTGCAGCATGATCGCGGTCGCCTCGTCGCGGTTCTTCTGAAAAAACCGTTCCAGCACGTGCACGACGAATTCCATTGGCGTGTAATCGTCGTTCAACATCAAAACTTTGTACATCGCGGGTTTGCGGGTCTTGGGCCGCGCCTTGACCACCACGCCGATGTTGGGATTGTCGGTGTTCCCACCGTTCCCGCGCCTGTCGCCGTCGCTCATTGTTCAGCCCTGTTCCTACGCACCGGCACGTCGCCTGTTCCTTCCCCTCGCGGGAGTTACCTTATCGGATCGTCTGCCCCCGGTGGAAGCATTCCGAACCGTCCGCCGCGAAAACCCGAGCCCGGCCGGGGCCGGGAAATGAGAGGTTCGCGCGTCCGGACGGGTTCGGCAAGAGGGACGTGCCCGCGAAGCGTCCGGGATGTCCGCCCGGTTACCAAATGGTCCGCCGCCGCTCAGTTCCAACCCCCTTCCGGATGCAAAACAAAGCCCGCCGGCCGCGTCAGGGTTTTCGGGTCGCGATCGGCGAACCAGTTGTTGGCGTCGAAGCGAAATCCATTCACCGCGTCGGCCGCGCGCGAGACGACGAACAGCAGCGGCGCCACCATGTCGTCCGGTTCCACCAGCAACGGCACCGCCGCCGCGGCCGAGCGCGCGCGCATCTCGTCCGCCATACCCGGCGTGTTCGCGCCCGCGCCGGGATTGACGATGTTGACGTTGACGCCCGTGCCCGCCAGCTCCTTGGCCCAGATCTCGGAGGCCATCTCCAGCGCCGCCTTGGACGGCCCATACGGATCGCTGCCGATCCGGTTCATCGTGTCGAGCTTCGTCGTGACATTCACGATCCGGCCCCAGCCCGCTTTCAACATGCCGGGCACCGCGCGCCGCGCCATCTGATCGGCGGCGACGAAATTCGTGTCCATGACGGCCTGAATAATGTCGTCGCCGGTTTCCCAGAACCGCTGCGGAGTCTCGCGCCGGAATCGCGCCGGATCGATAAAGGTGAAGGTCAGACCAGCGTTGTTCACGAGAATGCCGGGATCGCCGCCGAACGCCGCCCGCGTCATCGCGAAAACCCGATCGCACTGCGCCGGATCGCGCAAATCCGCGACCAGCGGCAACAACCGCGACGCGTGCTCGCCCGCCAACGCCCGCATCTCGTCCGCGTCCCCCGCGATATGGCCGACAGCGGCGACACGGCGCCCCTGCCCCAACAAGCCCAAGGTCATGGCGCGGCCCAATCCGCGCAGGCCGCCGGTCACGATGGCAATGGTCTCGGTCATGAACTGGTTCCTCCGTTTCCGGCAGCATCCAACGAGCGCGACCCGCGCGCAACCGGCGCTTAAAGGCGATCGGAGGAAGACATGGAAACCCTGGAACGCCGCCCCACAAGCACCAAGACGGTCCCCGTGACCCCAGTCGAGGCCACGGGGCGACAACTCAGTACCCGACCTCACCCCGCGCGGGCGGGGAAACGCCCAGGTCGACCGCGCGAGGGCCTTTAGGCGATATGGGACGGGATCCGCCCCAGAACGGCGGGGAAACGATCGAGCGGCGGGGACGATGCGTCTGGCATCCGAACCCAGACCCGGAACAATTCGAGCCGCGTCGGGAATCGCCTCAATGCTTATGAGGCGGCGCCGCGGCACCTACACATCCCCGCCGTTCACCCCACCAGCGCGCCAACACCCTCGGTGACCGCCTCCCAGTCGTCGATGTTCCGGTCCGTTGGCGCGATCAGCAGATGCCCCACCCCGATCGCCGCATAGCTATCGACCTGCGCGCGCAACGCGCCACGGTCTTTGCCGTCCCACTGGATACGCATGGAAATCGCGAGATCGGACCGGGCCTCGCGCAGGCGCGCGATGAGGGGCGCGGCCTGTTCGGCGGTATGACCGCTGCCGTGCCAGCCGTCGCCGATGCGGATGGTGCGTTTCAGCGCGGCGTCGGAGCTTCCGCCGAACCACAGCGGGATGCGGCTGACGGGCATGGGGGTCATCGACATACCCTCGATCGCCGCGGGGATATAGCGACTGGGGAAGGTCACGGGGTCTTCCGACCAGACGGCGCGCATCATCGCCAGGCCCTCGTCCAACCGGCGGCCGCGTTCATTGAAGGGGACGCCCAGGGCGGCGAATTCTTCTTTCAGCCAGCCGGAGCCGGCGCCAAGGATCAACCGGCCCTCGGAAAAGTTTTGCAGCGTCGCCAGTTCCTTCGCCAGCGGCAGCGGGTGGCGCATCGGCAAGACCAGGACGCTGGTGCCCAGTTTGACCCGTTTGGTGACGGCGGCGGCCCATGTCAGCGACAAAACGGGATCGAAAAACAAGGGAGAGCGGGGGAATTTGTCGCGGGGCACGATGATGTGTTCGCTGACCCAGACGTCTTCGAGGCCGAGGTCCTCGGCGCGCTCGGCGTGGCGGCGGATCAAAGCGGGCGTGGCCTGCTCGCCGGCGTGGGGAAGGTGGATGCCGTATTTCATGTCCGGGTCCTCTGTATGTTTCCGGCAGCATACCGGTTGAGCGCGCCTTGCGAAGGAGGCCCGCTCTTGCGCGGTCCGCGGCATCGTCCTTCAATCCGCGCCAACCGTAACCGGAAGGGGATACGACCATGGGAGCCATCCACGCCCGCCTCGCGCATGTCGGCATCTACGCGCACGACAAGCCGAAACTGGAACATTTTTATACGACGGTGCTCGGCCTGCTGATCACGGACAAAGGCGTCGGCCGTTCCGGGATCGAGCTGACGTTCATGAGCAGCAGCCCCGACAATCACCACCAGTTCGTCCTGGTCTCGGGACGCCCGGACACGGCGGGCTACAACCCGATCAACCAGATTTCCTTCATGGTCGATTCGTTGTCGCAACTCCGCGAAGTCCACAACCGCGCTTTGGAAAACGGCGCCACCGGCATGCGCGTGACCTGCCATGGCAACGCCTGGTCCTGTTACTTCATGGACCCCGAGGGCAACACCGTGGAGGCCTATCTCGACACGCCGTTCCACGTGCCGCAACCGCATGGCGAGCCGTTCGACCTCCAGGCGTCCGACGAAGCGATCCTGGCCTGGACCGAGGCGCATTGCCGCGCGACCGCCGGCTTCATGACGATGGACGCGTATAAAGACTCCATGCGAACGAAGCTGGCCAATTAACACCGGCCCGGCGTCCTCGAAGTGAGCCTGTCGCACCCCGCGCTGTGGTTCATGGCGATCGGCATTCTGGTCTCGTTGGCGCTGGCCAACGAAGCCGGGCGCTTCGTGGGGGTCCACACCCGCCGCCGCCGGGGAACGGATCCGATCGATGTCGGTGCGGTGGGCTCGGTCACCGGCGGCCTGTTGACGTTGTTCGCCTTCGTGCTGGGGATCGCGCTGTCGATGGCGTCCACGCGGCTGGAGGCACGGCGCGATTCCGTGCTGAACGAAGCCAATGCGATCGGGACTGTCTGGCTGCGCGCCGGTCTGACCGCCGGTCCGGAAGGTCCTGAAATCCGCCGGATTCTCCGCGAATACACCCAGGTCAGAATCGCTCAGGTCACCGAGGGACCGGACGACCGGGACGACGCCAGCATGACGGCCCGGACCAACGCGTTGCAGCGAGACATGTGGCTTCGGGTCGAGGCCCTCACCCAACGCGACCGGGGCCCGATCGAGGCCTTACTGGTCGCGTCGATGAACGACATGATCGATCTGTCCCTGACCAACCGGCGCAATTTCGCGAGCCACGTGCCCGCGATCATCGCGCGGCTGTTACTGGCGGTGTCGCTGCTGACGGTTGCCTCAATCGGTTATCATTTCGGACTGATCGGCGAGCGCCATCCGATCGTCGTCGTGGTGTTGCTGCTGGTCTGGACGGTCGCGATCGTCCTCGTCCTGGACATCGACGATACGCGGGACGGCCAGGTGCGGGTCAGTCCGGCCCCGCTCGTTTGGACCGCGCAGGGGTTTGGGCCGGACCCGTGACCCCCCGCCCGCCCAACGCCGCGTCCGCGATCCAGTCCCGGAACGCGACGAACGCCGGTTCCCGGCGGCGGATACTTCGAAATATCAGGAACCAGCCCATGCCTTTCGGCACCGGCAACGCGAAGGGCGTCACCAGCCTTCCCGCGGCGAGATCGTCGTCGACATAGGGACGAATGCCCAGCGCGACACCCACGCCATCGGCCGCCGCCTGCAACGCCTGCCCATAAAACTCAAACATCGGCCCCTGGGCTTTTACCCCCCGCAAACCCGCAGCGCCCAACCACGCCGGCCAGTCCTCCGGCGCATGCGCGACACGCAGCATGGTATCGGGCGCCAGATCGGCGGGCCCGCGCAACCGACCGGCCAAAGCAGGCGCGCAAACCGGAACCAAATTGGCCGCGAACAACGGCTCGGCGTCCAACCCCGGCCAGACACCGTTTCCAAGCCGAATGCCGCAGGTCCAGCCCTCGTCGAACGGCGCGGCGGCGCCACCGGTGGCGATACGAACATCGATCTCGGGCGCCACACGCCGGAACGCGGCCAGGCGAGGGATCAGCCAGCGTATCGCGAAGGTCGGCCCGACACCCACCGTCAGCGCGCGCGAAGACATCGCCGTCACCTGCCGGGTCAGATGCGTCAACGCGGCGAACAACGGCGTGAGACCGGCCTGGTAGGCACGACCGGCCTCGGTCAGCACCAGACCGTTGGGACGGCGTTCGAACAAGGCGACACCCATGCGTTGCTCCAGCAGCCGCACCATCCGGCTGACGGCCGCGGGCGTGACGTGAAGTTCCTCCGCCGCCGCCGCGAAGCCACCAACACGGGCCGCCGCTTCGAACGCCTTGACGCCGTTCAGATAGGGAAGTCCGGTCATGGACAGGCTCAGGTTTCCTGAGGGTGAGGGTGACATATCGCCGCTCGCGACGCCAGCGTGACGGGCGTAAGGCAACGCGCGAAGATGAACGCGTCGATCGCGCGTCATGGTCCTGGCCGCCGCCTAACGAACAGTCTGGAGGAAAACGCCACATGACACCGATCCCGATGCTGTGGATCAGCCTGCTGATGATCGGCACCGCGTTTCTGTCCGGCGTGTTCGGCATGGCGGGCGGACTGATCCTGATCGGCGTCCTGCTGGCCCTTCTTCCGCTGCCAGAGGCGATGGCATTGCACGCGATCACCCAACTCGCCTCGAACGGCTGGCGCGGGATGCTGTGGTGGCGCTACGTGCGCTGGCGTCCCATCGGCGGGTTTCTCGCGGGATGCGCGCTGGCGCTGCTGGTCTGGTCGCTCTGGCGCTACGTCCCGTCGAAATCGCTCGCGATGCTGTTTCTGGGCGGGACGCCGTTCCTGGTGCGGCTGATGCCCGCGCGCATGAAACCCAATCCGGAACATCCGGCGCAAGGGATCGCCTATGGCGGCGCCTGCATGACGCTGATGCTGCTCACCGGCGTGAACGGCCCCCTGCTGGACACGTTCTTTCTCGGCGGCAAAATGGACCGGCGAGAAATCATCGCCACCAAGGCCGTCTGCCAGGTCTTCGGACACGCGGCGAAATTCGTCTATTTCAGCGCGGCGATCGACCAGGCCGCCTCCGTCGATCCCATCATGGCGGGCCTCGCCGTGGCGATGTCGATGGCGGGCACCAGCCTCGCCCGGCCCGTGCTGGAACGGCTGACCGACACCCAATACCGGCTCTGGGCCAACCGGATCATCACCCTGATCGCCGGTTACTATGTCGCCCATGGCGCCTGGCTGCTCTTTTCCCCTCCCGCCTGAAAAGGACACCCGCCCATGTCCACCATCGTCGACCCCCTCGTCATGGACCTCGTCGAATGGCTCAGCCCCCACCCGCGCCCCTACGACGAGGTCATCGAAGCCTGGCGCACCTCCTGTCCCCGGCTGACCGTCTGGGAAGACGCCATCGACCGCGGGCTTATCGTCCACGCCCATGGCGAGGATCGCACCCGGCTGGTCGCGGCCACCGAAGCCGGCCGCCGCTTCCTCCAGGAAAACGGCCGCCTGCCCCGCGCGTGAGAGGCATGCGGGAGAAACCGTTGACGTCGCGGTACCGGCGGGTAGGAACAAACTTACCCAAAGGAAATCGCCGTTTTGTCCCACATGCTGATCGCCCTGGTGGCGATGTTCCTCCAGCAGACCTTCGTCAGCGTCGGCCGCGTGCTGCCCGCGATCACCGCGCCGCTGATCATCCTCGAACTCCACGCCGATCCGGCCTGGGTTGGAGTCTATTACGGCGTCTCCGCCGCCTCGTCGCTGATCGGACAAATGGGCTGCGGCAGCTTCATCGTCCGCTATGGCGCCATGCGCATGAGCCAATGGGCGCTGATCCTGCAAGGCGGCGGCATGGCGATCGCCGCGGCGGGCGGCCTGACCGGCTTTGGCGCCTCCGCCATCATCGGCGGCTGCGGCGCGGCGGTCTCGACACCCGCGAGCTCTCACCTACTGGGCCGCGCCTCCCCCGCGCGCCTCACGCCCCTGGTGTTCTCGCTGAAACAAACCGCCGTACCCGCCGGCCTCCTGATCGGCGGCGCCATCGGTCCCTGGATGGCCTCCACGCTGGGCTGGCGCGGCGGCATGCTGCTGATCGCCGCCGCCGGTTGCGCGTTCGCCGTGGCCTTACAGGCCCTGCGCCCCCGCTACGACGACGACCGGGTGCCAACACACCGCTTCCGGGTGTCGGATTTCCGCGCGACCATCACCTCCGTGCTGGCGCGGCCCGACCTGCGCGCCCTGGCCTTCGCCTGCTTCGCCTTCAACGGCATCCAACAGGTATTCACGGCGTATTTCGTCACCTACCTCGTGGCAATGGGCTACACACTGGAAGCAGCGGGCTTCCTGTTCTCCACCGTCGTCTCGATCGCCGTGCCCGGCCGTATCCTCTGGGGCTGGCTGGGCAGTTTCCACGTGCCCCCACGCATCGTCATGGCGGGCCTCGCCTTCGCCATGGCGGGGAGCATCGCGGCAACCGGCTTCTTCACCTCGGGCTGGTCGATCCTGGCGATCGGCGCGGTCAGCGCGGTGCTCAGCGCCAGCGCCATGTCGTGGCACGGCATCTTGCTGGCGGAAACCGCGCGGCTCGCGCCCGCCGGGAAAACCGGCGCGGTCACGGGCGGCGTGCTGTCCTTCGGGCAAATGGGCGCGCTGCTGGGCCCCGTGGTGTTCTCGGTGCTGCTGAGCGTCACCGGCGGCTATTTGGCGGGCTGGGCTGTCTGCGCGATCCCGGCGGTGTGGGTCGGCGTGCGGCTGTCGCGGCCAGCGGCGGCGGCCGCATGATCGCTTCGCCCGCCCGGCCGGTCCATCCAAGTTCCAGGGCTTGCCTCACGTGCGCCACACGCGCGATGCTCTGTCTCCGGCGTCTGGACGCCAGCCCTGAAACAGCGCACGGGACGGGTCTGACGGGGAGAATGCAAAGATGCTGACAAACATTCGAATCCGAAATTTCAAGAGTTACCGCGACGCGACCCTGGCATTGGCCCCGTTGACTGTCCTGATCGGCGCCAATGCATCCGGCAAAAGCAACGCGATTGAAGCCCTTCGCCTGCTATCGTGGATCGCGCAGGGCAATCGCCTGTTATCGATTCAGCACGCGCTCTCACAGCGCGATAGAGCGATCCGCGGTACCGTCTCGACGCTTGGATTTCAAGGGGGAGAACACTTCACATTGTCCGCGCAAAGGGCACTGGAATGGAATGCGTTCGAGATAACCCTCGGCCTGGCCGAAGATGGCGATTTGCATATCGTCGATGAACGGATTTCGACACCGGCGAGCGCCGTTCCTTTGTACGAAGTAGTGGCGAGGAGCGAGGGATCCGGAAGCGATCTTTTTGTCGCCTATAACAATTTCGCCAGAGGTGGAAAAAAACCTCAGGTCATCTGCAACGACAATATCGCCATCTTGCAGCAAATGCAGACTGCGGCGCAGTTCGCAGTCGGCCATGGCGGCGCCCGGGTCACCATTCCCGGGGTATGCCGGGAATTTCAAGAGCTGCTTTCATCGATTCTGTTTCTCGATCCCAACCCGTCCGTAATGCGGGATTATAGCTATAAGACCGAGCATCGGCTAAGTGGCAATGGCGATAACCTCTCGGGCGTCCTTTATAATTTGCAAAAGGCGGATCGGCCGGGCGCCGAGGTGCTCGATCTGGTGCGCAGTCTGCCGGAACAGAACATCAGCGGGTTGGATTTCATCGAAACGCCGCGTGGCGAGGTCATGCTGCAACTCGAGGAAACCTTTGGCGGGCAAAAAAGAAAATTCGACGCGACGCTGTTGTCCGACGGAACGCTTCGCGTTTTATCCATCGCGGCGGCCATTTTGTCGGCGCCCGAGGGAAGTCTCGTGGTCGTGGAGGAAGTCGACAACGGGATCCACCCGAGCCGTGCCGAGGGAATATTGAAAAATATCTCGCGTATCGCCGCAGAGCGCGATTTGCGGGTGCTCATAAGCACCCATAATCCCGCTCTTATGGATGCGTTACCGGACGAGGCCGTCGCCGACGTCGTATTTTGCTACAGAGATCCGTCCAACGGTTCGAGCCGGCTGATCCGGCTCGGCGACCTCCCTGATTATCCGCTGTTGGTGGCCCAGGATACGCTCGGGCATTTGTTGACCCGCGGAGCGATTGACCGGTTCGTGAAGGGGCACCGCGGGCCGGACGCGAAAAGGCAACACGCGGAGGAATGGATGCGCCGGCTCCTCGCGGAGACGGCCTGACATGAATCCGGCGGTTGTTCTTGTAGATACGTCAGTCTTCCTGAATATCCTCGATGTCCCCGGATTCAATCAACGGAGGCATGACGCGATCCAGGTTCTGACGGTCATGGTGAACGAGCCCCGAACCAGTCTTCTCCTGCCAATTCCCGCGATTTTGGAAACCGGAAATCACATTGCTCATTTGAGCGATGGCCGCCAGCGCCGAAAATATGGCGGTATATTCGTCGGTCAAGTCGCACAGGCATTCGACGGCGAGGCGCCGTGGCAACCCACCGGCTTTCCGGACTCTCGCGTTTTTCAATCCTGGCTGGCGGCATTCCCAGAAAACGCGATGCGCGAGATCGGTTTGGGGGACTTGTGGATCGTCAAAGAATGGGAGGCGGCGTGTCACCGTCATCCACGCCACCGCGTCAGGGTCTGGTCGTTCGACCGGCATCTGAGCGGTCTCGACCGCACCCCGTGAACGACTGGCGCGGGTCATCGGATCACCCCAAATCGGCGACCACGATTTCCGGCGGCGACCCAAAACGAACCGGCATCAAACTACACCCCAATCCGCCCGAAACGATCAAATGCCTTTAGCGCGACAATCTGGATGGTGATCAGCGACAAACAGGATGACGTTTGGTAATCGCGACGATCTCATGGTGTTCTCGCCGATTGTCGTTGGCAAGCGTTATGTCGCTGGTTGATTGTCGGGGCGCGACAAAGCCGCCGCGTCCTTGAT
>CANJJS010000048.1 GCA_947474705.1 Acetobacteraceae bacterium | reverse complement strand
GTTACCTCGCCGAGTTCGAGTATCGCTTCAACCGGCGATACGATCTCGCCGCCATGGTGCCTCGCCTTTGCTGGGCCGCCGCGCGGACCCCGCCGATGCCATACAGGCTCCTGAAGTTAGCTGAGGTTTATGGGTAATCAGGTAATCTTTTACCCGAGCAGCGATATGCATGGGCGCGGTTCATTGTTTCATTGGGCGTTCGGACACCAGAAACGTTAAGAGAGATGGGGCCAATCGAGACTCGAAAAGGTATCAGGGATGCACAAACACGGGCGGCAGGTCCACCTGATGTGGAAGCTGTCGTCACGTCGATAATGGAGTCCAGAACACCGGAGTTCGAACGAAATTTTCCTCTGAAAATTGCCATGGAACTGGCATCCGATCCTACGAAAATTCTGTCGTTTAGCGCAATGCATTGGTGGACGCGTCGGCTTGATCGGACCGACATTTTGGTCGGTGATCGACCTCTTCTTGCGATGCCACGTATGCCCTATCCTTGTGGTATCCCGCTCGATAGGCCTGATTGCCTTGTCATTTTGCCGATCGCACCCAATACGGTCTTTTTTGCATCCGCCGGTCTCGCGACGAGAGCCAAAACGCGAAATATGTCTTACGGCAAGCTTACTCACGTAATCAACGAGGAAACCATCGCGTGTGCTAAAGAATACGTTTACTCGCTGGATTCATCCCCGGCTGCATTCGTGAAAGGAAAGCTCACTCAGAAGGCGACGGATATATCCCAAGGGATTCGCCATTGGCAACCTGAGGATTTTCCCGAATGATCGCGCCGCCACGTCCTGCCCGGAGCATATACTCTGTCGATAGCTGAGGTCGCTCGATCCCCACATTCCCCGCACATCGACGCAGACAGACCCGCCCAGCCCTTATCTCCCCACCGTCGCCCCCCAAACCCCCTCCACAACCACCGCCTCCCCCTCCCCAGGCCAGGGCGGCATCGTCACCCCCACCGCCTCCAGAGGCTCAGTCCCCTCCGACTGGAACTGAAATTCCACCCCCAGCGGGATCGTCAAACAAACACCCGCCCGGACCTCCACGATCGTGCTGGTCTCCCCCATCCGCCGCCACATCCGCCCGTGGCCTGACAGAAAATACCAGATTTCCTCCACCGTCCGGTGCCGCACCGCCGTCGAAACCTCTCCCGGTGCCAGAGAGAAATGCGCCATGCCGCCGCCCTTCAACCCCAGCAGCACCCGCACGTCAGACCCGTCCGGCGCCACGGCGTCGCGCGCCGGGCCCAGCGTTTTCGTTTCCATGGCGCGTTCTCCCGGCCGCGCGCGAGGTCAGGTTGCCAGGCCGGACAAGAACCGGTCCAGACCCGAAACCGAGGCCGGCTCGACCAGGCTGGGCGCGTGCACGGTTCCCGGGATTTCCAGTAATTCGCCTTTTGGCAAGGTGGTCACCATGCGGCGCGCCTGTGTTTCCGACAGCACGTCGCTGGCGGTGCCCCAAACGACCAGCGCCGGGCAGGCCAGCGTGCTCAGCACCGGCCACAGGTCGGGGCGGACCGGCGCGCCATGGGCCACGCGTTGTTGGATATAGGCGGGGTCCAGTTTCCAGGCCCAGGAGCCGGCGGGTTGTTGGCGTAACAGGCCAAGCGCGAGTTCTCGCTGGTCCGCGAGGTCGCGTGCCGCGACGATGGGGGAGGCCGCGCGGCGCCACGCCAAGGCCTCGTCCAGCGTTGGGAACGAGTCCGGACGCGCCCCCGCCATTTGGGTGATGCGATGGCTGCCGGTTTCGATGTCCGGCCCGACATCGTTCAGGACCAGCGCCCGCAACCGCGCGCCGTGCGTCATCGCGTAGGTCATCGCGATAATTCCGCCCATCGAGGTGCCCACGAGCACAAAGGACCCCAGCCCTTGCTGGTCCGCGAAGGCCGCGAGGTCGGAGGCCTGGTCGCGGTAGGTATAGGCACCGCCGGGCGACCAGGCGCTTTCGCCGTGGCCGCGCACATCCAGCGCGACGATATGGAACCGGTCGCGGAACCGCCGCGCGAAGCCGTTGAACGCCTCGGCGCTGCTGGTATAGCCGTGAACGCAGACCAGCGGCGGCGCGGATGCGTTGCCCCAGTCGAGGTAGCGCAGGCGCAGCCCGTCATTCTCGAAATATTTGCTTTCCGGCTGCGTCATGGGCGGGTCCTTCTGGCTTCGTATGGGCGAAGTTTGCCCGCCCGGCGCGCCACGGGCAAATCCGGGCGGCGAATCTTGCCTTCGCGGCCCATGGCACGCACGATGCCGCCGGCCCGCCGTTTGTTTCGTTCGTCGCCCGGCGGGTTCGGTCCAACGCCAGGAGGCAGCCTTGCAAATCGGTGTTTTCTTGCCCATCGCGAACAATGGCTGGCTGGTCTCCACGACCTCGCCGCAATACAAGCCGACCTTCGATCTCAACCGCGCGGTGGTCGAGATGGCGGAGCGGTACGATTTCGATTTCGCTCTGTCGATGATCAAATTGCATGGGTTTGGCGGGAAGTCGGAGTTCTGGGATTACAACCTCGAATCCTTCACCCTCATGGCCGGCCTCGCCGCCGTCACGAACCGCATCCGGTTGTTCGCGACCTGCGCGGTGTTGACGATGCCGCCGGCGTTCGCGGCGCGGATGGCGGTCACGATCGACTCGATTTCGCATGGGCGCTTCGGGGTCAATATTATTTCCGGTTGGCAGCGCCGCGAATACGCGCAAATGGGGATCTGGCCGGGCAGCGAGCACTACAAACGCCGCTACGAATATTGCGCCGAATATGTCTCCATCATGAAGGAATTATGGGCGACGGGCCGGTCGAACCATAAAGGCGATTTTTTCCAAATGGACGACTGCCGCTGCCTGCCGCTGCCGATGGCGAACATCCCGATCATCTCGGCGGGTCAGAGCGAGGCCGGGACGCGCTACGCCGTGGAGCACGCCGATTACAATTTCCGCTCCAGCGCCGGGATCAACGAACCCACGCGGGTCGCCGAGAGCGTCGGCCGTCTGGTGGCCGCGAACCAGGCCGCCGGAAAGGACTGCGGCGCGCTGGTGCTGACCATGGTCATCGCCGGCGAAACCGATGCCGCCGCCATGGCGAAATGGGAGCATTACAAGGCCGGCACCGACCACGAGGCCATCGCCTGGCGCGACGCGCAATTCGCCGACGACCCAACCAGCGATCCTCTGGCGGGGCCGAACAAGCGCCGCACGCTCGGCACGCAGGGGTTGCCCACGACCGGGGGTGTGCTGATCGGGTCCTATGCCTCCGTCGCCCGGATGCTGGACGAACTGGGGGCGGTGCCGGGCGTGCGCGGCGCGATGCTGACCTTCGACGACTTCATCGTTGGAATGGAACAGTTCGGCACGCGCATTCAGCCCTTGATGCGATCGCGCGCGGGTTAATCCGCGTCTGCCTCGCGCAACGGATCGAGGGCCTTCGGGCGCAGCGCGACCACCGCGAACACGATGACCGGGACCGCCAGCAGGCACAGGGCGACCGGTCGTTCGAGGAAGATGGAGAAGCTGCCGCCCGAGATTTCCAGTGTCGTGCGCAGGGATTTTTCCATCATCGGGCCAAGGATCATCGCGAGGATGGCGGGGGCCAGCGGGAACTCGAGCTTACGCAGGACATAGCCCAGCACGCCGAAGCCCAGCATGACCCAGACATCGAACACGGTTTGTTTCAGGCTGTAGGCGCCGATAATGCAGAAGATCAGCACGCCGACGCACAAATAGCTGAAAGGCATGCGCAGCATTTTCGCCCACAGGCCCACCAGCGGCAGGTTCAGCGCCAGCAGCATCGCGTTGCCGATGAAGAAACTGGCGATGACGGCCCAGACGAGTTCGGGACGTTCCTGAAACAGAAAGGGGCCGGGCGTCAGCCCATTAATGATGAACGCGCCCATCAACACCGCGATGGTTGGCGAACTCGGCACGCCCAGCGCGAACAATGGGATCATGGAGGCGTTGGCGTAGGCGTTGTTGGCGGTTTCGGGCCCGGCCACGCCCTCGATGGCGCCATTGCCAAAACGTTCCGGGTGCTTCGAAAGGCGTTTTTCCGTCACATAGGACATGAAGGTGGGAATGACCGCGCCGACGCCGGGGATGAGTCCCATGACGAAGCCGATGCCGGTGCCGCGCAGGATGGCTTTGACGCAGGGTCCGATTTCGTCGCGTTTTGGCCAGAGGTTGGTCATGTCGGCGCGGATGACCTGGGATTTATATTGCTCGACCGCGATCAGAAGTTCGGCGATTCCGAACAATCCCATCGCCACCGGCACGAATCCGATGCCGTCGAACAGGTCGGGAATCCCCGCGGTGAAGCGTGGCGCGCCGCGCACCGGGTCGATGCCGATCATCGCCAGCAACAGGCCGAACACGGTCATCAGCAATGCCGCCGCGAGGTTTTTGCCGGCGAGGCCGATGACCAGACACAATCCGACCGTCATCAGCGCGAAGAACTCCGCCGGTCCGAAGCCAAGCGCGAGTTTCGCCAGTGGGATCGCGACGAAGGCCAGAGCGATGGTGGCGATGCAGCCGCCGATGAACGATCCGACCGCGGCGATGGCGAGCGCGGCGCCGGCCCGGCCTTGCCGCGCCATTTGATGGCCGTCGATACAGGTGACGACCGACGCGGCCTCGCCTGGCACGTTGATGAGCACGGAGGTGATCGTGCCGCCGTACATCGCGCCGTAATAGATGGCGCAAAGCATGATAATCGCGCCGGTCGCGTCCAGGTTGAAGGTGATGGGGATCAGGATCGCGGTTCCGGCCGCCGGGCCAAGCCCAGGCAAGACGCCGATCAAGGTTCCGAGAACGCAACCGATGAAACAGTAAAGGAGATTGCTGAAGGTCAGCGCGCCGATGAAGCCGCCGATGAGGTGTTCGAGACCGTCCATTTCCCTAAATCCCGAAAACGCCGACGGGCAGCAGCACGTCGAGCCAATTGTTAAAGATGTAGAACAACCCAAACCCCGCCACGACAGCGAACAGGACGATGGCCCACCATCGCCGTTCGCCAAGGCAGGGCAGCAGGATCAGGCTGAAAATCATCATCCCCAGGCGAAACCCCAGCCAGTCCATCATGATGGTGGCCAGCGCGGAACTCCCGAGAATCGCGAGGGCGCGCCATGCGACCGGTCCGCGCGGGAAAATCGTCTCTCCCGGTTCGGTATCGACGGGCGTCCGTGTCACCTGAAACAGGATCAACGCGCAGAGCACCGCGCCGATCGCCGAAAGATAAAACGGAAAGAACCCCGACCCCGGTCCGAGGCGATCGAACAAGGCGAGATTTCGGGACTCCCACAATGTCGCGAGGCAGATCGCGAACATGATAAGCCCGGTGAGCTGCCATCCTCGGCGCATTCCAGATTGCATTTTGTTTCCCCCCTTTGGGTCGCGGGACGATGAGGCCGTTGGAGACCTTCGTGTTGCCGGGATGATAGCGGCGCCTGGCCGCGCCTGCCAATGGCGCGCCCGCCGCCGCACAGGGGCTGGCCTGGTGCCCGCCTTCGGGATAGCGTGCGGCCAAACAAATCATGGAGGATCGCCTATGCTTTCCCGCCGCTCTCTTATTGGCACCGGTCTCGCGGCCAGCCCGCTGGTCTCGGCTGGTCTGGCCCAGGCACAGGATTTTCCGAAACGGTCGATTCAATTGATCGTGGCGGCGACGGCGGGTGGGCCGACCGATATTGGCGCCCGGATCGTGGCCTCCATCATGGAAAAAGACATCGGCGTGCCGGTCGTTGTCGTGAACAAGCCGGGCGCGGGATCCCAGTTGGGGACAACGGAACTGGCGCGGGCGCGGCCCGATGGTTACACGATCGGGTACATCACCATGCCCGGTCTGAACACCATGGTTCTGGATACGGAACGGAAAGCCGCGTTCACGCTCGATAGTTTCACGCTGATCATTAATCAGGTGCTCGACCCCGGGGTGATTTGGGTGCGGGCCGACAGTCCCTTCAAATCCCTGGCCGATCTGGTGGCCGCGGCGAAAAAGGATCCAGGCAAGTTGTCGGCCTGCACGACCGGCATTCTCAGCGACGATCATTTGGCGATCATGATGCTGGAGGAGGCGGCGAACACGAAATTCCGGGTCGTGCATTTCGACGGCGCGTCGCAGCAGTTCACCGCCATTCTGGGTGGCCATGTGGATGTGGCGTTCGACAATGTCGGCAGTGTCCGCAAGCGCGCCATGTCGGGCGAAGTGCGGGTTTTAGCTGTGATGGACAATGAGCGTTCGAAACTGATGCCGGATTCGCCGACCACGGCGGAACTGGGCTTTCCGACGGTCAAATCGAATTCGACGCGCGGAATCGCGGCACCGAAGGGTGTACCGCCCGCGACCCTGGCCTATTTGGAAGCGGCTTTGAAGAAAGCCATGGAGAACCCGGAGCATATGCGCAAAATGGCCGAGGTCGGTTTGGAGGTGCGGATCATGACCGGCAAGGTGTTCGCGGATTATTTCGCGGTTCAGCACGCACAGGCGATCAAATATGTCGAGTGGGCGAAAAAATCGATGTGATGCCGGTCGCGAGGACAAATAATTTTTGTTCGGTCCGGTTACGATTCGATCGGGCTCTCGGGGACGGAACAGTGGTCCGGCGGATGGGCAAGTGGCTCTCCGCCGATCGTCATGCCGCGCCCGGTGGCCCGATCGAGTCGGGCCATGTCGGGAGAGACCGCGCGGCCACGACGGCGAAAGCGCGTGCCATGACCGGGGAAGTGTGCGGCCCCGCCGGAGCGTGGGAGAGGCGGTGACGCCGGGTGGAGCGGGCGCGCCGGTTATGTGCCGGCGCCGTTAACCCGGCACCGGGTAATACACCCGCCCGTCGAACAAGCGCCGCGCGGTGCGGTAAAAGGCGCCGCTGTGGGCAACCCAGGCGCCGAAGGGATCGCGTCCGACATCCGCGTCGACGGTCAGAATGCCGGATGGCATGCCGATCCGAACGGAAGCCCCCGCGTCCGGCCCCATCGCCTGGTGCACAAGCGTCCCCGCGATGCGTGCCGCGACGCCCGTGCATAGCGACGCCGTCAGCGGCAAGGCGCGATGCGGCTGTCCGTTCGACAGAAACCGGACCGTTAGGTCCACCTGCGCCGCCGCGATCGGCTCACCGGACAGGGTTGGCGCGTCCATGGGCGGTGCCACGAAACCGATGATTGGAACGCCATTGATGGTCCGGGCTTCGTCCTCGTCCCGCGCGATGCCTATGGCGACCGACGCCGCGCGCCGGATTTTTTGCAATTTCGCCAGAAGTTCGGTGTTTTGGTCGAGCACCTCCGGCAATTCCCGTCCCGTCAGCCCGAGGTCGGCGGCGCGTACGAACACGCAGGCGTTGGCGGCATCAACCATCGAGACCGGGATCGTGCCGACATCCGGCACCATCAGTTCGTCGACGACATTACCTGTTGGCAGCAGCGTCCCGGTCGTCGCCCCGCCTGGCGTCAGAAAATCCAGCCGCACAGGCGCGCCGGTGCCGGCCACGCCGGGGATCGCCATGTCGCCGTCCACCGCCGCGCGCCCGTCCACCAGACCGAAGGTGGAATGGACGATTTTTTTCGTATTGGTATTGAAAATCCGCACCGTCGTCCGGTCGCCATTCGGACGCAGCAGCCCTTCGTCCACCGCGAAGGGTCCGACGGCCGAACTCATATTGCCGCACATGCTGCGATAATCGACCTTTGCCTCGCGAATCTGGACCTGCGCGAAGGTGTAGTCGATGTCCGCGTCCGCGCGGTCCGATGGCGACAGCACGCAGACTTTCGACAGCGAGGAGATACCGCCGCCCATGCCGTTCAATTGCCGTCCGTTTGGATCGGGGCTACCCATGGCGGCCAGAAAAATCGGATCCCATTCGGCCTGAGCGGGCAGGTCCTTCCGATGGAACACGATCGCGCGGCTGGTGCCGCCTCGCATGAACACGGCGGGGAGCGACAGCAGGGGCATGGACGGTCTCCTTGAATTAGAATCCGTGTTGGACCCGTTTCGTGTTGGCGTCTCGCAACGTGCGATAACGGGCGAGCGCCATCAGCGGAAAGTACAGGCGGTAACCGTGATAGCGGAGGTAGAACACGCGCGGAAATCCGACCGCGGTGTAGGGTTCTTCGCTCCATTCGCCATCGGCGCGGCGGGTGCGGGTCAAATAAGCGACCCCGCGCGCGACGGCGGAGTGACCGGTTTCGCCCGCGGCCATGAGACCCAGGAGAGCCCAGGCGGTTTGGGACGGGGTGGAGGAGCGGTAATGGCCGGGGGGGGCGTTGGCGTAGGTTTCCTCGTCCTCGCCCCAGCCGCCGTCGTCGCGTTGCACGGAGAGCAACCATTCCGCGCCACGGCGGATCGCCGGATCGTCGTGGTCAAGTCCGGCGGCGTTCAGGGCACACAGGACCGACCAGGTGCCGTAAATATAATTCGTGCCCCAACGGCCGAACCAGCTTCCGTCCGTTTCCTGCTCGCGGCGGAGGAACGCCAATGCGCGGACCATGACGAGATCGTCCGCGCCCATGCCGATCTGCGCCAGAAACGACACGCAGCGCGCGGTGACGTCGCTGGTCGGTGGATCGAGCAGGGCGCCGTGATCCGCGAAGGGGATATGGTTCAGGTGAAGATGAATATTCTCTGGTTCGAAAGCGCCCCAGCCGCCGTCGAGGGCACCGCCGCCTTTGGACTGCATGCCGATAATCCACTCGCGCGCGCGGGCGATCGATTCGGTGTAGGCGGGGTCTCCGGCACGATCCAGCAACATGCCCACGACGGCGGTGTCGTCGACGTCGGGGTAATGCGGATTTTCGTATTGAAACGCCCAGCCGCCGGGCCGCAGACCGGGCCGGCGCACGGTCCAGTCGCCATCGACGTCGAGAATTTGTTTCTCCAACAACCACCGGCAGGACTCGTCCACGCCGAACCCGGCTTCCATCATCGCGTGTCCGGCGAGTCCGGTGTCCCACACCGGCGACAGGCAGGGCTGGCAATAAGCGCGGTCCTCGGTTTCCACCAGCAGCTTGCGGACAGCTTTCCAGGCGATCGCGGCGGCGGGATGGTCAGGCGCAAAGCCAAGCGTATCGAACATCATGACGCTGTTGGCGATCGCCGGATAAATGCCGCCGAGACCGTCGTCGCCGTTCAGACGCTCGGTCACGAAGGCCACGGCCTTTTCAATCGCGCGGCGCTGGCCGAAGGCGGGGAACAGCGGCGTCGCGGCGCGCAGGACCTGGTCGACCCGGCGGAAGAATTTTCCCCAGGAGGACCGGTACTGACCCCGGATCCAGTCGCGAATGTCCGCCGGCGGGGTGCGGAAAAGTTCCGGGATGTGCACGCCGCGCGGATTGCGGGCGATCGGGCGTTTGGTCATCAGCACCAGGAGCGGCACGACCACGGTCCGCGACCAATACGACACTTTCGACAGATGGAAAGGAAACCAGCGCGGCAGCAGCATGATTTCCACCGGCATGACGGGCACGGCCCGCCATGGCACCTGACCGAACAACGCCAATTGCGCGCGAGTGAAGACATTGGCGCGCTCGGCCCCGCCCGCCGCCAGGATCGCTTCCCGAGCACGGCGCATATGCGGCGCCCCGGGATCGTCGCCGATCGCCTTCAACGCGAAATAGGCCTTCACGCTCGCCGAAATATCGAAGGCCCCGTCGTGAAACAGCGGCCAGCCGCCATGCGCGCCCTGTGTGGCGCGCAGATAAACCCCGATTTTCGCCTGCAACGGCGCATCGATACGGTCGAGAAAATGTTCCAGCAACACGTATTCGGCGGGAATGGTGGCATCGGCCTCCAGTTCGAACACCCAATGCCCGTCGCCATGGCGCCGCCGGGTCAGGGCATCGGCCGCGTCCGCGATGGTCTCGTCCAGTCCGTCCGGCGCCACGTCCGCGACAGCGGTTTCAGTCGTCATCGGACATTTTCTTCCGGCGCCGCCGCTTCCGCGACGGTTTGGGAGGATTCAACACCAGCTTCGCGGCGGTCACGCCGGACCGGATCGCGCCCTCGATGGTCGCGGGCAGATGCGTATCGGTCCAGTCGCCCGCCAGCACCAAATTGGCGAAACGGGTTTCGGCGGGGGGACGCAGTTCTTCCTGTTTCACATTGGCGACGATGGTCGCGCGCTTTTCCTTGATGACGCGAAAGGGCGGAATTTCGGCGTCCGGCCCTTCCAGGTCGAAGGCTTTGACCACGTTCCGCCACGCCTGCACCGCCAGATCGTCGGCGGGCCGCTCCACGACCTTGTTCGCGGCGCTGACGGTGATGGAAATATGGTCTTCCTTGATGAAGATCCATTCGGCGAGGCCGTTCACCAGTCCGACGAAACCGGCTTCGGCCGCGTCGTCCTCCGGGTCCAAACGGATCTTGAAATGGATGTTCACGATCGATTCGAATGCATCCGGCACCGCCAGATCCGGCACGAGATCCCCGGCGATCCAGGGGGGAACCGCGAGAATGACCGAATCGCCGTCGTCCAAAGCAATCGGACCCTCGGCGGATTCGAGTCCCACGACACGCTCGTTCTCAAACTTCAGGCCGGTGATCCGGTGATTGAACAGAACTTCCGCGCCTCGTTCCTCCAGCGTCTCGATGGCCGGGTCGACCAACGCGTCGGACAGACCGTCCCGCGCCATCCGCGGCAGGCAGGCCTTGCCACCCTTCAACATGGTCTCCCGCATCACGGCGCCGAACAGGCAGGCCAACGCTTCATGCGGGCGGGTGTTCAGCGCGGCGATCGAGAAGGGTTCCAGGAACAACCAGTACAGCGAGGTGTGGCGCATCGTCTCGGTGACGACGGTGTCGTCCCATTCGCGGCCGATCGTGCGGAGGACCAAATGCTCGCCCGCCGTGGTCTTGGGGACCCGGCGGTCCGCGTAAAGCAGCCACCAGGGAATCCGTCCCCGGCTGGGACGCAGCGTCCATTCCCGTCCGCTTTTGATATCGTAAAACGGAAAAACCGGCTTCCTCGGCCCCACGATCCGGTCCTGGGCTCCGATCGCGGCAATATAAGCGAAGGCGGATTTATTGCCCGACAGCAGCATGTGATTGCCGTTGTCGAGGCGGATATCCAGTTCCGGGTCGTGGTACGACCGGCATCGGCCGCCGCCCGCGGCGGTGGCTTCGTAAACCGTCACGTCCCGCCCGGCGCCGCTCGCCTGGATGGCGGCGGACAGACCGGCGAGACCGGCACCGATGACATGGACCCTGCTCATTCTTCCACTTCTTTGCCCGGAGTCCGGCCCGTTTCGCAATCGTCCCGCGCGATCCGCCGCGATACCGTCAGCTTTCCAGAACCCAAAGGGACGTCAGACCCTCCGCCAAAACACGCGTCAGGTCCGCCAGCGTCAGCGCCACACACCCCTCGGTCGGGTCGAAGTCGCGGCGCGCGACGTGAAGGAAGATCGCCGAGCCGCGCCCTTTGACCACCGGAGAATCGTTCCAGCCGAGCACGCCGATGACATCGTACACCTCGTCCCGGCGCCAGAGTTCCTCGTGCCGTCCGTCATGCGGCAGACGGACGGGCCGGTTGTAATCGCGATGATCGAGGTCGTCGCACCAGCCGTCGGTGGCCGCCAATGGCTCCACCGGCACGGAACATTTCGGCGGGGGGACGCGATCGGCGCGGTACAGAACGCGGCGGAGCGGCAACGGCCCGGCGGGGGTCGCGCTGTCGCCTTCCTCCTTGTGCCGGAGCACGCCGTGTTTTCCCAAAGCCGCCCGAAGCGGCTGGCCGCGCCAAATCAGAAGGCCCGAAGGCCGGACGATGGCTTCCATCCGCTATTCGTCCAGCATGTGGCCGAAGCGCACGGCTTTGGTGGCGAGATAGGCGTCGTTGACCTCGTTGGACGCGAAGGCATGGGCTTCGCGGCCCTCGACCTCCACGCCGCAGGCGGTCAGGCCGGCGATTTTGTCGGGGTTGTTGGTCAGCAGCCGCACCTTACGTATTCCCATTTCCAGCAGCATGTTGGCGCCGACCAGAAAGTTGCGCTCGTCCGCGCCCCAGCCCAGAACGCGGTTGGCGTCCATCGTGTCGAGGCCGCGGTCCTGGAGCGTGTAGGCGCGGAGTTTATTGGCGAGGCCGATGCCCCTACCCTCTTGCGCGAGGTACAGCACCACGCCCGCGCCGTGTTCGGACATGCGTTGGATGGCGCCGCGCAGTTGCTCGCCGCAGTCGCAGCGCATGGAGCCCAGGAGGTCGCCGGTGAAGCATTCGGAGTGAATGCGGACGAGGGGGGCGGCTTCGTCTTCAGGGCGGCCGACGACGATGGCGAGGTGTTCGATCGCGGAGCCCTCGGCGCGGAAGGCGATGACGCGGGAATCATGGGCGTCGCGCAGGGGAACGGGCGCGGAGGCGACGATGCGCAGGCCCGCGCCTTCCATGCCGGGGTAGGCGAGAACATCGGTGGCGGCGATGGAGATCAGGTCGCGTGCCGCGAGGTCCAGGTCCGGGTGCGGGCGAACCGCGAGGACGGCGGGCAGCAGGCGGCCCAGCTTGGCCAGTGCCAGGGCGGCGGCGGCGCCTTCGGGGGCGTCCACCATCGCCAGCGTCGCGGAAGCGGGTTGCGGCGCCGTGGGATCGGCGAGGCCGCGCAAGGCGGCGGGATTGGCCAGGGCGGGTGGCAGGACGGCGGCGGCGACCTCTACGGTGCCATCGATCGGGCGGCGGAGGACGGCGGCGCCGCGAACCGGCGCCAACAGCGCCAAGGGCGGGGTGGCGCCAAGGGCGAGGTATTCGGCGAGCCCGCTGGCCCCGGCGGTTTCCAAAGCCAGCAGCAACAGGGGCTCGGGCCCCTCCAGAAGAACGGGAACACCCCGGCGCAGGTCGGAGGCCGCGCGGTGCACGCGCCGCAGGGTTCGGGTCAGGGGATCGGTGGCGACTGGGGAAGAAGAGGTCATGACCCCCTGATAGTGGGGGTTGGCGCGCTTTGGAACAATACCGGCCCATTTTCCGTCACGATTGCGCTATAGCGTGCGCGGCGTGGACAAGGCCGGAGTCCCGGCCGCCACGGTTTCGACGGAGGGTGTTCGGAGGATGCCGGGTTCGGGGGCGGTCCTGATCGTGGACAGCGACGCGGCGATGCGGGAGACGCTGCGCGAGCAACTGACTCGCGATGGCGCTTTCTCGGTGGTCGAGGCGACGTCGCGTCAGGACGTGGAAGCGTGTTTCGCCAACGAAGCGTTCGACGCCGCCGCCGTCATCATGGAGGCCGCGCTGCCGGACGGGGACGGTCACGCGGTGCGCGACTGGTTGCGCGAGCATGGGTTCGCTGTCCCGGTCATTCTTCTTAACGGCCGTCCCGATCCTGGCGACGCGACCGCGGCGATCGCGAAACCGTTCCGGTTGGGCGTATTGATGGGATTGCTGCGGGAGATGCTGGACGCCCATGCCATCGACCCGCCGCCGGTGCGGTTCGCGATCGGGCCATACGAATTCGACTCCGGCGAAAAGGCGCTGCGGCACGAGGCGGCGGACCGGCGGATCCGGTTGACGGAAAAGGAAACCGCGATCCTGGCGTTCCTGCATCGGATGGGCACGCGAGCGGTGCCGCGGCTGGAACTGCTGCGGGAGGTCTGGGGGTATAACCCGGCTGTCACGACGCACACGCTGGAGACGCATATTTACCGGTTGCGGCGGAAGATGGAGGCGGACCCGGCGAATGCGTGTTTGCTGGTGACGGAGGCGGGGGGGTATCGGCTGGCGGTGTGATCCGCCTTTTCGGAACCTCGCCGTCCCTGGGTTCATGCCCAGCAGGACCCGCCCCCCGGCTCGCAATGCTTGGGCGATAACGCCAAATGCTGGCGCGGCCGCGTATGCGTCGCGCCAGCACCGCGCCTGTCTCCGATGAAAGCCGCGCGGACGGCCGGGTTCAGCGCTCCGCGAACCCGGCCAGTTCGTCTTTGGCCCAGGCGATGACCTGGGGGATGGTCTGGCCGGCATGGAGGCGGGCAAGCATGGTTGGCATGGTGCCGCGGTTAAAGGCTTTCACGGCGATGCCGGGCGGCGCGGGCGACATGGGGATATAAGGCCGCGCGTTGTGGAACGGCCGCAACGGGTAATTATAGCAGAGACCATCGGGCTGACCGACCTGATCCCAGATCGGGAAATCGACCATCGAGGCGAAGGGCGGAATGTCGTAACCGATGGTGGCGATACAACGTTCCTCGACCTGCTTGCGCTGCATCAAATAAGTGATCAACGCTTTGGCCGCGCTCTTGTTTTTGGCGAATTTCCAGACACCCCAGAAATTCGTGGAATAGGTTTCGAAACGCCCCTTCGGACCGGCGGGCGAAGGAAAAACCCAGGTGTCCAGCGCCACGGCGGGAGCTTCGCGTTTGGCGACCGACCAGGGCGAGGGCGGATTGTAAACCAGCGCGCTTTTGCCGGAAATATAGGCCCGGTTGTTGGAGGCGTCGTCGTAGGCGACCGCGTTCTCTGGCAGAAATTTCACCAGTTGTTTGCTGTATTCCAGCACCTGGCGCACGCCGTCGCTGTCGACCGTGATATTGCCGTTGCGATCGAGCAGTTCGGCGCCGAAGGAGGCGAACATCTGGCCTACCCAGCCGATGGAATCGCTGGTGGTGCCGAGCCCGGTGCCAAAGGACATGCCCATTTTGTGGCAGGCTTCGGCGGTCTTCAAATAGGTGTCGTAATTCCAGTTGGCGGCGGAAGGGGAACCGCCGGCGCGGACGGGATACATGTCGAGAATATCGACACCGGCCTGTTTCAGAACGCTGATCCGTCCCAGGGCGCAGTAATAGAACGACATCGTGCTGATCGGCACGGCGCGCCAGACGCCTTGTTCGCGTCCCAGATATTCGCAAATCTCATTGGTCGGGCCGAATTGCTTTGTCAGCGCCGCCATGATGTCGTCGGCCGAATCCAGAAAATCGATGTTATTGTGCACTTCCCAGACCGGCAGCACCGCGATGTCGTGACCGGATTTGCCCAAAGCCTCGGCCGCGATGGTGGTGCGGGTGGCGACACCGGTCAGAAAATCGGCCTGGACCTCGACCTTGTTTTCGGCGCCCCAGGCCTCGATCTGGCGGCGCATGACGACGTTGCCTTCCTGGACCCAGTGGTCGGGGACCATGATCGCCAGCTTTCCGGCGGCGGCGGCGGTGCGAATATGCACCAGCGGCAAGGCGGCGGCCGCGAGCGTCAGAGCGCCGCGGCGCCCCAGGGAGGTCCCAGGGTATGTCCCAGGTGATTTCATGTTGGGCATTGGCTCGTGTTCCTCGATTTTTGGCGGGGCCCGATAACAGCCGGATCCAGCACGCCAACCCTGCCCCGAACACCGCCCTTTGTCACGTGGCCCATGCCCCCGGGTTGAAGCATGCGGCGAGTCTCGCCACACTTCTCCCATGTCAGACCTGGATTTCGACACCGCCTTAATCGCCGCCGCTTTTCGCCTCGCGGCGGACCGGGGGTGGGCGCGCATGACGATCGCCGCGGCGGCCACGGAGGCCGGGCTTCCACTCGCGGACGCCCGGCGCCGCTTCCCCGGCAAACGCGCTTTGTTGCGCCGCTTCGGTGCCGCGATGGACGAACAGGCACTGGCCGCCGCCGGCCAGGACGGGCCCGTGCGCGACCGCTTGTTCGACCTGCTCATGGGCCGGTTCGACGCGATGAAACCGTATCGGGAGGGGGTGCGGGCCTTAATTCGCCATTTGCCACGCGATCCCGCCGCGGCGCTCGACCTGACCTGTGCGACACGCCAGAGCATGCGGTGGATGCTGAACGCCGCCGGCGAACCCACGCACGGTCTGCGCGGCGAACTGCGGATCCAAGGGCTGGTCGCGGTCTGGCTCTGGGCGTTCCGCGCCTTCGAACGCGATGACTCCGACGACTTATCGGCCACAATGGCCGTGCTCGACACCGCCCTGGGCCGCGCACATGACGCCGCGGCGTGGTTGTCCGGCGCGCGGGCGGTGGAACCGAACGATGCCGGTCCCGCACCCGGCGCGGACGTATCGGAATGACGGCGCCATAACGGTTCTCGTCCGCCGGAACGCGGTCCGGCGGGTGGGCCATGGCGCGCGACGCAGCCCCGCCATGAATCGCGCTTGACAAACTTATACTCACCTCTAGCATAAGCCCAGGAAATGCTCATATAGAGCATAAGTCGGAGGATACCACCATGTCCGCATCCACTGTCCTGGAGCGTACCGCGCCGCTGTACCAACGGGTGAAGTCCGTCATCCCGCCCATCGAGTGGCCGGTGTTCGCGGACGACGTCGAAGCCATTCTGGAACTGAAAAAGACGCGCAACGCCGTGATCCTGGCGCATAACTACATGACGCCGGAAATCTTCCATTGCGTGGCCGACATCGTCGGCGACAGCCTGGCGCTGGCGCGCGAGGCGATGAAAGTGGACGCGGAAGTCATCGTGCTCGCGGGTGTGCACTTCATGGCGGAGACCGCCAAGATGCTGAATCCGTCGAAGAAGGTACTCATCCCCGATCTGGAAGCGGGCTGCTCCCTCGCGGCGTCCATCACCGCCGCCGATGTCCGCCTCATGCGCGAAAAATTTCCCGGCCGCCCGGTGGTGACCTATGTGAATTCCTCCGCCGCGGTAAAAGCGGAATCGGATATTTGCTGCACCTCCGGGAACGCGAAGAAGATCGTGGAATCGCTCGGCGTGCCCGAAGTCATCATGCTTCCCGACGAATACCTCGCGCAGAACATCGCGGCGCAGACCAAGGTGAAGGTCATCGCATGGGCCGGCCACTGCGAGGTACACGAACGCTTCACGCCCGCCGAGGTCCGCGCGCTCCGCACCGATCACCCCGGCGTCATCATCCTGGCGCACCCGGAATGCCCGCCGGACGTCATCGCCGAGGCGGACTACACCGGGTCCACCGCCGACATGTCGAATTATGTCGGGCGCGAGAAGCCCGCGCGTGTCGTGCTGCTGACGGAATGCTCCATGGCGGATAACGTTTCGGTCAATCATCCCGACGTGAACTTCGTGAAGCCGTGCAACCTCTGCCCGCACATGAAGCGGATCACACTCCCAAAGATCCGGCGCGCGCTGGAGACGATGACGCACGAAGTCACCATTCCCGCCGAACTGATGGACCCGGCCCGCCGCTCCGTCGAACGGATGCTCGCGGCGTCCTGATTTTCCGCTTTCCGGATCGCCGTTGCGGCGGCGATCCGGTGCCTCCGGCATTTCTCTTGACCAGCGCACCGATGGGCGGGCACCGGCCGGTATTTCATTCGCGTGAGCGCGGTGTCCGGCCCACAACGCGAGCCTGGCCGCCAATCCCGCGCGCCCCTGGCCGCGGTTATAAGCCTCCCGCGCCGTCCGATACGAACCAGGAAACCCAAGGAGCTCTCCGATGCCGACCCCTCCGCTTCCGGCGATCATGATCGAACCCTCCGTGCGCGCCGCGCTGCTGGAGGATCTGGGCCGCGCCGGCGATCTCACCACCGACTCGATCGTGCCCGCGGACGCGCGGACAACCTGCGCGCTGGTCGCGCGGCAGCCAGGCGTGGTCTGCGGCCTCGATTTTTCCGATTGGGCCTTTCGGCTGATCGATCCGCGGATCGAGATGAAGGTGGCGTTGCCGGATGGGAGTCGTTTGAAGCCGGGCGATCTGATCGCCACCGTCACGGGGCCCGCGCGCGGGATTCTGACGGGCGAGCGGGTAGCGTTGAATTTTTTGTCGCATCTGTCCGGCGTGGCCTCCGCGACACGGGGCATCGCGGACGCGATCGCGGGCCATAAGGCGCAGGTCTGTTGCACCCGGAAAACCATGCCGGGCCTGCGGGCGGCGCAGAAATACGCGGTCCGTGTCGGAGGCGGATCGAATCATCGTTTCGGTTTGGACGACGCGGTGCTGATCAAGGACAACCACGTCGCCATCGCGGGTGGAGTGAAACCGGCGGTCGAGCGTGCCCGCGCAGGTGTCGGCCATTTGGTGAAAATCGAACTGGAAGTCGACACATTGGACCAGCTCCGCGAGGCCATGGACCTGGGCGTGGATGCCGTGCTGCTCGACAACATGGGGCCGGACATGTTGCGGGAAGCCGTCGTCATCGTCGCGGGACGCGCGATCACCGAGGCTTCGGGCCGCATCCGGCCCGAGACGGCGTTGCCGATCGCGCAATCCGGCGTCGATCTGATGTCGGTGGGGTGGCTGACGCACAGCGCGCAGGTGCTGGATATTGGGCTGGACCACCGCGACGCGTGAAGGGTTTTGCTGGACCGTTACGCCGCCGGCGGCGACAATGACGCCCATCGCGTCAGCGGTGGCGCCCCCTCCTCCGTCATCCCCGGCGCAATCGGGGGACCGGAAGCGGCATGGTGCTGGTATATGGTCCGTGATGGGCACATCCGTGGCGCGCGCGGTATGAACCTTTTTGGCACGGGACGGAGGCGGCGATGAGCGGCACCGATCTTTACGAAACCGATATTCTCGCCTGGTCGGAACAGCAGGCGGGCGCACTGAGGGAATTGTCTGGGCGGCGGGATCTGCCGAATGCCCTCGATCTCGCGCATGTGTTGGAGGAGATCGAGGATTTAGGTCTCAGCGAACTGAACGCGGTGAAGAGTTTTATCCGGCTGATCCTCCGGCACGCGGTGAAATGTGTTTTGGATTCGGAGGCTCAGACCGTCCGCCATTGGCGTGTGGAAATCAATAACTGGCAGGGCGATCTGGAAGACCGGATATCCCCCAGCATGCATCGGCGGATCGATATGGACGCATTATGGGACCGCGCGGTCCGGCAGGCGGAACTCGACCTTTTGGAACAGGCGCGGGACCCGGCCTTCGCCACCCGCCTGCGCGCGCTGCGCGGGACAACCTGCCCCATCCCTCTCGCCGAAGTGTTACGCGAATCCACCGACCCCGCCGCGCTCGTCCAGCGCCTGGCACTCGGCCTTACCCGGTGATATAATGCCGCCCATGACCCGGGGGCGTTCCATGTTGCCGCAAGCCATCGATTTCCGCGCCGAAGCGGACGAACTGCACAAGCTTCTTTCCACGCTGTCCGAGGCGGACTGGGCTCGTCCGACCCTGTTCAAACAATGGACCGTGAACGACATCGTCCAGCACCTGCACGATGGCGACCTGATGGCCGCCGCCTCCGTCGCCGGTCCCGAGAACTTCGCGGCCTTTCGCGCCGCGCGCCAGGCACTGATCGCGGGCGGACTGACCCGCCTGGAGGCCACCCGCGAACGCATGAACGGCCTGACCGGGCGGCGCCTGCTGGACACCTGGCACGCGACGATGAACGGCCTGTGCGAAAAACTCTCCGCCATGCCATCCGATACGCGGCTGAAATGGGCCGGTCCCGACATGGGCGTCCGCATGTTCACCACAGCGCGCCAAATGGAAACATGGTCCCACGGCCAGGCGATCTACGACCTGATGGGCGTCGCCCGCGAACCCACGAACCGGCTGCGGAGCGTCGCGGAAATCGGCGTCCGCACCTATGGCTGGACTTTCGCGAACCGCGGCCAGGACGTTCCGGGACCCGCGCCGCACGTCCGTCTGACCGGCCCTGACGGCGACATCTGGACCTGGAACGATCCGAATCCGGAAAACATCGTCGAAGGCGGCGCACTCGATTTCTGCCAGGTCGTCACCCAGACCCGCAACGTCGCCGACACCGCGCTGTGCGTCACAGGCCATCCCGCGCGGACCTGGATGGACATCGCCCAATGCTTCGCCGGCCCGCCGGAAACGCCGCCCGCACCGGGCGCCCGTCTGGGGCGTTCCGCAGCGGCCTGAGCAGCGCCCGTCAGACCAGCGGATCGAGGCGCAGTTCGCCCTCGACGCGGCCAATCCAGGACCGGACGGCGGGGTAGGCATTCAGATCGAACCCGCCCTGGCCCGCCATCCGCGTGTAGGCGACCAAAGCAATATCGGCCAGGCTCAGGGCCTCGCCCACCAGGAACGCGCTTTCGCCGGTGGCGGCCTCCAGACGCGACAGGGCCGCGTGACCCCGCTCGACCAACTTCGGCTCCAGTTCGGCGAACGTCCGGTGCTGGTAAACCACCTGGAAGCGCGCCACGGCGATATAGGGCTCGTGACGGTATTGCTCCCAGAACAGCCATTCCGACACCTTCGCTCGGCCGTAACGATCGGCCGGAATCAATCGCGAACCCTCCGCGAGATACATCGCGATCGCGTTCGATTGCGCCAGGGCCCTCCCGTCCTCCAGGATAACCACGGGCACCTGTCCCGCCGGGTTCATCGCCAGAAACGCGGGCACCCGGCTCTCGCCGTTCAGAATATCGACTTCTTCCCAGCGGCAGGGAATGTTCAGAACATCGCAAACCCATTTCACTTTCAGGCAGTTCCCCGAAATCGAATCGCCGAACACCTGTATCGCCATCGCCGTGCTTCCTCCCGGACCTGCCCATCGCGGCGGTGACTCTACACGATCGCGGCTCCTATTGCCGCTCCCGTGATTTCATGTGAACCTGACTGCGCTTTCACGCCGACAACAAGATCCCGATACTCTCCGCCGCGAGAACAAGACCCGGCAACGGGCCGTGACGATTTCCAGGGGGCCTTTCCATCACGGTGACCACGATTGCTTTCTCCGGCGCGGTTGTGGCGGCGGCCATCCACGTGGCCGAAGCAACCGCCTGAACGATCATGGAGGTGCCCCCAACACGCCACACCGCAAGCCGGCATTGGACAGAGCTGTCCGGTCCGCGAAAGCCTCGCGATTGACGGGATGGCTTCCGCCGTGCCTTCCTGTCCTGGCGAGCCCGGTCGATAAGACTACCCCCACGAGACGATTAAGGAGTGCCGCGATGTCGTCCTATTCATTCAGATCCCGTGCGAAATCCGCCCCTGCCTCGACCGCCGATTTCAACCAATGGTGGGAGAACTTCGCCGTCGAGAAAATCTCCACGGTCGGGGACGGAGAAGAATCCTGCTCCGCCTTTCTCGAATACATCCCGCGCACGCGTTGGGAGAAATCGGTGTTTTTTGGCGCGACGGGCTCGGGTTACGGTCATGCGGAAATGCATGCGCTCCACCAGTTCGTCAAACTTCAATGCAATTATGATATAGAAACATTTCGGGCATATGCCGAACAAGGCATCGTCGTGACCTGCAACGAAAAACCTTGCTGTGTCCGGTGCGCCTGCGTTCTCGGCGCATTGGGAATCCGGGCCGGAGAAATGACCTACAAAAGCACGAAAGGCATGGGATCGACGGAGTGGAGCCTGAATTACGAACTACGGGAATTTGTCGGAAAATACAAAGAAGTCACCCCCATCTCACTACAGGACCTGGGCGTGTGGACATACCGCTAACGAACAAACCGACACGCGGCCCCGGCATTGGCGCCGCCCTCGAACCTGGCTAAATTCCACCGCACGGATCCCTGAAGGAAAAGCGGAATGAAAAAACGTATCGTCGTCGTCGGTGCCGGCGCTGTCGGCGGCTATGTCGGCTCCAGCCTCTACCACGCCGGACACGACGTCACCCTGATCGACCCCTGGCCCGAAAACGTGGAAGCCATCCGCGCGAACGGCATGAACCTCTACGGCATGACGGACGCCGAGCGGAAAACGGTCAAGGTCCCCGCCATTCACCTCACGGAAGTGCAGAACTTCGCCAAGCAGCGGCCCATCGACATCGCTCTGATCTCGGTCAAATCCTACGACACCGTCTGGGCCTGTCAGATGATCAAGCAATATCTGGCGCCGTCCGGCATCGTCGTGTCGATGCAAAACTGCGTCAACGAGGAACGCGTCGCCTCCGTCGCCGGCTGGGGCCGGACCCTTGGCATCATCGTTGGCGGCGGCGTCGGCGTCGATCTTTACGAACCCGGCCACATCCGCCGCGGCTATGCCAAACGCCCGCATGTGACCTCGTTCTATGTCGGCGAACCCTCCGGCCTCATCACCAAACGCGCCGTCGAACTCGCCGCCATCATGAACGATTGCGACACCGCGAAAGCCACCGACAACCTTTGGGGCGAGCGCTGGACCAAACTCTGCGTCAACGGCATGCGCAACGGCGTCTCCGCCGCGACCGGCATGGGCGGCAATGCCCGCGACCGCCACGACGCCGTCCGCCGCATCTGCGTCGCCCTTGGCGGCGAATCCGTCCGCGTCGGCCAGGCCCTGGGCTACAAACTCGGCCCGATCGGCACCCTGCCGCCGGAAAGCCTCGCCCGCGCCATGGAAGGCGACAACGCCGCGATCAAAGAGATCGAGGAGTTGATGGTTGGCGGCACCGACGAGGGCCTGCGCGCCTCCTACCAGCGCCCCTCCATGGCGCAGGACATGGAAAAAGGACGCCGGACCGAAATCGAGCTGATGAACGGCTTCATTGCCAGCGAAGGCGCCCGCGTCGGCGTCGCCGCACCCACGCATGAAATGATCACCCGCCAGGTACTGCGTGTCGAAAAGGGCGAGATTCCGCCACGCCCCGAAAACGTTTTGGTGAATACCTGACACCAACCGGCGAAACCGCATCGCCCGCCCCCGTCATGGTCTGCGAAGGCGGACCATCCACGCCTTCAAGGCCGCTGCTTCGGTAAAGCCGTGGATCGTCGGCCTCCCCCGGCGATGACGGATCGGGGAACCCGCCAAAAGCCACCGGTAACAGCGACCGTTCAGCCACCCCCACCGCGAGGAACAAGCCATGACATGGTCCATCGTCGCCCATGACCCCGTCACCGGCGCCTTCGCGGTGGCGGTCGCGACCAAAGCCTTCGCCGTCGGCGCATCCTGCCCCTTCGTCCGCGCCGGTGTCGGCGCCGTCTCCACCCAATCCATGACCAACCGTTACCTGGGCCCCGCGATCCTGGACGGACTCGCCCGCGGCCTGCCTCCCGCCGCGGCCATCGAAGGCGCGCTGGCGGGCGACGAAGGCCGCGGCCTGCGCCAGGTCCACGCCGTCGACCGCCTGGGCCGCCACGCCGCCTGGACCGGCCAGAACTGCGTGGAATGGTGCGGCTCCCTGTCCGGCGAGGGGATCGGCGTCGCGGGCAACATGCTCGCCGGCGAAGCCACCATCCGCGAAACGTTTCGTTGTTGGAACACCAGCGGCAACCTGCCGATGCCGGAACGGTTGATGGCCGCGATGGACGCGGGCGAAACCGCCGGCGGCGACCGGCGCGGCCGCCAGTCCGCCGCCATGGTCATGGTCACAACCGAAGATTTTCCGGATCTGAACCTACGGGTCGACGATCACGCCGTCCCGCTGACCGAACTGCGCCGCCTGCTTGGCATCTGGCGAGTGGAGGGCGTGCCGCGTCTCGGCGTTGCCCCCTCGAAAGCCAATCCGTCGGGGCTGACCGATCTCGACGCCATCGACGCGGGCTGGATCGCGCGCGGACTGGATTTGCGGCTGCGGCGCTGACCGCTACCCCTCCAGTTCCTCCCGCAACATCTCCAGTTCCAGCCATTGTTCCTCAGCCGCGTCCAGTTTGCCGCGGGCCTCGTCCAGCGCCGCCATGATTTTGGCGAATCGCTGAGGATCGCGCGTGTAAAGATCGGGATCTTCCATCGCTTTCGAAAGCTTCTGGACCTCCGCCCGCAACGCGTCCATGCGCGCGGGCAACGTCTCCAGCGCGTGCCGATCCTTGAATGTCATCCGTTTCGCGTTCGCCCTCGGCGCCCCGGCCACTTTCGGCTTCTCCCGCGCCGCGGAGACAGCCCCGGCCACTTTCGACGGCCCGCGCTGCGACAGCATGTCCGAATAACCGCCGGCATACTCGATCCACCGCCCATCGCCCTCCGTCGCGATGGTGGACGTCACGACCCGGTCGATGAAATCGCGATCGTGCGAGACCAGCAGCACCGTCCCCGGATAATCCGCCAGCAACTCCTGCAACAACTCCAGCGTTTCCAAATCGAGGTCGTTCGTCGGTTCGTCCAGCACCATCAGATTGGATGGCTTCGCAAAGGCCAACGCCAAGGTCAGCCGCGCCCGCTCCCCGCCCGACAAAACCCCCACCGGCGTATTGGCCTGTTCCGGCGAGAACAGAAAATCTTTCATATAGCCAATAACATGCCGGTTCTGCCCACCCACGGTCACCTGATCGCCCGCGCCACCGGTCAGAGTCTGCATCAAGGTCAAATCCGGGTCCAGCACATCGCGGCGCTGGTCCATCGTCACCTGCTCCAAATTCGTGCCCACCGCGACCGAGCCCGTGTCCGGCGCCAACACCCCCGTCAGCATGTTGAGAAGCGTGGTCTTCCCCGCCCCATTCGGCCCAACAATCCCCACCCGGTCCCCACGCAAAATCCGCGTGGAAAAGTCCCGCACCACCGTCCGGTCCCCAAACGACTTCGAAGCGTCCTCGGCCACCGCGACCAGACGGCCCGACAAATCCGCCTCCGACGCCCGCATTTTCACGCCGCCCTGCGCGCCCCGCAGTTCCTTCCGTTTTTTGCGTAACGCATGCAAATCGCCGAGCCGCTTCTGGTTCCGCTTCCGCCGCGCCGTCACGCCGTAACGCAGCCAGTCCTCCTCCATGACGATTTTGCGACCCAGTTTGTGCCGGTCCATGTCCTCCTGCTCCAGCACCTGGTCGCGCCAGGCCTCGAACCCGGAAAACCCCGCGTCGAGCTGCCGGGTGATCCCGCGATCCAGCCAGACCGTGACGCGCGACAACCGCTCCAGCAGCCGCCGGTCATGGCTGATGACCACGATGCCGGAGCGCAGCCCGTTCAACTCCTGCTCCAGCCACTCGATGCCTGGCAGATCCAGATGGTTGGTGGGTTCGTCCAGCAGCAGAATATCCGGCTCCGGCGCCAGCACCCGCGCCAGCGCCGTGCGCCGCGCTTCCCCGCCAGACAGGCGCGAAGGCTCCTCGGTCCCGTTCAGGCCGAGTTGTTCCAGCAGATAGGACGCCCGGTAATGATCGCCCACGGCGCCCTCGTCGAACCCGCCTTCGACGTAGGCCAGGGTCGTCGCGTACCCGGAAAAATCCGGTTCCTGCGGCAAATACCGGATCGTCGCGCCGGGCTGCGCGAACCGCCGGCCCGAATCGGCCCGCGCCTCCGCGCCCGCGATCTTCAACAGCGTCGATTTGCCGGACCCGTTGCGGCCCACCAAACACACGCGATCCCCGGGCGCGACACTCAACGCCGCGCCCGCCAGCAACGGCGTGGTCCCGAACGAAAGATGGATATCCTGAAGCGACAACAAGGGAGGCGGCATGTTCACCAGCGTAAAATCGAACCAACCGCCCGCCTATACAGGGTGCCACGCGCGTGCGCGAGCGTCCGCCGGCAGAGACAGCCCAGGGGCTTTGGCACATGCGTGTCTGGTCACGGTCCTGGGAGGGTAAACGCCGGCGCCGATATCGTCATGGTTTGGCATGGCCGGACCATCGGATGCGACATGGCGATAAGATGGCAAGCACGTTCCGTGGCGAATGCGCCAAGAAACGCGATATGGTCCGGCCAGGCCGAACCATGACGATGAGGCCGGCGGCGTCGCGACAGATTTGGTTCCCCGGTTGCCTTGACCTGAAGCACATGGGATTCCGCCCCGGCCCCCGCGAGGGGCAAAGCCCCATAAGCACGAACGTACGACGCTCTGAGTTCGCATCCCCTTATTGCCCCGCGTCCTCGGCGGTTGTGCCTCCCCGAGCGGTGTAGGAGCATGGCGCGCGGTGAGACGCGCCTCTCCCCCAAACCGCCGGTGCCGCGCCCGGTGGCCCGATCGGGCCTGCCCCCGCGTAGACGGGGCCGGCCATGACGAGGAGAGGACGCGGCGATGGGTCAATGGTTACAGTTTCGACGGATGGTATTATTCCGCGCGCGCGCCGTCTCTAGCTGTAACGATTGACCGCCGCCCGCAACCCCAGATTTTCCCGCAAGGTCGCCCCTTCGTACTCCGTCCGAAACAGCCCGCGGCGGCGCAACTCCGGCACCACCATCTCCACGAAATCCTCGCCCCCACCCGGCAACGTGGCCGGCGCGATATTAAACCCGTCGCAGGCCTCCGCCTCGAACCATTCCTGCATGATGTCGGCGATATCCGCGGGCGTCCCGATCCGCGCCGAACCGGTGATGCCGGAACGCAAATACAACTCGCGAATCGTCGGCTTTTCCGTCCGCGCCCGCTCCGCCAGCCGCGCGGCGATACTTCGGAGTTCCCGATTCCCCAAAGCCCCATCCGGCAACGGCTCGTCCAGCGCATATCCAGATAAATCGCCGAACGTGCTGTACAACGAACCCAGCCCCGCCAGCGGATCGAACAACGCCTGCAACGCATCGTATTTCGCCTGAGCTTCCGCCCGCGTGCCCGCCACGACCGGACAAAACGCCGGCATGATCTTCAGATCGTCTCGTGCTCGGCCGTATTTCGCCATCCGCCCCTTTACATCCTCGTAATAATCCCGCGCGCCCGCCAAGGTGTCGTGAATCGAATAAATCACATCCGCCGTCGCCGCCCCCAGCTCCCGCCCCTGCTCCGACGCGCCCGCCTGCACGATCACCGGATGCCCCTGCGGCAAACACGCCACGGTCAACGGCCCGCGCACCTGGAAAAACCGCCCCCGATGCCCCAACACATGCATCTTCGTTTCGTCGAAATACCGGCCCGACGCCTTGTCGAGCACAAGCGCGCCGTCCTCCCACCCATCCCACAGCCCCTTCACGACCTCCACGAATTCCGCCGAACGCGCGTACCGCGTATCGTAATCGAGCGTCGTCTCCAACCCGAAATTCTGGGCCTCCAGCGCCGACCAGGACGCGACGACATTCCAGCCCGCGCGCCCCCCGCTGATCAAATCCAACGTGGCGAAACGACGCGCCAGATTATACGGCTCATTATACGTGGTCGACGCCGTGGCGACGAGACCGAGATGCTTCGTCACCATCGCCAGCGCCGGCAGCAACATTGTCGGCTCAAGCTCGATCATGTCGCGTCCGGTCCGGGCCAAGGAACCAGCGGGAACATCGTCCTGGCGGATGCCCGCGCCGTCGGCGAAGAAGATCATATCCAGCTTGCCGCGCTCGGCGATCTGGGCGCTCCGGACGTAATGTTCGACATGCAACGTACCGTCGGCGGGCGCATCCGGATGACGCCAGGCGGCCGGATGATACCCGTGACCGCGGATCGACAGGCCCAGCCGCATCTTGCGTTCCGTCATCGTTCATCCTCCTTCGACGAGGCAGACCGGCGCCCCAAGGTCAGGTCGCCCCCTCAGGCCGCCCGGCCCGGCCGCCGCAGGAATAACAACAAAATCAGCGGCGGAACCACCGTCAGCGCCATCAGCCGGAAATCGTTGTTGTACGAAATGATCTTCGCCTGATACGTCACCATCTGGTCCAGCATCGCCGCGCCATGCCGCGTCGCCGGATCCAGCAAATGCGCCGCGACATCCGCGCCCGGCAACCCCCGACGGAACGGCGTTATCCCCGCCGCGATGTCCGCGTGCGTGACCTGCGTGCTCCGCGACAAGGTGAAGGTCGTCACCGAAATCCCCACGGCCGAGCCAATGTTGCGCGCCAGCGACTGCACCGACGCCCCCTCGGGCCGCAAATGCGCGGCCAGCGTGCTGAACGCCATCACCGTCATCGGATTCAGCACCAGCCCCATCGCGAAACCCTGCGCCAGCAACACCGCCATCATCTGAAACTGAGTCACATCCGGGGTCCAGGTGGCGATCACCAGCATCGTCCAGCCCATCGTCAACAAACCCGCCGCCATGATCGCGCGCTCGTCGAACCGCATCGCCAATCGACTCGCGACAAACATCGCCGCCATCGTGCCCAAACCGCGCGGCGCCATGGCGATCCCCGACTCCAACACCGGATAATGACCCAACTGCTGCAAATACGGCACCAGCAACGACGCCGTCGCCAGCATCACCGAGGACAGACAGGACACCATCACGATGCCGGCCGCGAAATTCCGGTCCTTGAACAAGGCCGGCGACAAAAACGGCTTGTCGGAGGTGAACATGTGCACGACGAACAGATAAAAACACAGGCCCGAAAGCGTCGCCTCCGCGATGATTTCGGTCGAGGTGAACCAATCCTGCTTCTGCCCCCGGTCCAGCACGAGCTGAAACATCCCCACCGCCAGCCCGAGGGTCGCGAACCCATACCAATTGAACCGCAACGCCGTTCGCGCCGGCACTTTCGGTAAAAAAACCGCGACCCCGAGCAACGCCAGCAACCCCGGCCCCAGCGTCACGAAAAACACCAGCCGCCAATGGTAGGCGTCGGTCAAATATCCCCCGATCACCGGGCCCATGAACGGGCCCATCAAAATCCCCACCGCGAAAATCGCCATCGCCTGGGCTCGTTGCGCGAACGGATAAATGTCGAGCATCGTGGCCTGGCACAACGGCGCCAGCGCGGCCCCAAACATCCCCTGCACCAGACGGCAGAGAATCAACTGCCCCAGGCTCCGGGACAACCCGCTGAAAACCGACATGCACAGGAAGCCGCCAAGACAGACCATGAAGACCTGCTTGCGGCCGAACCGCTGCGCCATCCAGGCGGCGGGCGCCGTCATGATCGCGGACGCGATCACGGATGAGGTCAAAACCCAGGACACCTCCTCGGCACTGGCCGAAAGACTGCCCTGCATGAACGGCAGCGCGACAATGCAAATCGTCGAATCCAGCGTCTGCACGAAAATCGCGAGCATCACCGAAGCGGTGATCACACGCCGATGCCGGACAACCCCGGCGTCAGACATCGCGTTCAGGCCGAAACATACCCGCCCCGCCGCGGGATCGCATCCATCGCGGTCGAGACAAACAAGAGCCAGGCGCCCTCCACGCCCCGGCGATCCGGCCGGCAAGCCCAGACAAATCGATATCCTTTTCGCGTCGCGGGTGCGCCATTGTGGCGCCATTTCGCCCCGGACACCATGGCACCGCCAGGAACGTCCGGCGAACCGGCCTCATATCGCCGCGCCGGTCGCCGAAACACACCCGCCACCAAACAGCCTACGTCGCAACCGGACGAAAGCGGCACATCCGTGCCCCGCCGATCGCGCCTGGCGCGATCTCCCGTGTGTTGTCCCAACAGGCGTTACCATTGGTCCCGGCGGGGCAAACGGCCCGTCATCGCCGGCGGAAGCCGGCGATCCGCGACGTTCACGAAATCCACGTCTCGAAGGTGTCATGGCCTCCCTTCGGCGGCCATGACAACGGATCGACGCGACCGCGGCGACGGTCGCTGGTTACACCGGTTGCTCTTACCCGATCTGAAACTTCTCGAAGATCGACTTCATGCGCGCCGCGACCTCGTCCAATGCCTGGTCGATGCTCATGTTTTTCTGGGTGATATTCGCCTCGGCCTGGATCCACACCTGCTCGGACAATACCTGCGCATAGGCCGGGTTGTGATTCATCCAGTTCGGGATCGTCGGCTGGATCAGACCCGCCTGAACCGCGACCGGGCGATGCGGATCGGCCGGATCGGTCCAAAAGGGATCCTCCTTGATGTTCTTCATCATCACCGGCAAATACCGCGCCCGCGTTTCCTTCAAATAGCTGTTCAGACTCTCGGGACGAATAAAGTCGCGCAGCAGCGCCTTGCCGCCGTCGAGGTTTTTCGCGCCCTTCGGGATCAGACACGGCGACACCGCCAGCACCCCCAGCAAAGGCTTGCCGTCATTGCCCAACGGCCTGCCATGGGTGATCATCTCCTTGTAATACTGCTCGGTCTTGTCGGACTGCGCCACGGCGATCGAAATCGTCGCATTCGGCGTCATCACCACCTGTTTCGCATAGAACGCGTTGTTGTTGTCGACGTCGCCCCAGTTGATCGCGCCCGGCGGCACATAACCCTTCTTGTAAGGGGTGGTCAGCCGGTCCAACGCCTTCGCCGCGGCCTTACGCACACCGGGATCGTCGATGTTCAGCTTGCCATCCGGCAACACCACAGCCTCGCCGCCATAGGCAAGCAGGAAAGCCGCGAACAAATTGCCGCTGTCGGCCTCCTTGGTCGCCATGGAATAACCCAAACCGAAGATCCGCTTGCCCTTGGCGCGCAATTTGTCCTGCACGGTCTGGAAGAAATCGTAATACGCATCCTGTGTCTTCGGAATATCGGCGTCGCTGAACCCCGCCTCCTGCACCAGCGGCCGCCAGACATTGTTCATCAGCGTCGAGCATTTGATCGGTACGCTGTAGTTCGAATATTTTTTCAGCTTCGCGTTGTAATACCGGCACGCCTTGATCGCGGTCGGAACCAGCTCGGCCTTCTGTGTGTCCAAAACGTCGGTCAGATCTTCCAGTTGATCGTTCCAGGCCGCGCGCGGCACCAGGAACCGGTCGGCGGTGACGCAGTGGACCAGGTCGGGCACGTCGCCCGTCTGCATGCCCGCGATCAACTTGGTGATCATATCGGGGTCGGTCATGAACGACAGGTTGACCTTCGTCCCCGTCCGTTTTTCCCAATCGGCCATCGCGTTGATAATGGCCTTGTTTTCCTGCTCGTAGAATCCCTGACTCCACCAGACATTCACCTCGCCGCTGGCGGCGCGGGCCAAATTGGGCCGCGCGAGAGCCACGGACCCGGCGGCTCCGAGACCGGCCATCGCGTGGCGTCGTGTGATTCGCGTCATCGTTGCGTTTCCTTACCCAGAGGTTATCGCCGCTTGTTAACCCTTGACCCCGCCCATGGTCAGCCCGCCGGTCATTTTCCGGCGAAACGCGTAATAAATAATCAAGGGAGGAATGGCGTAAATAATGGCGGCCGCCATCAACAGGTTCCACGGCGCCTCATCCCCCGCGAGGAATTTTCCCAGCGCGACGGGCACCGTCACGACGTTGCCGCCGGACAGCAACAGGAACGCGTACAGATATTCGTTCCAGGACAGCAGCAAGGCATAGGTGCCAATGGCGACCAGCGCGGGCGCCATCAGCGGCAAATAAACCCGGAAAAAGATCTGCGGCGGAGAGGCCCCGTCGATACGCGCGGCCTCGTCCAGTTCCATCGGGATGGACGCGCCGTATTGCTGGAAGATGAAGATCGCATAGGGGGTGGCGAAGGTGACCTCGACCGCGATCACGGCGATCGGATTATTGGTCAGGCCGTATTTTCCCATGATGCTGTAAAAGGGAATCGCCAAAAACGACATCGGAATGGTGTAGGTCAGCAGCGCCGCGTTGGTCAGCATCCAGCCGCTGCGAATGCGCATCCGCCCGATGACGAAACTGGTCAGCGTGCCGATTGTCAGGGTCAGCAGCGCCACCGTGACACCGATATAGAAGCTGTTGCCCATCTGCCTCCAGAACGATTTCAACAGCCAGTAGGACTGGTTGTAGACGGTCTGAAACGCGATCAGGGTTGGCTCCAGCGGCACGACGGAGGTGCTGAGGACCTCCTCCTTCGCCTGCATGGAGACGCGGATAATGTTGTAAATAGGCAACAATGTCCAGATCAGCAGCACGATCGAGACGATCGCCCCTGTCGCGTGCGTGACGCCACGCGACAGGCGGGCGGTGCGCGCGAGGCTCATACCGCCACCTGATTGCGGCGAAGTTGCCGCATCAACAGAATCACCAGCGGGATCAGTAGCGGCAGCGCCGTCAGGACGGTGGCCATGCCCATGCCTGGGTCTCCCAGTTCGAATGCGTTACGAATACCGAGCGTGGCGAGCACATGCGTCGACAGGGCCGGACCTCCGCCCGAGATAAAGCGCACGGCGTTGAAATCGCCCAAGGCCCAGATGGTGGAGAGCAAGGTGCAGACCAGGTACAGCCCCGCCATCAGCGGCATCGTCACATGGACGAATTTTTGCGCTTTGGTCGCGCCGTCGACGTCCGCGGCTTCGTACAGCTCGCGCGGGATCGCCAGCCGGCCGGCCAGGAAGATCAGCGTCCAGAAGGGCAGCCATTTCCAGATATGGCCGTAAATAACGGAACCCAGCGCCAAATTGGGGCTGTCCAGCCAAGGTGGGCCGTCCACCTGGAACAGGTCCCAGACGATGTTGTTGATCAGCCCCCATTGCCCGTTCAACATCCAGTTGATGCTGAGGTAGCTCGGCAGCGCCGGAATCGCCCAGGGGAGCATGAAGACGAGGAGGAGGGCTTTGTAGTACCATCCGGCGCGGGTGAAAAAACCGGACAAGGCCATCGCCAAAGCGAGCTTCAGGTTCACGCCGAACAGCAAATACAGCAAGGTGTTGACGATGGTCCGCGGGTAAATCGGATCGTCCAGCAAGGCGCGATAACTGGCGGGATTGCTGCCGAGCCAGACGCCGTAGCAAATGGGATAAATCACGAAGACCGCGAAAACGGCGATGTACGGGGTGGCGAACGCCGCGGCCCAGTAGCGATCCGCCACGAACAAACCGCCCCGCCGCGTGCTGGCCGGACGCGCCGGGTGTGCCTCCATTGTCGCCGCGATCGGCATGCTCGCACGTTCCTTTCCTGTTTCCGGCCCGCCGGCCAATAAGCCGCCACGCGCCGGGGACCGTGTCCGTGTCCCAATGCACGGCCGGTCGATGAGTTGCCGTGACTCTGTCAAGTTTATGGCCGGCGCACAACAGGCGGGCGAAGGCGGACCAGGGACGGGGGATGGGGAGAGCGTCGTAAACCCGACCCCTGCCCCCGTGAGGGCCGAGGTCGAGACGGGTCGCGGCGGCGTCGCACCGCGGGCGGGCCGCCCGCGGTGTTGGAGACAATTCGCCGCCTTAAAAGAAGACGTAGGCCCGGACGACGACGTTCTTGCGGCAGGGCGCGTCGATCGGCACGGTCGGGTCGATAGCGGCCGTGTGGAACGACCAGCGCGAAACGGATCCATCGGTCACCGAATCGTAACATTTTAGCATCGAGACCTCGGTGGGCGTCTGCCGGGGGAACCAGTACCACTCGTGGTCCGCGCGGAAGGTGAAGCGGGTGGTTTCGCCGACGCGGTCGTCGTAGATCCGGTAGTTCGTGATATAAGGCTGGTCGGCGAAGGACGGCCAGGCGCAGAGCACGAACGGAAACTGTTCCACCGTTTCCATCGGTTTGGCGAGGTTGATCGAGACGAACCGGCGCGACATTTTCTCGTCCGCTTCGGCCTCGGTGTAGTGTTGCTCGCGGCCAAAATTGCGGAGGTTTTTGGTGAGGAGTTCGCGGCAGCGGACGCGGCCGGAGTTGTCGTTCAGGTCGTTGTGCACAAGAGTGGCGTAACGCGCGTTGACGCCGGGATTTTTATTGTCCTGGTCTTCCGTACGATCGCCTTTATAGTCCTTGTCGAAGACGTCGTGGTTATAGACCAGCGCGTCGGTCGCGTCCGGGAAGAATTCCAGCAGGAGTTTCTCGATCTCTGGGTAGAACACGCGTTCCACCTCGGTGGCGTCGTAAAAATTCTCGCATTTCGATTCAAGATGCGCCAGCGAGAGGCCGAGCCTGTCCATGCATTCGGGGCTGTCGGGTTTGAGGCCGGGGTAGTAATCGCCGATACGCCTCGCGTCGCGCATGGTGTGCGGGAACCAAAGGTCTCGGCGGCGGTTGCCGTCCTCGTTCTCGCGTAGGATTTTCGCCATATCGGCGCGCGCGGGGTCGCGCCAGACCGCATTGGATGGGACGACGGAGTAGGTCGGCTGCTCGTAGATGGTATAGGGCATGGGCAGCGCGAGGCCGCCTTCGGGTGCCGCGATGGCGTTGTTCTTACGGATGTAGTCCGCGCATTCCTCGAATTTGCGGAACGCGAGGCCCCATTTCGTTTTGACGGGTTCCCCGGACGGTGTGTTGGCGATCAGGTCGACGATGCGCTTCCCCTCGCCTTCGGAGATCTGGGCGATCGCGCCTTCGAGCGCGGCGTTGGTGCCCGCGTCGCCGTCGCGGTCGAAGGACATATAGGACAGGCCGCCGTTCGCGGCGATGGGCGGCGGTTGTCCCGCCGTGCGTTGCAACGATGGGACGTAGGGCGGCGGCGCGCCCTTGGGGTCGGCGATTTCAGTTTGGCTCATGGCGCACCTCCGTTTGGCTTTGTGCGATTTTGGCACACACGGCGTGGATTTTCCAGGCCGTGACGCCCGGGGGGTTTCAGCGCTTTCGCACGGCGTCCGCCATGCGCCCGACGATTTCCTTCAGGATCGGCGCCGGTGTCGCGAAATTCAGCCGCGCGAACCCGGCGTAGTCCGCCCCGAATGTCTCGCCGAAATTCAGTCCGACCTTGGCCTTGTCCAGAAAGAACTGACCGGCGGAGACCGGAAGATTCAGCGCCCGGCAATCCAGCCAGGCGAGGTAGGTCGCTTCCGGCACCCGGAACGTCACGCCTGGCAGCTCGGCCGCGATCGTGGCCGCGAGCCAGTCGCGGTTGGTCTGTAGCTGGGCCATGATTTCGTCCAGCCAGGGTTGACCGTCGTCCCAGCCCGCGACGGTGGCGTCGACGCCGGTCACGGCGGGCGAGCCCAGAAGGCGGGAGGGAATGCGCTTTTCGAAGTGTTGCTTCAGGGCGGGGGCGCCAAAATGCATGACAGCGCAACGCAGGGCCGGAATATTGAAGCTTTTGGTCGCGGAGGTGATGGTGATCGTGCGCGCGGCGATCTCCGGGCTCAGCGACGCCAGGGGGATATGCGTGTTGCCGGGATAGACGATGTCGGCGTGGATTTCGTCGGAGACCACGATCAGGTCGTGGCGCATCGCGAAGGCGGCCACTGCTTCCAGTTCCGCGCGGTCATAGGCGCGTCCGGTGGGGTTTTGCGGGTGGCAGAAGATCATCATGCGCAGGCGGGGATCGGGGGCGACGTCGAGGTCGAGTGTCCAGCGCGTGCCGTCGTCGCGCATCGGGTTGGGGGTCAGGCGGCGGCCGGTGTCCTCGATGGCGCGCATGAAGGGCGGGTAGGAGGGGAGTTGCAGCAGGATCGCGTCGCCGGGCTCGCTGAACGCCATGACGGAGGAGAAGCTGGCCTGCACCAGATCGCCGATGCCGACGACGTCGGCGGGGTCGGTGCGCCAGCCGAAGCGGCGTTCCATGCGGCGGGAGAAGGCTTCGGCCAGCACGCCCTCGCGCGCGGCGTAGCCGTATTCCTGGTTTTGGGTCAGGCGGGTCATCGCGGCGGCGATGGGCGGGGCGACGCCGAAGTCCATGTCGGCAACCCAGGCCGGGAGGACGCCGGCGGGGAATTTGTGCCATTTGTTGGTGCGGCGGGCCCGCAGCGTGGCGATGTCGAAGTCGGTTACCCCGGTCGTTGTCATGCGTTGTCTCTCCGCTGTCGCGCGCCGTCGCGGCGCGGTGTGAGGTGGCAGGCTTAACACCGGATGGCGTCGCGGGCGATGCGGGGCCGTTGGTTCGCTCTTGGACCCGCGGGCGATGGCCGCCCCGGGGGGCCAAACCGGGGAATTGTCGCGTCTGTCGCGTGGGCGCGCGACAATTGAAACACGATTTGGGGTTTCGCGGGATAATCCAGAAACATTCGGGGGGCATGTTGTGCGTGTCGAGGGCGGAAACGGTCCGCCCTTCAGTTCAACAAGGAACCACGTCATGTCCCGCTTTTTTCTGTCCGCCGCCGCTCTGACCCTGACGCTTGCCGTGGCGCAGCCCGCTTCGGCATTTTTGACGGAGAACGGTTTGGGCATCAACGCCCTGACGGAAAACGCCCTGACGGAAAACGCTTTGACTCAAAACGGCGTCAAGATTTCCGAGACCGCCGATCGCGCGCGCCCAGGGCCGGGACTGGGCGCGCGGGTGATCGGGGTCGAAATGCCCCTGCCGCGCTGATCCGGGTGTTTGTGCCGGCGCCGGGCCCGCGGGGGCCGCGCCGGTCATTGTCTCACAATGCGATGTCACGCCGCCGGTGTCCGTCCTTTGGGGATGGGAGACCGGCGGCGTTTTCCGTTCGCGCGACCCGGCGGCGGGCGGGGTGACGTCCCGGCGGGAGAAAGCCGTCGGTCCGGACGGCGGGGTCTTGTCGGGACCATCTCGCGCGGCAAGGACGCGCCGGAAGCCGGGTCATGGACCGGTCCGGCGCGAACGGCGCGTCCGCGCGGCGTGGGACAGGAATTGTCGCGTCTGTCGCGCGTGCCCGCGACAATTGAAACACGATTGGGTGTTTCGCGGGATAATCCAGAAACATTCGGGGGTCATGTTGACGGTGTCGAGGGCGGAAACAGTCCGCTCCATCTTGTCACAGGGAAGCCCGTCATGATCCGCGCGAACACGCAAAAACGCGACAAATTCTCCGCTCTCGAAATGGATGATATGACGGGGGCCGATCCCGCCGCGGGCGCGGCGCCGGCGGGCCTCGTGGCGCCGCCCGGCACGGATTTCCAGGGCGGGTTTTCGGTGCTGTCGATCGGCACCCTCAGCGGCCCGCGGCCAGAGGGTCAGAGCGGCGCGACGCCGATGACGTTCACCGTCTTCCGCTCCGGCGATCTCAGCCGCACCGCGTCCGCCACCTGGCATGTCGCGGGAACCGGCGCGGCGGCGGCCAACGGCGCAGATTTCGTGGGTGGAGTGTTGCCATTCGGCACGGTCGCGTTCGCGGCCGGCGAGACGATGAAGACCATCACGGTCCAGGTCGCGGGCGACCACCTGCTGGAGACCAATGAAACCTTCAGCGTCGTGCTGACCTCCTCCGCGGCCGACGTGCATATCGGCTCAGACTCCGTCACCGGCACGATTGTCAACGACGACGCCAAGGCGCTGATCTCCATCCATGCCCGCGACCCGTTCCTGTGGGAAGGCGATGTCGGCGCGGTGGCGTTCCGTTACGACGTCGTCCGCGAGGGCGATGCCAGCCGCGCCGGGACCGTCGATTGGGCTGTCTCTGGCACCGGCGCCGCGCCAGCCGATGCCGCCGATTTCGCGGGTGGTGTGTTGCCGCATGGCACCGTCTCTTTCGCGGCGGGCGAGACCGTCAAGACCATCACGGTTCTGGTCGCGGGCGACCGGGAGATCGAAGCGGACGAGACCTTTCAGGTCGCGCTGACCACCTCCGCCAGCGACGCCACCATTGTAAGCGGCGTCGCCACCGGCCTGATCGTCCACGACGACGCCAAGGCGGTGGTGTCGCTTTACGCCCATGACCAGTTTCAATGGGAGGGCGATACCGGGTCGGTCACGTTCACCTACGACGTTGTCCGCTCCGGCGATATCGACCGGGTCGCGTCCGTGAACTGGAAGGTCTCGGGGATCGCCACGGATGTGAACGACGCCACGCCGGTTGACGGCGCCGATTTTGTTGGCGGCGTGCTGCCGTCCGGCAGCCTCACCTTCGGCATCGGCGAGACCCATAAAACCGTCACCTTCAAGGCCGCGGGCGACCGGCTGATCGAGAATAACGAGGCGTTTCAGGTCGCGCTCACCACTTCGGCCAGCGACATTCAGATCGGGACCGCTCCCGTCGAAGGCCTGATCGTCAACGACGACGCCAAGTCGGTGATCCGGATGAATGCCCTGAGCGATTATCAGTTCGAGCCCGACACCGGATCGGTGGCATTCAAATACGCCGTCTACCGGGAAGGCGATGTCGACCGGGTCGCGTCGGTGAACTGGCAGGTTTCGGGCACAGGCGCTTCGCCGGCCAACGCGGCCGATTTCGTTGGCGGTGTGTTGCCGCACGGCACGATCACGTTCGGGATTGGCGAGACCGCCACCAAATACATCACCGTCCAGGTCGCGGGCGACCGGCTGATCGAAGCCGACGAGACCTTTCAGGTCGCGCTGAGCCCCGGGGCCAGCGATGTCCTGGCTGGCGGTGTCGTCAC
>CANJJS010000047.1 GCA_947474705.1 Acetobacteraceae bacterium | reverse complement strand
GAGAGAGGGTGGGGCATGACCATTTCCGGTCATGCCCCACCCTCTCTCACGGCACTCCAAATCGATCGCGGTCCAGGGGACGTTCCCCTGGTGGGGTTTGAAGGGGCAAAGCCCCTCATGGGCGCGATCCGCTTCGCGGCTCTCGGGGGCAAAGCCCCAGCACTTTCCCTCATGCGCTCCAGAACGGTTTCGCCGCCTCGCGCGCCGCCTCCGCCCCACCGGCGCCGATATCGCGCAGCATCCGCGCGTCCAACTGGCACAAGGCAAGGCGTTCCCGCCGGCGTGCCGCCCAAAGCCGGACGAGCGTGAAAAATGCCGTGCTCTGTAAGGCGTTTTGTCTCCGAACACACACGCGCGAGCAAACCAGATCCGACATGGCCACCTCCAGGGGCGGCGGCGAAATTGGCCTCGCCGCCGTCTCGATCGATAGGCGCCCATGGACCTTGCGTTCAAAGCATCCTTTCTCCACCTTGCCCAAGAATTTCTCATGACCCCGGGATCCCCATGCCCCGCCTTCTCCCCGCCCTGAACGCGCTGCGCGCCTTCGAGGCCGCCGCGCGGCACGAAAGTTTCACTCGCGCCGCCGCCGAGTTGCACGTCACGCAGGGCGCCGTCAGCCACCAGGTGAAGGCGCTGGAGGACGAACTCAGCCTGAAACTTTTCAATCGGGAACACCAACGCCTGACCCTGACGGACTCGGGCCGATTCTACCGGGACGTCGCGCGCGACGCGCTGGACCTGATCGCCGAAGGCACCGCGCGGCTGCTGCAACGTCAGACCAGCGGCGCGCTGACCGTCAGCACCTCGCCAAACTTCGCGACCAAATGGCTGATCCACCGGCTCGGCCGATTCCAGGCGGCGCATCCGGAGATCGAGTTGCGCGTCACGGCCTCCCTGCATCACGTCGATTTCGCGCGGGAGGACGTCGATCTCGCGATTCGGCACGGCGACGGGACGGCGAATGGATTGCACGTCGCGCGCCTTTGCGCCGAGGAGCGATTCCCGGTCTGTAGTCCCCGGCTGTTGGGAGACCGCGCGCGGCCGTTGCACGCGCGGGACATCGCGGACATGCCACTGCTGCACCTGAACAACCGGCAGGACTGGATGAGCTGGTTTCAGGCGGCGGGCCTGCCGGACGCGCGTCCCATGCGCGGGCTGGTACTGGATCAGGACAACATGGCGATCGACGCGGCGGTGGACGGCCAGGGCGTGGCGCTGGCGCGGACCACGCTGGCGGCGCGCGATCTGCTGGCGGGACGGCTGATCCGGCCCTCGCTTTTGGCCCTGCCCGTGCCCTACGCGTATTGGATCGTTTGCCCCCGGGCCGCCGCCGCGCTGCCGAAAATCGTCACATTTCGAAATTGGGCTTTGGCCGAAGCCGAAGCCGACATGCGCGGATTGCGGGACGCGGGAGGCTGACTCGCCGAATCCGCCGGGCTTCCCCCTGGAAACCTCCCCCCGAACACGGCACATTGCCACACATGACCCACGAGATCGAAGCGACCGAACACCTCCAAAGCGCGGCCCATGCGGCGCGCGAGGCGTCCCGCATCCTCGCCAACACCGGCGCCAAGGCGCGAAATAGCGCGCTGCGCGTCATGGCGGCGTCGCTACGCGAACGGCAACCGGAGATCCTGGCCGCCAACGCCATCGACGTCGAAAAGTTCGACGGTTCGGGCGCCTTCCGCGACCGGCTGACGCTGAACCCGGCGCGCGTCGAAGCGATGGCCAAGGGGCTTGAGGAGGTCGCGGCACTGCCGGACCCCCTCGGCAAAGTGCTGGCGGACTGGGACCGGCCGAACGGGCTGAACATCCGCCGCGTCGCCACCCCGATCGGGGTGATCGGGATGATCTACGAAAGCCGGCCGAATGTCGGGGCGGATGCCTCGGCCTTGTGTCTGAAATCCGGCAACGCCGTCATCCTGCGGGGCGGGTCCGACAGCGTGAACTCGGCGGCGGCGATTAACGCGGCGCTGGTGAAGGGACTCGAGGCCGCCGGCCTGCCCGCCGCCTGCATCCAGGTCGCGCCCAACGCCGACCGCGCTTATGTCGCCGCCATGCTCGCCGCCTCCGGCCTGATCGACCTGATCATCCCCCGCGGCGGCAGGTCGCTGGTCGAGCGGGTGCAGCGCGAGGCCCGCGTGCCGGTGCTGGCCCATGCCGAGGGGCTCTGCCACACCTATGTCCACGCGGCCGCCGATCCTTCCATGGCGCGCGCCATCGTCGCCAATGCGAAAATGCGCCGCACCGGGATTTGCGGGGCGACGGAAACCCTGCTCATCGACCGCGCCATCGCCGCCACGCAATTGCCGCCGATCGTCGCCGATCTGAAGGCGCTGGGGTGCGACTTCCGCGCCGACGCCGCCGCCCGCGCCATCGTGCCGGAGCTGACCGCGGCCAACGACACGGATTTCGACACGGAATGGCTGGACGCGGTCATTTCCGTCGGGGTCGTCGACGGGGTCGATTCGGCGCTGGCCCATATCGCGCGGCACGGCAGTTCCCATACCGACGCGATCGTCACCGAAGACACCGCCACCGCCGAGCACTTCCTGACCAAGGTCGACAGCGCGGTGTCGCTGTGGAACGCCTCGACACAATTCTGCGACGGCGGCGAATTCGGCTTCGGCGCGGAAATCGGCATCGCCACCGGCCGTATCCATGCCCGCGGACCCGTCGGGCTGGAGCAACTGACGACCTACCGCTACACCATCCGCGGCACCGGCCAGGTGCGTGCCTGATCCCCTCCCCCGCTTCGGCGACCGCCGCCGCACGCGCGTCGGTCTGTTGGGCGGGTCCTTCAACCCCGCGCACGCGGGCCATCGCCACGTCGCCGATCTCGCGCTGCGGCGTCTGGGCCTGGACCAGGTCTGGCTGATGGTCTCGCCCGGCAACCCGCTGAAGCCCCGCGCGGGCATGGCACCCTTGCCAGAACGGCTGGCGAGCGCGGCGGCGATCGGCGATGGGCGGCGGATCGTGGCGACGGCGATCGAGGCCGCGTTCGGAACACGCTATTCCGTCGATACGCTCCGCATGCTGCGGCGGCGCTTTCCCCGCGTCGCCTTCGTCTGGATCATGGGCGCGGACCTTCTCACGCAACTCCCGGCCTGGCGGCGCTGGCGGGAGATCGTCCGGAAAATGTCCTTCGCGGTACTGCCCAGACCAGGGTATACAAGGGCCGCGCTGGTGGGTCAGGCGGCGCGGTGCTTGCGCGGAAGGCGCCGTCCGGCGCATGAAGCACTTCTTCTCGCGCGCGCCACCACCTCCTGGGCTTTTTTGCCCGCGCCGGAAAACGCCATGTCCGCGACCGCCCTCCGCGCGGCCAACCAACTGGGAGCCGTATCATAGCCGCCACGCCCAAACCGCCGGCCTCGCCCGCGCGTCATTCGCCCAAACCCCGGAAAAGCGCCGCGAAACCCAAGGCGGCGGCACCGGCCCTGGGCTCGCCGCGCAAGAAGACCATCGCCGCCGGCCCCTCGGAAGAGGTGAAAAAGGCCGCCCCACGCGCGCGCAAGGTCAAGGCGGCCGAACCCTCCCGCACCGACGCGATCCAGAAACTGATCGTCGCCAGCCTGGAAGACGATAAGGCGGTGGACGTTGTCAGCCTGGACCTGACGGGCAAGGCGATGTTCTGCGACCGCATGGTGATCGCATCCGGCATGGCCGACCGGCAGATCGCCGCCATGGCGCAGCATCTGAAGGAAAAACTCCACGCCGCCGGACAGAAACGCGTGCAGATCGAAGGACTCGGCGGATCCGACTGGGTGCTGATCGACGCCGGCGATATCGTCGTGCACCTGTTCATGCCCGACGCGCGCGAAACCTACGCGCTGGAGAAAATGTGGGGCCAGGACCTGGACGAGGCCGTGGCCGGGTAGCACCCAAGAGGTAGTCCAGGGGTGGTTTCCGCGCGGGTCCGGACGTATGACGGCGGCCCGGACAAGCCACGGAGATCCCCCTTACCATGCGTCGCCGCCATTTGCTTCAAACCGCCGCCTCGGCGGCCTTCGTTCCCGCCATGCCCGCCATTGTTCGCGCGGCCACGAATGGCGTGACCGACACCGAAATTCGCATCGGCAGCACGGCGGCCTATAGCGGCCCGGCCTCCGCCTATGGCGCGATCGGGCGCGCGCACGCCGCGACCTGGCAGTGGTTCAACGACCAGGGCGGCATCGCCGGGCGAAAAGTGAAATTCCTGTCCTACGACGACGCCTATACGCCGTCGAAAGCGATCGAACAGGTGCGCCGCCTGGTCGAGGAAGACGAGGTCGCCTGCCTCTGCAACACGCTGGGCACCGCGGCGAACTCCGGCTTCATGAAATACGTGAACCAGAAGAAGATCCCTCACCTCTTCGTCGGCTCCGGCGCCGACAAATTCCAGGACCCCAAGAACTTCCCCTGGACACTGGGCTGGCAGCCGAGCTACCGCGTGGAAGCCCAGATTTTCGCGAAATTCATTCTGAAGGACAAACCCGACGCGAAAATCGGAATTTTGTATCAGAACGACGATTTCGGTAAGGATTACCTGAACGGGTTCAAGGACGTCTTCAAGGACCGGTTCGAAAAACAGGTCAAACCGGTGTCCTACGAAGTCACCGACGCCACCATCGACAGCCAGATGATCACGCTGCACGCGGCGAAACCGGACGCGCTTCTCACCGCCGCGACGCCGAAATTCGCGGTGCAGGTGATCCGCAAACTGGTCGATATGCAGTGGAAGGTTCAGCACCTCCTCAGCAATGTTTCGACGTCGGTCGGCGCGGTGATCGAACCGGCCGGGGCGGACAAATCCATCGGCATGATCAGCAATACGTATTACAAGGACCCGTCCGATCCGCGCTGGAAGGACGATCCGGGCATTGTCCAGTGGCGCGCGGTGATGACGAAATATTTGCCGGGCGCGGATCTGAACGACGCGTTTTACGTCTATGGCTCCGGCGCGGTGCTGTCGATGATCGCGACGCTGAAACAATGCGGCAACGATTTTTCGCGCGAGAACCTTCTTAAACAGGCCACGAACCTGAAGAACGTGGAAATTCCGACGCTGCTGCCAGGAATTAAGCTGAATACCAGCCCGACGAATTACCATACGATCGGACAGGTGCAGATGATGCGCTGGTCGGGCAAAAGCTGGGATTTGTTTGGGGATGTGCTGGCGGGCGACGCGACCTGACGTCTACGCCCTGGCCGTTTCAAGCCGCCGCCGGAGATGGGCTCCGGCGGCTTTTCCCAAAGCCGCGGGCACGGCATTGCCGAGTTGGCGCATCGTTTCGCTCCAGGATCGCGGAAATTCATAGTCGTCGGGCAGCCCGGCCAGCCGCGCCGCCTCCCGCGCGGTCAAATATCGCACCGCGCCATCTTCGAACCTGATCATGTTCTCCCCGCCGGGCACGCCATGATCTCCGGCCTTCAACGCCTTGGCCGGCAGATCGAGCGGGCTTCCGGTATGGCCCGCGTAGGCCCGGGCGCCGGCGCGGTGCGTATGTCCGGATTTCCCATTGGGCTCGCCGAGATCGGCGATCGCGTCGCGCAAAGTCGTCCAGGGCTTCAGGGCCGGAGGTTTACCGGCGGCTTCGAGGGTGGCGACACGCGCCGCGTGCGGCCCTCGCATGGCCGCTGGCGGCAGTCCGTGCCGCGACCAGTATTCGCCGGTCACATACTGGTCCCACAATAACCGGTCCTGTCCATGGGACGGCGTCAGGGGCTCCGGCCGGACGCCCAGATCGGTGGCGATTCCCTGGACGATGACGCGATGGCGACTCTGCGGGGCGCCGTGATCGGCCGCGTTCGCCACCTGCCAGACGACTTCGTAGGCTGGCGCGGCCTGTGCCGTTTCGAGGCGTTCGAGGTGCGCGAGGTGGCTTTCTCCCTCCCGCCGCGGCAAATCCGGGTGGCGGAGGCAGGCGACGACCCAGTTCAGGTAAGGCCGGAACGTCGGCGAGGCCAGGTTCCTGACATTTTCGAACAGAAACGATCTCGGCCGAGCCTCGCGGATCGCGCGGACGGCTTCGGGCCACATGTCGCGGCCGTCCTCGGGGCCGCGTTTTTTGCCGCCGATGCCGAAGGGCTGGCAGGGCGGGCCGCCGGAGATCAGATCGAGCCGGCCGCGGTAGGGCCGCCAGTCCATGCTCCGGACGTCGCGATCCTCGATTGGCCAGTCCCGGACGTGCGCGATGCCGCGGTCCCGGTTGAAGCGCAATGTCGCCACCGCGTCGGCGTCGCGTTCGACCAGCAGTTCGTGGTGGAAGCCCGCCCAGGCGAGGCCCATGGCGAGTCCGCCGCAGCCGGCGAAGAGTTCCAGGCTACGCATGCCGTCTTCGCCATGTCGAAAGCGCGTTCATCGGCGGATCATGCCGCGGATGCCCCCGATTCGCGGAGAGGCCAGTCCCGGAGAGGTGCCTCGTCAGGAAAGCGCCGCCGCCCGTTCCTTCTCCAGCAGCGCCTTCTTGCGCGGAATCCCCCAGCGGTACCCCGTCAGATCCCCGTCCTGGCCGATCACCCGATGGCACGGCACGGCCAGCGACACCGGGTTCAGCGCGCAGGATCGCGCCACGGCCCGGGTGGCCTTCGGTTCCGCCATCATCCGCGCGACCTCGCCATAGGTCCGGGTTTCGCCCGGCGGGATTTGGCGGAGCGTTTGCCAGACCCGTTGTTGAAACGCGGTGCCGCGCAGGTCCAGCGGCAGGTCCAGCGCCTGTTTCGGTTCGTGGAGGAAATCCAGCACCGCGCGCACGGTCTCCCGCAGACCCTCGTCGTCCGCGGCGATGTTCGCTTTGGGGAACCGCCGCCGCAGATCGCCCATCAGCGCGTCGTCCGGTTCGGCGAACCCCAGGAAACAGACGCCGGCGTCCGTCGCGCCCACAAGCAGGCGCCCGAACGGACAATCGGCCATGGCGGTTCGGATCGTCTCGCCCAGCCCGCCGCGCCGCGCCGCGCCCGGCGTCATCCCCAGCAGCCGCCCGGTCTGTTCGTAGACCCGGCTCTCCGAGCCAAACCCCGCGTCCGCGACCGCGTCGGCCACCCGTGCCCCGCCCGCCAGCGCCGCCTGCAACCGGCGGGCGCGCACGCCCTCGGCATAGCTGCGCGGTGTGACGCCGGTGTGGTCGCGGAACATCCGCAGGAAATGAAATTTGGAATAGCCAGAGCGCGCCGCCAGCGTGTCCAGCGACGGCATCGTCTCCGCCGCCTCCACAAACCCGCACGCGTCCCGCACCACCTCCTGGGCCAGCCGCTCCCGCTCCCCCTTCGGATCGCAGCGCTTACAGGCCCGGAACCCCGCCGCCTCCGCCTGGTCCGGTATGTCGAAGAAGCGGGTGTTTTTGCGCAGCGGCCGCGGAGAGGGGCAGATGGGACGGCAATACACCCCCATCGTGACGACTGCGTAAAGGAAATCGCCAGGCTGGCGGTTGAGGACCGTTTGCCAGAGAGTCTCGTCCGGCGCGTGGTCGGGAGGGGTCATGTCGTTCATGCCGCCATCTTGCCGCTTCGGCACCGGCGCGGCCATCCGAAGCTTGCCCCGGCTCTTTCCCGGCACGGCGCGGGATGGCATGCCGGTCCCGGCGGCGATCGTGCCGCCCGGCCTACCCGGGGGGAGGACACCATGACCGCGGCACGTCCAGCACCCAGGCACCACATTCCACCGGTCCGCCGCGCGGCGAGAGCGGCGTCGTGACACGGCCCGCCGCCGCCCGGTTCGCGCCATGATCGTTGGCACCGCCGGGCATATCGACCATGGCAAAACCAGCCTGATCCGCGCGCTCACCGGCATCGACACCGATCGCCTGCCAGAGGAAAAAGCGCGCGGGATCACGCTCGATCTCGGCTTCGCCTATGTGCCGGTGGCGGGCGGCGGGGTCCTTGGGTTCGTCGATGTCCCGGGGCACGAGCGCCTCGTCCACACGATGATCGCGGGCGCCACCAGCATTGAGATGGCGTTGCTGGTCGTGGCGGCGGACGACGGCGTCATGCCGCAGACGCGGGAGCATCTACAAATATTGACGCTTTTGGGTGTGACCCGCGCCGTCGTCGCCTTGACCAAGATCGACCTGATCGGGCCGGACCGGGCGCTCGACGCCGAGTTGGAGGTGGAAGCCCTACTGGAGGGGACGGCGTTCGCCGGGGCCAGTATTTTCCCGGTTTCCACCGTTTCAGGCGAAGGTATCGCGGCCCTGCGCGACAGCCTGCTGGAAGAGGCCGCGCGAGCCGCCGCGCCGGAGCCCGGCGCGGCGTTCGCGTTCCGCCTGTCCGTCGATCGGAGTTTTTCGCTGGCCGGGGCTGGCACGGTCGTCACCGGATCGGTCGCCACCGGCGCGATCGCTGTTGGCGACACGGTCCAGCTCTGGCCCGCCGGGGCGCGTGCCCGTGTCCGCGGGATTCACGCCGCCAACCAGGCGGCGGCCACCGCCACGGCGGGGCAACGCTGTGCCTTGAACCTCGCGGGGCCGGGGATCCGCAAGGACACGATCGGGCGTGGCGGCTGGGTGCTGAGCCCGGAGCGCGACTCCGCGACCCAACGTTGCGACATCGTTTTGCGCCTGTTGGCGGGCGAGCGCGCGGCGCTGAAATCCGGCACCCCGGTTCTGGCGCATCACGGCGCCGGGCAGACGGCGGCGCGCGTGCTGATGCTCGATCCCCCGGCATTGGCGCCGGGCGGCGAGGGGCTGGCGCACCTGATCCTGGATCGCGCGCTGCCGGTCCGGTGGGGCGACCGGCTGATTCTGCGAGATATTTCCGCCACGCGCACGCTGGCCGGCGGGGTCGCGCTGGACCCGAGGCCGCCGCCGCGGCATCGGCGGCGGCCGGCGCGTTTGGCGGTGCTACGCGATTTGGCGGCGGCGAACCCGCGCGCGGCGATCCTCGCGATGCTGTCGCACCCGCCGTATCTGGCGCATCGGGAGACGCTCCGCGCCGATTGGGGCCTGACCGAAGACGGGCTCGCCGCCTGGCTTCCGGATGCGATACCCATCGGCGCGTTCGCCGCCGGGCCGGAGGGTCTGTCGCGTCTTCTCGCCGCCATCGCGGCCGGCCTGGAGGTTTTTCATGCAAGCGATCCCGGCGTGCCCGGCATGACGGGGGAAGCCCTGCGCCTCGCGCTGCCGATCCGCCTGCCGCGCGAGGCTTTCGCGGCGGTGCTGGCGCATGCGTTAGGCGCGGGAGCCGTGGTGGCGGAAGGCCATCTTATCCGGTCGCCCCGGCATCGCGGCGGGTTGGCGGGCGAGGCGGCGCGGGTTTGGGACCGGCTGCGGCCCCTGCTGGCGGAAACGCCGTTCCGCCCGCCATTGTCGCGCGAGGCGGCGGCGGCGTTGGGTTTGCCGGATGTGCCGTTGCGCCGGGCCTGCAAGGGACTCGCCCGGTTGGGGTTGGTGGTGGAGATGGCCCCGGACCGGTTTTTCACGCGCGAGGCGGCGGCGGAGATGGCGGCGATCGCGCATGCGCTGTCGGCGGAGAGCGAGGGGGGCTGGTTTCCCGCGACCGCGTTCCGGGACCGGACCGGCAGCGGGCGGCAACTGGCGATTCAGGTGCTGGAGTATTTCGACCGGCGCGGCGTGACGGCGCGGCGGGGCGATCTGCGGCGGGCCGGTAAGCGCCTCTTCGGCGAAACCGCCGCCTGATCCGTTCAGGACGTGCCGGGCGTCAGCGGCAGCAACAACGGCAAAATCGGGTCCCATACGAACGCTGTCTGCGCCACATCGCGGCCGGCGAACTGGATCGTCGCCTCGGCCGCCGCGCGCCCGCCCAGACGCTCGTAAAACCAGCGGGAAGGATTGTCGCGCAGCACCCACAAATAGACGGAGCGGCACCCCACATTCGCCAAATGATTGGCCGCCGCGCGCAACAGGCGCCGCCCGACGCCGCGTTCGCGCCAGTCGTCGAGGACGTAGAGCGTCTCGACCTCGCCATCGCCGAGCGGACGGCCGCCCAGTTCGCGCTGACGGGCTTTCGCGGCGGTGGCGAAACCGACGATTCGCGCGGAGGTTCCGGGCACGACATCGGCGCCAGAGGCGATCGCGACGACCACGCCGGTGCCGCCTCGGATCGCCTGGTCGTAGTAGATCGCCTGCCGGGAGACGGAGAGGTTCGCGAGATAGGTATCTGGCAGAATGCCCGGGTATGTGTTGCGCCAGGCCGCGACATGCACCGCGGCGATCGCGACGGCGTCGGCGATCCGGGCTTTCCGGACCGCGATCACCCGGCCCGCCCCTGCCTGGCGTGTTCTGGCCCGGCCTGCTCTGGCCCGGCCTGCTCTGGCCCGGCCTGCTCTGGCACGGCCTGCTCTGGCCCGGCCTGCTCTGGCCCGGGGCGCGCCGGCCCAGGCGGCTTTGGTCCGGCTCGCTCGAGGACCGCCGCGAAGAAGCCGTCGGTGCCGTTCCGCGCGGGGGTCAGCGACAGCATCTCGCCGTCCGGGCAGGTGCCGCCCTCCACGGTCCAGGCCTTGGACAGTGGGATCAGGGCGAAATCGGCGTGACGGGACAAGAAGGCCGACACTTGTTCTTCGTTCTCCTCGGCCAGGAGGGAGCAGGTTCCGTAGATCAGGCGTCCCCCCGGACAGACCAGCGTGCTGGCGGTATCGAGGATGCTGGCCTGTTTCCGCGTCAATTCCAAGAGGTCGTTCTCGGCCAGGCGGGTCCGCGCGTCCGGGTTGCGCCGCCAGGTGCCGGTGCCCGTGCAGGGGGCATCGACCAGGACCCGGTCGAAGGCGGCTTCCCGCCGTTTCGCCCATTTGTCGCCGGGCACGACCAGATGGCGTTCCACGTTGTTGACGCCCGCGCGCCGCAACCGCCGCACCGCCCCGTCCAGCCGCGAGCCCGAGACATCGCAGGCCACGATCTGGCCGCGGTTTTTCATCGCCGCCGCCAGCGCCAGGGTTTTGCCGCCGGCGCCCGCGCACCAGTCGACCACGCGCATGCCGGGCCGCGCGTCCGTCAAGGCGGCGATGATCTGGCTGCCCTCGTCCTGGATTTCCACCAGGCCGGACTGGAACGCCGGACCGGTCGTGACGGGACGGCGGCCTTCGATGCGGAGCCCCCAGGGGGAGATCGGGGTGGGTTTCGCCTCCCAGCCCTCGGCGGCCAGGGCGGCGCGCGCCTCGTCGCGGGTGCCCTTCAGAAGGTTCGCGCGCAGGTCGAGCGGGGCCGGTTCGGACAGGGCGGCCATTTCCTCCGCGAGCCGGTCGCCGAAGCGGGCTTCCAGGCGCGGATACAGCCAGTCCGGCAGTTCGAACCGGACCGGCGGCGGCATGTCGGGATGGTCGAGCGTATGGCCCTCGACCCGGCGCAGGGCGTTGTATTCGCCGCGTTCCAGGCCCGCGGGGGCGAAGCGGCCGCCGGAATAGGAATCGGCGACGCCGGAGAGGGTCCAGCCCTCCGTCAGCAAAGAGGCCGCCACCATCAGGCGGGGCGCGTCCTTGCCGGTCCACCAGGACAGACGGCGCCAGCTTCGCAGGACCCGCCAGACCCGATCCGACACCGCGCGCCGGTCGCCGGAGCCGATGTAGCGCCGTTCCCGGAAGAAATCGTTGGCGACGGCGTCGGCGGGGCGTTTCGGCGCCGCCTCGATGGCGTCGAGCAGCGCGATCGCCGCCTCGATCCGCGCGGAGGGGGTCAATGGAGCGCTCCCGGCAGGCGGGCCAGGTCGGGCAGTTCCGTGACGAACTGGCGCAATCCGTATTCGGCCGGTTGGCCGCCGCGGTTCACCCAAAACACCTGGAAGCCGAAGGCATGCGCGCCATAGGCATCCCAGGGGTTCGAGGACACGAACGCCATCTGGCTCCCCGCCAGGCCGAAGCGTTGTCCGGCGAGGCGATACACCCTCGGGTCGGGTTTGAAGACGCCCGCCGCCTCGATACTCAGAACATCGTCCAGCAAATGGTCGAGGCCGGCGGATTTCGTGGCGTCCGCCAGCATGCCGGGTTCGCCGTTCGACAGGATGGCGCGGGGCAGGCCGAGATCGCGGATTTGCCGCAGCACGATCGGGACCTCCGGGTATGGGTCGAGGTGGCGGTAGGCCATCAGCACATCCGCCAGGACCGCGGCGTCGGCGACATGGTGACGGGCGGCGGCCCAGGCGAGGGCGTCCTCTGTGAGGCGCCAGAAATCGCGGTGGTGGGCGGGGCCCATGAGGCTGCGCACCCAACTGTATTCCAGTTGCTTCGCGCGCCAGTCGGCGCTGATCGCGGGCCAGTCCGGCCCGATCCGGGCCGCGTGCTTCGCCATGGCCGCGTGGATGTCCAGCAAGGTGCCATAGGCGTCGAAAATCACCGCGCGTATCTGTGTCATCCCCAGACGATACAAGATTCCCCACCGCGCCGCCATGTGCGGGGCAGGCACCGGGGCTTTGGCCCGGACCCCACGGGGGCGCTGCCCCCCAATGGACCTTTGGGACCCCGCCAAGGCAGGGCCTTGGTGGGTTCGAAGAGCAAAGCCCTCGCGGGGTCTGGGGCAGAGCCCCAGGGCTTACGCCAGGCCGATGGCCGATCCGGTGGCTGGACAGCGGACCGGGATACAAGATATCGATCGGATCGGACTTACCCTCTGGAGTCGCCGCCATGGCCATCAACATTGGCGCCCGCCGCGCCGCCAAGAACCAGAAGCGCAAGGCGGTGGTCGCCGAAAAGCGCAAGGCCGAGGTGGAGGCCAACACCGCCGCCGGCCGGGTTCGGCAAACCCTGGCTTTTCCGATTCAGCATTGTTTGGTGTCGGAAGGGTTGTTCGAGAACGGCATGGGCATGGTCGTGCTGGCGCGGGGCGAGACCACTGCTTCCGTTTACATGGCGACCTTTCTGCTCGACACGTTCGCGCTGGGTGTGAAGGACGTTTTTTTCCGGCCGATCGCTGGCGGCGAGTTCGCGGAGTATCTCCGGCATATGTCCGTCAGTTCGCGGATGGTGCCCGCCGAGCCCGCTTATGCCCGCAAGCTGCTGCGCGATCTGGTGGTCTGGGCGCGTGGCAACGGGATCGCGCCGCATCGCGATTTCGCGAAGATCGAGCCGATTTTCGGGACCGTGAACGCGGATACCTGGGAGATCGATTTCGCGTTCGGGCATGGCGGGAAGCCGCTGATCATGGGCGATCCCGGCGACCCGCGGGTTGCCGCGGCGGCCAGGGCGCTGAAGCGGCAAATCCCGGAGGAACCGGCCGCGTTGCCGGCGCCCGATGCGGCGGAGTCCGCCTGATCGCGGTCACGGCGCGGGCAGGCCGATCCGCCATTTCGTCAAGGCCCGCATCGCGACGCCCGCCAGCAGGCCCCAGAACGCGCCGCCGATCCCGAAAAAGGTCAGGCCGGATGCCGTGGTGAGAAAGGCGATCAGGGCGGCCTCGCGCTCTTCGGCGTCCCGCATGGCGCCCATGAGGGCCCCACCCAGGGAACCGAGCAATGCGAGACCGGCGATGGCTTCGATGAGGAGGGGGGGCGAGATGGCGATCAGGCCGGTCGCCGCGCCCGCCAGCAGGCCGAACGCGATATAAGCGCCGCCCGCGACGACGGCGGCCCAGTAGCGTTTCGCCGGATCGGGGTCGGCATCGGGACCGGCGCAGAGCGCGGCGGTGATCGCGGCGAGGTTGACCGCGTGGCCGCCAAACGGCGCCGCCAACAGCGTGAAAACCCCGGTGACCCGGAACAGCGGACCGGCGGGCGGGGTGTATCCGTTCGCCGCCAGCACGGCCATGCCGGGGATGTTTTGCGAGGCCATGGTGGCCAGGAACAGCGGGAGCGCGAGGCCGATCGTCGCGGGCAGCGTCCACACGGGCGCGACCCAGACCGGTTCGGCGAACCATTGCGGCGGTGCGCCGCCGCCGCCGTGCAGGATCAGGACGCCCGCCATCGCCGCGACCGCGGCGGGCACGGCGTAAAGACGCCGGACTCGCCAGACGACGGCCCAGACCAGCACGACCGGCATGGCCAGGGCCGGCATCGCGGCGATGGCGCGCATCGGCGCCAGACACAAATTCAGCAGCACGCCCGCCAGCATCGCGTTGGCGAGCGAGGTGGGGATCGCCGCGACCGCGCGGCCCAAGGGGCGCCAGGCCCCCGCGAGAACGATCAGGGTGCCGCTGGTCAGGAACGCGCCGACGGCCACGGGAAAGCCGCCCTCGGGCACCGACGACGAGGCCAGCAGCGCCGCGCCCGGCGTCGACCAGGCGACGCTGATGGGCATGCGCCGCCACAGGCTGAGGACGATCGCGCAAAGTCCCATCGCCACCGACAGCGCCATCAGGCCCGAGGCCGCCTGCGCCGGCGAAGCGCCCATGCCGGTCAGGCCTTTCAGCACCACGGCGAAGGACGAGGCGAACCCGACGAAAGCCGCCAGCAGCCCGGCGGCCAGCGCGTGGCGGGTCACGCGGTCAGCGGTGCGCGATCGAGACGGGCTCGCCCACGGGCGCCGATGTCAGGAAGCCGAGTTGGTCGGCTTCCAGCACCAGGCAGGTCATCTCGCCGCCGAAGACCGCGCCGGTGTCGATCGCGATCCGGTTATGGCGGATGACGGGGGCTTTCACGGGGGAGTGGCCGTGCACCACCACCGCGCCGAAGTTCATTTCGGAGTAAAGAAAGGGCTGGCGCATCCGCAGCAGGTCGTCGCGCGCCTGTTCCTCCAGCGGGACGCCGGGCCGGACGCCGCCATGGACGAAGGCGTAGCCGCCTTCGCGGTGCATCAGTTTCAGGTTTTTCAGAAACGCCATGTGCGAGTCCGGCACATGCGCGCGCCAGGTTTCGCGGGGGCTGTCGGGATCGCCGCCGTAGCTGGTCAGCGACGGCCGCCCGCCGGCGAACAGCCAGTCGGTCGCGGCCGCGCGCTCTCCGGACAGGGCGTCGATCATGGTGTTCTCGTGGTTGCCCATGAGGTTCACCATCTCGGTGCCCGGCACCGGCGATGCGCCGGCCAGGCGGTCGATCACGCCCTTGGTGTCGACGCCGCGGTCCACGTAATCGCCGACATGCAGCAGCAAGGCGGAGGCAATCGGGCGCGCGGCGAGGTCTTCCTCGATCTTCGCGTGCAGGTTGGCCAGTTGGATGGCGCAACCATGGATGTCGCCGATGGCATAGACGCGGCGGCCGGGCGGCAGGCTGGCGGGGGCGGGGGACAGCTCGATCATGGGCCAACCGGCTATCAGGCGGACGGGGTTTCAGGCAAGGGCGGAGATGGGGATTTCTCCGCCCCCCCGGTTGGGAGGTACGCCCGTTGGCACGTAAGCCGGTCAGGCCGAACGCAGCGGTAACGCCGCGCGGTTTTCGTTCCCCACAGTAGCCACCCCGTAAACCCCACGCTCGCCGGGCAGCGGCGCGAAGCGCGAGGTGATGCCCAGCACGGTTTCCGCGCCGCCAAGATACAACAAACCGTCCGGCGCCATTTGCGCCGCCATCGCTTCCAGGACCTTGGTCTTGGTCGCCTGGTCGAAGTAGATCAACACGTTGCGGCAAAACACGACATCGAAACGCCCCAGCGGCCGCAAATCGCCCAGCAGATTGAACTCCCGGAACTGCGCCATCTGCCGGATGGTCTGGGAGATACGCCAGCTCGTGTCTTCTTTTTTAAAGTATTTCATCAGCAACTGCACCGGCAATCCGCGCTGCACCTCGAACTGCGTGTACACCCCCTCCCGCGCGCGGGCCAGCGGATCGCGGGCGATGTCGGTCCCAACGATCTCGAACCGCCGGTCCCCGGCGGCGAGCTTGTTTTCGGCCAGGATCATCGCCAGCGAATAGGCTTCCTGACCGGACGACGCCGCCGCCGACCAGATGCGCAGCGTCGCGCCGGGCGGCCGCGCGGCGACAAGGCGCGGCATCGCGTCGGTCCTGAAATGCTGGAACGGCTTATCGTCGCGGAAGAAGAAACTTTCGTTGGTGGTCATCGCCTCGACCACGTCGCGGGCCAGGGCATCGGCGCCGGGCCGGTTCAACCGTTCCGCCAGAGCGTTCAGATCGGCGAGCTTCTCCTTGCGCAGAATATTCACCAGCCGGGTTTCCAGCAGGTAAATCTTGTCCTGGCCGACGATCAGGCCGGACCGGGTTTTCAGCAATGTCGCAAGGGTGGCGAAGGCGGCACCGCTCAGGGGCGCCGCGATCGCGGGACTTTTCGTCGCGGGGTTGATCATCGCGCCTGCACTCGCAAAATTTCCAGAATTTTCGGGGCTATTTTCGGTAGCGGCAGCACCGCGTGGCAAAGGCCCGCCGAAGCAATCGCCCCCGGCATCCCCCACACCACGCTCGTCGCCTCATCCTGGGCGATCGCCGCGCCACCCTGTTCGATCGCGAGGCGCGTGCCGGCCAAACCGTCCTGCCCCATGCCCGTCAGCATCGCGATCAGGACCCGCCCACCCGTCGCGCGGACCGCGGACCGCAACATCGGATCGACACTGGGACGGCAGAAATTTTCCGGCGGATCGGTGGACAGACGCGCGCGATACGCGCCCGCCTCGCCTTCGATCAACAAATGCCGGTCGCCGGGCGCGAGATAAATCCGGCCGTCCAGCAACGGTTCCCCATCCTTGGCCTCGGCGCAGGGCATCCCGCCGAGACGGGCGATGTGATCCGCCAGGATCGGGGTGAAGGTCGGCGGCATGTGCTGTGTCAATACGACGGGCACCGGCAGCGCTTTGCCAAGACCCGGAACGACCGCGAACAAGGCCTGCGGCCCGCCGGTGGAACTGCCGATGGCCAGAATTTTCGGCGCCAGCACCGGCAGGCCGCGGGTGGTGGCGGGGGGACGGGCGGGCGCCGGGTTGGCGGCGCGATGGCGCAGCCGGAACAGGCCCTTGACCTTGCCAATCAGATCCCGCCGGAACGCGTCGTCGTTGTTTTGGCTCAAGGACGTGGGCTTCGGCACATAATCCGCCGCGCCCAGCCGCAATGCCCGCATCGCGATCTCCGCCCCGCGCGTCGTCAGGGTCGAGGCCATGACGACGCGCAGGCCCGGATCGGCTTTCAGCAGCAGTGGAAGGGCCGCGAGACCGTCCATGACGGGCATTTCGATGTCCAGCACCAGCACGTCGACCCTGCTGCGCTTCAGTTCGTCGATCGCCTGCTGGCCGTTCGCGACCTTGGCGACGACCTGGATGCCCGGCTCGGCGTCCAGCATGCGCGCGATGGCGCCGCGGATGGCCGCCGAATCGTCGCAGATCATGACCCTCGCGTCCGCCGCCGGGGCGGCCGGTGTCAGGGATCGTGGCGGTGGCGGGACTGTTCTTGTCGCGACACTCACAGCAAACCGGCCTGACCGAGCTTCCCGATAAGGATATCTTCGTCGAACGGCTTCATGATGTATTCCTGCGCGCCGCTCGAAATGGCCATTTCGATATGGTCCATGTCGTTTTCCGTGGTGCAGAACACCACCGGGGGGTTTTCCGGGCCGAACTCGCCGCGCAGGGTGCGCAGAAAGGTGATCCCGTCCATGACCGGCATGTTCCAGTCCAGCAGGATAAAATCCGGCATGCCGGCGCGGCAGGCGTCCATCGCCTGCTGGCCGTCGGCGGCTTCGATCACCGCGCATCCGTTCGATTCGAGAATTCGCCGCGCGACCTTCCGCACAACGCGGCTGTCATCGACCACAAGGCAATTGCGGGCCATGCCGGTTCTCCTCAGTTCGCGTTCGAGAAGTCGAGCAAACGGGCGATGTCGAGAATGACCAGCAGCCGCCCGTCGAGCCGGTAGATGCCGCTGCTGAATCTGGCCCAGTGCTGCTCCAGCGTGGGCGGGTTGCGTTCGAACAGATCGCCGTCTAAACTCATAATTTCCGCAACTTGGTCGACCAGCAGGGCGTAAAGCTCGCCGCTTTGCTCGACGACGACCGACATGCGTTTCGACCCGTCCTCGCAGGGCGGCAGGGTCAGCCGGGTCCGAAGATCGATCGCGGTCACGATGCGGCCGCGCAGATTGAGGCTGCCGGCGATATCGGGCGGCGACAGCGGGATGCGGGTGATCGGCTGTTCCGCCAGGATGTCGCGGACGCCGAGCACGGGCACGCCGCAGAGCTGACCGGCGACCGAGAGCGTGACGTAAACCTCGCCGCCATGCGACACGGTTTCGGGGCGTTCCAAAGTGGCTGTTGTCATTTCCGGTTCCTCCGCGGTCTTAGAGAGCCGCCATGTTGGCGAGGCATTGGCGTAGCGATCCAATCAGGTGCTCGCGCTGGGACTTGGTCACGTAGTCGGTGAATCCGGCGTCGCGGCCCGCCTCCACGTCGCCGGCATCGGCGTGGCTCGACAAGGCGATCAGCGGCAGGTCGCGCCAGGGACCGGAGGCGCGGAGCGCGCGGGCGAAGTCGAGCCCGTCCATGTCCGGCATTTCGATATCGGACACGACGGCGTCGAACATCTGGCCCGCGTCGCGCAGCCGCAGTGCCGCGGCGGCGCCTGGCGCGGCGGTGACCTTGAAACCCGCGGCGGTCAGCGACGGCATCAACAGGTTCCGGAAGAATGCGCTGTCCTCGACGATCAGCACGCGCTTCTTCCGCGCGCCCGAATCGGCCGCCCCGCCGTCGAACCAGTCCCGCGAGGCCCGCGCCAGCCAGTAGCCGGTGTCCAGCACGTCTGTCGCCTGCCCGCCAATGATCGCGGTGCCCAGCGACCCCTCCCGCGCCGAGGCCAGTTCGATTTCCAGCCGGTCCTCGACCACGTCGATGATCTCGTCGACCATCAGGCCCATCGAGTGCTCGCCATCGGCGAAGACCAGCAGGGATTGCATCGGCGCGGAGACGTCCGGGTTCGCCGAGATCGACAGCAGCGGCATCAGCTTGCCGCGATACTGGGTGACGTAGGCGCCGGACGAATACTCGATCTTGTCGCGCGGGATGTTTTCCAGGCGGGCCACGAGGTTGAGCGGCACCGCCATGCGTTCGGTGTCGTTGGCGCGGAACAGCAGCAGCGCCAGCGAGTCGGTGGAGCCGGTTTCGTCGACCGTTTCCGGTTTCATGAGCTTGTTGTCCGCGCCCGCGCCGACACCGGTGGCCCGCGCGATGCCGGCGGGGTCGAGGATCATGATCACGGAGCCGTCGCCGAGAATGGTGTTGCCGCTGAACATGGTGATGTGGCGCAGAATGGGCGCGACCGGTTTGACGACGATTTCCTCGGTATCGAAGACCCGGTCGACGATGATGCCCAGCAGGCTGGACCCGACCTGCGTGACCACGATATGCGCGCCGCCGTCGGAGGTATCGGCCGGTTCCAGACCCAGCAATTCGCTGAGCGAGACCAGCGGCAGCAGCCGGTCGCGCAGGCGGAGGACGGGCGTGTCGTTGATCAGTTCGATCGTGTTTTCCTCGCCGTCGCCGCGCGCGTTGGTGCCGGCGCGGCGGGCGCGGACCAGTTCGACAACGCTGATCTGCGGGATGGCGAAGCGTTCTTTCGCGGATTCGACGATCAGCGCGGAGACGATGGCCAGGGTCAGCGGGATTTTAATGGTGAAGGTCGTGCCCTGCCCGGCGGTGCTTTTGAGGTCGATCGTGCCGCCGATCTTCTCGATGTTGGTTTTCACCACATCCATGCCGACGCCGCGGCCCGAGACCGCCGTGACCTGCGCCGCCGTGGAGAACCCGGCGCGGAAGATGAAGCGCTGGATCTGCGCTTCCGGCATCGCGGCCAGTTCGGCCTCGGTGGCGAGGCCGTTGGCGATCGCCTTGGCCCGGATCCGGTCGGCGGCGAGGCCTTTGCCGTCGTCGGAGATCTCGATGATGATATGGCCGCCCTCGTGGAAGGCGTTCAGCACGATGCGTCCGGTTTCGGACTTGCCGGCGGCGCGGCGCTCGGCGGGCATTTCCAGCCCGTGATCGCCGCTGTTGCGGACCATGTGGGTGAGCGGGTCCTTGATCAGTTCCAGGATCTGGCGGTCGAGTTCGGTGTCGGCGCCGAGCATCGTCAGTTCGATCTTCTTGTTCAGATCGCGGGCGAGGTCGCGCACGAGGCGCGGCAGTTTGTTCCAGGCGTTGCCGATCGGCTGCATCCGCGTCTTCATCACGCCTTCCTGAAGGTCGGAGGTGATGTGCGACAGGCGTTGCAGGGGCGCGGTGAAGTCGCTGTTTTCCTGGCTGCGGGCGAGTTGCAGGAGCTGGTTCCGGGTCAACACGAGTTCCGAGACCAGGGTCATCAGATCTTCAAGGACATCGACGGTGACGCGGATCGTCTGCTGCGCGGCGGCCGCCGGGGCATTGGCACCGGCGCGGACGTCCGGGTCGTCGCCCGCGTGATCCGCCGTGGGTTCGGGCGCGGCGCGTGGGGGGGGCGGGGGTGGTTCCTCGGCCTTGACCGGCGGCGGCGCGGGTTCGGGCGCGGCGGGTTCGGCGGCGGCCAGGACGGGCGGGGCCGCGACGGGGGCGGGTGCGGCCAGTGGGGCGGCGGCAGGGGGGGGGGGCGGCGGCCGGGGGCGGTGTCTGACCCTGCGCCATCGCGTTCAACGACGCGATCAGGCCGGTATCGTCGCCCGCCGGTTCGGTGCCGTTCGCGCCAAGGTCCGACAGGATCGACTTGATCCGGTCCAGCGCGGCCAGGATCAGCGTCACGATCTCTGGCGAGGCGACGAGCGCGCCGTCGCGCAACCGGCCCAGAACATTCTCGCCCGCGTGCGCGACACGTTCCAGCCGTGGCAGGCCAAGGAAGCCGCAAGTACCCTTGATGGTGTGCACCATCCGGAAGATTAACGAGAGTGTGTTGGCGTCGTCCGGGGCGCGTTCCAACGTCAGCAGCGCGACGTCGAGTTCGGCGAGGTTCTCGTTCGTTTCAGTCAGAAAGTCGGCGAGTAGTTCGTCCATCGGGGGGCCTCGTCGTGGCGAAGGTTCAACCTGAGACCCCGTTCATGAACCCTAATCGCGAATAAAAGGTAAACGCCTCCGCCGATTCTGGAAATTTTTCGTCTGAGTGGGTGAAAGATTCGAAGTGCCCGACTGGAACATACCGGAGCGATCGGATTTCGGCCGGTGAGGGCGGAATCCCTGGGGCCAGGCCCGGCGCTTCGCGAGACAATGGCGGACCGCCCGGCTCACGCGATCGCGGCCGGGATCGGATTTGGTCCTCTGGGGGCCCGCCGCGCGACATGCGATGCGATGGCGGAGCGCCGGAGGCTATCCGCGGTGGCGGCCCGGTGGCGCGGAGCACCGCCGGGCCGTAGCGCCGGTCAGCCGCACCGGCGGCGTCCGAAGCCCAGCCCGAGGAGGCCGATCCCGAGCACCGCCAGCGACGCGGGTTCGGGAAGCGGCGACCCGATGCCGGCGTTCACGAATTCGGTGACCGACGCCACGGGGACATTGCCCACTGAGGCCGAAAGCGTGATCTCCCAGGTATTGTTCGCGCCAGACTCGTAATGCGGATCGAAACCGTTCGCCACGCCGCTGACGAACGACAGGGCCTCCGCGTTCTGTAGGCCGGTGCGCGTCCCCGCGACACAGGCGGCGCTTGTGTCGCCGAAGCAGCCGTTGCCGCCGCCCACGGTCAGGGTGCCATCGGTACCGGCATTGTCGGGGAGTAGGTTCGGATCGAAGGTCACCGTCGTGCCATGGGCGTAATCGGTGATGCTCATGGACAGCGTCAGGCCGGAGAGCAATCCGGTCAAAGCGCGGGCGGAAAAGGTAAAGCCCCACAGCGATCCGGATTTGCCGGGAACCGTCGTGTCGCCAGGCGCCACGTCGTACACATTGGTGCTTGTTGGCGTTACCGTATTAAGAAAGCGGATCTTGACGCCAAGTCCGAGTTCCACCTGCGTCGCGGTTTCGACGACCCAATGGTCGTTCGTGTTGCCGGTACCAAAGTAGGTTCCGGGCGGCGACAAGGCGGCGTCGTATGTGACGGCCGACCGCGCCGGCCCCGCCAAAGCGATCAGAGCGAGCGCGGAAAGCGCGCCGGAAAACAATATTTTCATGTGTTTTATTCCCCTGGTTTGGGCGATCGCTCTCATCTCACAATGAAATTCCGAGGGCGAATGGTTTCATCCAGCACTCAGCAATTTTCAGGCCAGAATAAAAACCACCGGAAAATCAATCGATTGAGCGCCTCCCCGCCGCGCCGCCATCGCTTGTGTAAATTTATCCGACATTTTGACAATTGTCAGTGCGAACAACGAACCTCTCCGGACAAAACCGCGCGGGGGGCAATTTTCCGGGCCGGAGAACGTTAGGGTTTACGAAAAGATATTTTCGCCCGCCGCGAGGGGTGGTGTTGGCGCCTGTTTATTTATCATTCGCCAGGTATCCGCGCGCCGCCTCCGAAGCACGCTGAGAATGCGGGCCGGGGTGTAAAGTTTTCCGTCGCTGTCCCTATGGCCGCATGAACGGCGCTCCCGCCGGACGCCGATGGGTCAGGCAAGGCGCGGTCCGGGACGAAGCGTCCCTTGTCCCGCGATTCCGTTTCGCGCCCGCCGGGCGATGACGAAAAGCGGCATGCCGGATCGGTTCAGGCGCGTGGCCTGGGTTCGCGTGGAAAAGCGGTGGACGGTCTGGTAGGGTCCTTTTCAACCCAGACATCGACCAGGAATCGGAGACATCCTCGCATGCTCGACAATCCCCCGCTCGTGACGATCCATCGCGGCTTCAAACGTCCCGACGCGGCGTTGATCGAGGAATTTCGCGGCGCCCAGACCTCGCATCTGGCGGACGCGATGGATGGGCGCGGGGCGCTGGATTACCGGATCAAGCCGGCCGATCCCGCGAACGCGAGTTTCGTGGGGCCGGCGCTGACCTGTTTCGCGTATCCGGCCGATGTGCTCGCGGTGTTCGCGGCGTTGTCGGAGGCGCGGGCGGGCGATGTGATTGTTTGCGCCAACGATGGGTTCACGAAGACGGCGGTGATTGGCGATCTGGCCGCGGGGATGATGAAGAACGCGGGGGTGGCGGCGTTCGTGACGGATGGGTTGTCGCGCGACAAGGCGGGGATCGTGGCGGCGGGGTTACCGTTGTTCAGCGCGGGCATTCAGCCGAACTCGCCGGCGATGAACGGGCCGGCCGTGGTGGGCGCGGCGATCGATCTGGGTGGGGTGCATGTAAACCCCGGCGATCTGGTCGTGGGCGACGCGGATGGGGTGGTCGTGGTGCCCGCGCAGCGGCTGGAGCTGGTGCTGGAGCGGTTGCGCCGGGTTCAGCAGGCGGAGTTGCTTGCGGTGGAACGGGTGCTCGCGGGCGCGACGATGACGGAGAGCGCGCGGAAGTTGATCGAGCAGGCGAAAATCGTGTGGTGATCAGGCGCCGGGCGGGTTGAAGATCGCGAACACTTTGGGCGCGACGTAGATGTGGGTTTCGACCATGTCGGTCCAGTCCGGTTTCCGCTTCAGGGCGTGCATGGCGCCGGCGAGGCAGACCCAGTTCAGCAGTTCTTGCTGGCCCGCGTCCTCGATTGCCGCCGTGGTCAGGGTCCGCCAGGCCCCAAGGTTGCCCGCGCGCATTTCGGCGAAGCGGGCGCGGTCGGAGGCGAGGTCGGGGTAGAGGTAGTGATTTTTGCCGGTCAGGAAGGAATGCGACCAGCTCGACGAGGCGATCAGCGCGACTCGCCAGGGCGAGGCGGCGAAGGCCTGACCGATGGCGGCGCCGATGTCGAAGCAGCGGGCGGGCGTGGGTCCGGGCGGATCGGGCTCGGCGGTGGCGCCGTCGATATGGGCGAAGGCGCCTTGTTTCGAAATCGTGGACGATCCGTAGCAGTTCACATGGAACGGCACGACGGGCCAGGGCAGGCCGGCGCGGTCGTAGTCGAGTAGCAGCAGGGCGTTCATGAAGGCGTGTGGGAGGCCGTTCTCGTAGCGCATTTTGTACGCCCAGGAGATGTCGAAGTTTTGTTCGGAGAGGGCTTTGGCGAGGTAGCGGCCGCCGGCGGGGTGGCCTTTGGTGCGGACGACGGTGTCGGCGGGTTCCGCCCAGGCGTTATGGATGCCGGCGCGGGTGTAGGGCCGGGAGTCGATGTCGCCGGTGGCGAAGACGCAGAAGGGGGCGACGCCGTCCTCGCGAAAGTTTTCGTATTGGTCGTCGCCGAAGATCAGCACGAAATCGGGCGCGAAGGCGTCGAGCGCGGCGCGGGCGGCGCGGAAGCCCGCGATGGAACGGGCGCGATGGGCGGGCGCGGCGCGTCCGGCGCGGTGTGCGTCCCATTCCCGGCGCATTTCGTCGGGCCAGGCGGTTGGCTGGCGCATGGAGTCTGGGATCGTGGGGCTTTTCAGGACTCGTTCGGTGATCCCGGCCATGCGTTCGTCGGTGCCGAGCAGCAGCGGGGAATGCGTGACGCCCAGTCCGAGAATTTCGGCCATTGGTGGAGGTCCTCCGGTTCGGTCGGGGCGACGGTAGCGCCGGGGGATTGGGAGGCGCAAGGAAGGTTGGGGGCGTGACAGCCCGTCATTGGCGGGGAAGGACGGGGGTCTGGGTTACCACGGCTTCGGCTGACTTCTCCACATTCCAGAGACCGTCTCCGCCCGCCGCGCGCAGGCGCGCGACATAGTCCCGCATCCGCGCCAACTTCGGCCCCGCATTGCCGACACCGCCCGCGAAATGCACGAATCCCGGCCGCTCCTCCGGATCGGCGGGCGGCGCGGGCGCGGCGCAGCGCGGTGTCAGCAGGTCCGTCGCGTAACCGCCCAGCTTGCGCATGATGTAATTCGCGAAAGGCTGATCGTAGGTATCGAACAAATCGCGATTCTCCGTCATTGACGCCATCCGCAGGCAGGACTCGACAATCGTCGCGAAAGATTCCGCGGCCTGGGCGGCATCGCGAAACCCGATCAAGCCCGTCGAAAATCCCCGCTCGTCCGGCGCCGGACGGTAATTGTCATGTGTCAGTAACGTCGTGCCATACCAATGCTCGTTGATCGTCAGCGGGTGTTCGGCGCAAAACTGGATCGCCTCGCTTTTCAAAAGCCGGATGAGCAGGTCTTGTAACGGCGCGTCGCAAACCACATCCGTATCCAGATACAGGATCGGCTGAAACAAACCCGCCGGATCGACGGCGGACAGCCGGTACCGCGCCAACGTGTAATCCAGCGTGTCGCCGCACGCCACCGGCGACATCCGCACGCGCGACCGGATCGCCGGGGGGAAACGTTCGGCAAACCCCATATTTTGTCCATCGCAGAGCACGCGAACCGTGCCGTCGAAGCCGCCGAACGCGAACAGCGAACCAATCGCGATTTCCAAACAATCGAAGATCTCCGGCGCGCCGAACGCGGCGAAGTAAATCAGGGGATTGTACAGACGAAACCGGCTGGTCTGCCAGGGACCATGGACAACGGCGAATGTCTTGCGATGCGCGACGTTCTCGATCTCCAGATCCGGCCACGTCACACCGTCGAGCGGAAACGCCTCGCCTCCAATGGAAATCGTCGCGACATCCGGAAAATGCACCGAAACGGGAACGGCCGCCGCCTGGGATGTTGTGTCGGAGACCCAACGATGGCGCGCGATGAAATTCAGCCCGTCGATTTGCGCCAAAGACAATGGCGAGGCCATGGAGGTGTCCCCAAACCAGAGCGCCGATCGCGCATTCCCAAAGATCGCGCCCGGAAAGGGAACGGCTTATAAAATCGCAAAGGCTTCAACGGCGGCGGGAGCGGCGGCGCAGAGCGACGGCGGCAAGCCCCGAGGCGAGCAGGGCGAGCGACGTGGGTTCGGGCGCCGGTGTTAGGTCGATGGACATGCCGACCGTCACGAAATCGCCAGCCGAACCCAACGTCGTGATCCGCAGTTCGACGGTGTCGCCGGCGTCCAGCACGATATTCGCCAGGTTGAACGTATCGGCCGAAGCGCGGTTGTCGCTCCCATCGCCTGGCAGCGTGTCTCCGGCCTGTTGCACATTGTTGACATAGACATCCCAGCGTTCGGCCCGGTTGAGATCGCGGGAATTAAACGCCGAACCGCTGATCGTGGCGGTGCCGGAGATTGGCGCGGTGAAGAGGATATTGGATTGTCCGCTCGATCCGCCATTTGGCCCGTCCCAGCTATGGGTAACGATATCGCCAGTCACGATGTCGATGCCGCCAAGGCCCGGATTGCCCACGGCCTTGAACCAAAGCGGCAGAAAGGACCCAGGACTGTTGCTCGGCGCCCAGCCGGGTTGCGTGAAGGGAAAGGACATGATCGTCAGGTCGGATTGCGCGGGCAGCGCGCTGGTCGCGCCCCGGTAGGTCCATGGGTTACCGTTGGTGCCGTTATCGACGGTACTCCAGTTCGCCGCGAGGTCGAAGAGAACGGCGTGCGCGGGGGACGTCAGCAGCGCACCGGCAATCGCGACAGAGGCCAGCATGGCAAGGCGGATGGGCTGTGGCATTGTTGCGTCCTTATTTCCTGAGCCAAACATGGCCGGGCCTGTTGCGGGCTCTCTACGCAATTTTTATGCCGGATTGTAGGTTATTGAAATGATTGGGGTAAATTTCGCCTTACCCCCGCGGGTGTAAGAAACTCCGACACATTCGCCGACCGGAGGCATTGCCAACCCCGCCGGTGACGCATGCGAGAGGCACCGCCTGCCTCGCGGCATTGCGCGCCCTGATTTCCGAACAAGAGCACCGAGCGGCAAAAACCATCGCGGGCGCCATTAGAATTTTTCCGATCGATCCGGGACGAATCCGCGGTTCCCACCGGGACCCTGGGCATCGCCGGAACGTCCGGCCCATGACCGCGGAAGCTCCTCCCCCGGCGCGGCCGGAGGAGGAGCGACGATCACAAAGGCTTTAGCGGCGGCTCAACGCCTTCCGGCAACTGCACCTGCGCCACATTCAGAACCATCGACACCAGGCTGTAGTAACCAACGGCGCCCACCAGATCCATCACGCCACGCTCGCCGAACCGGTCGATCACGGCCTGATACCGCCCGTCCGGCACCTGGCCCGTGCCCAGCAGCGACATCGTGAACTCGTAAACCAACGTCTCGTCGGCCGACATGTTCTCTGGGCGGCGGCCATTGGCGACGGAATCCAGAATCGCCGGGGACAGACCCGCGTCGATGCCCAGCTTGCGGTGGGCATAGAACTCGTACTGCGCGCCCCATTTCCGGCCCGCCATGCAAATGGCCAGTTCGTTCAACGCGGCGGGGATGGAACTGCCGAAGCGCACGTAAGCGCCGACGCGCTGCACCAGGTCGCAGAGTTGCGGGCTACGCATCAGCGCATTGAAGGGGCCGCGGAGTCCGCCGCCGCGCGGGCCGGCCTGGATGGCGTCGGCGACCTGGCGTTGCTCGTCGGTCAGGGAGTCCGGGGACAGTTCCGGAAAACGCTGTTCGGTCATGGGTATCTCCTCGATTGACAGGGAATCACGGCATCGCGGCGGTGGAACCGCCATCGACGACGATCTGAGTGCCGGTGATGAACTTCGCCTCGTCGGAGGCGAGGAACAGCACGGCGTGCGCGACATCCCAGGCGTCGCCCATATGCCCCATGGGCACGGCGGCGTTCCGGGCGTCGATCAGTTTCTGAAGGTCGTTGCCGCCGACGGTCCGCGCCAGCCGGGTCTCCACCAGCGGCGTGTGCATCAGCCCCGGCACGACGGTGTTCACGCGGATGTTCTTCTTCGCGTAGGTCCCCGCGACCGACTTCGACAACTGGATCACACCGGCCTTGGAGGCGCTGTAGCCGACATGCGACCGGCCCGAGGTGAAATCGTTACGCATCCCCGCGACCGAGGCGATGTTGACGATTGCGCCCTTGCCTTGCTCCAGCATGACGGGGATCGCGTATTTGCAGCCCAAAAACGCCGTTTTCAGGTTAAAGTCGATTTGCAGGTCCCAGATCTCTTCCGCCATGGCGACGGGATCGCCCGGCGCGGAGCCGCCGACATTGTTCACCAGGATATCTATGCGTTTGAAGCGGGTGACGCAGGCCTGCACCATCTCCCGAACATCGGCCGCGGCCATCATGTCGGCGCGATGGATCGCGGCGGTGCCGCCCTCTTTCTCGATGATCTTTTGCGTCTCGCGCGCGGCGTCGAGGTTGATATCGACCAGAAACACCGAGGCCCCCTGGCGCGCCAGCAACGTCGCCGTCGCCTTGCCGTTGCCCCAGCCCGGCCCGACAGACCCGGCACCGGTGACGATCGCCACCTTCCCCTTCATGCTCAGCACGCGTCTTCCTCCCTTTCGGCGGCCGGAACATGACAGCGGAGGCGCCGGAAAGCCAGAGGGGCACGCTCTGGGTTGGGGGCGTGTCTTGTGGAAGCGCTGGGGCGTTGCCCCAGACCCCACGGGGGCTCTGCCCCTCGACCCCGCCAAGGCAGGGCCTTGGATGCCGTCTTGTTTGGGGGAGATGAAGAAGGGGGCCATCCGAGGCCGTTGAACCGCCGCTGTTGGCCCCCTTCTTCATCTCCCCCAATGAAACGGGTCCAGGCTTGCCCCTGCGAAGGCGGGGGGCCCCCGCCCTGGTGGGGTCGAGGGGCGAAGCCCTCGCGGGGTCCGGGGCGGCGCCCCGGGACTTCCACAAGACACGCCCCCAACCCAGAGGCCCGCCTTTCGGGGGACTTGACCGGGCCTCGGAAGGCGGCTCTGTCAGTGGGACAACGACAGGCTTCGGCGAAGAGGATGGATGGCATGACGCGCGCGTTGAAAGTGGCGGTCCAGATGGACCCGATGGATACCGTCAACATCGATGGCGATTCCACCTTCGCGTTGATGCTGGAGGCGCAGGCCCGCGGCCATGCGATGTGGCATTACGAGGTCCGGCACATGGCGCTCCGCGAAGGCGTGTCCAAACCGCATGGCGGCAAGCGGGAGGAGCGGTTGTTCGCCCAGGCACGGCCGGTGACGGTGGAACGGGTCAGGGGGGCGCATTATACGTTTGGGGAGCCGGTGCAGCTCGATCTCGGGTCGATGGATGTGGTGCTGATGCGCCAGGACCCGCCCTTCGACATGGCATACATCACCGCGACCCATCTGCTCGAGCATATCCAGCCGGGCACGTTGATCGTGAACAATCCGGCCGCCGTGCGGAACGCGCCCGAAAAGCTGCTGGTCACGCATTTTCCGGATTTGATGCCGCCGACGCTGATCACCTGGGATATCGAGGCGATCCGTTCGTTTCGGGCCGAGTACAAGGACATCATCGTCAAGCCGCTGTTCGGCAATGGCGGCGCGGGCGTGTTCCGGATCAAGCCCGACGATGAGAACCTCGCCTCGCTGCTGGAAATGCACTTCGCCCGTTCGCGCGAGCCGCTGATGATCCAACGTTACGAGGCCTCTGTCCGCCAGGGCGACAAGCGCGTGATCCTGGTCGACGGCGAACCGATGGGCGCCGTCAACCGCGTCCCCGCCGCGGGCGAGGCCCGGTCGAACATGCATGTCGGCGGCCGGCCCGAGAAATCGCCCCTGACCGCCCGCGACCGGGAGATTTGCGCGGCGATCGGGCCGCTGCTGCGCGAGCAAGGCATGATCTTCGTCGGGATCGACGTGATCGGCGATTACCTGACCGAGATCAACGTGACCTCGCCCACGGGGTTGCAGGAGATCGCGCGATTCGACGGCGTTCACATCGAAAAAGCGATCTGGGACAACATCGAGGCGAAAACCCGCAAATAAGACCGGTCAGCGCCGCGCCTGCCTCTCCCTCGCTCTCCGCGCGTCATGCCTGGGCCACCGGGCGCGGCACGGCGGCCGGCGCGTGCCGATGTGGAAGAGACGCCGCGAGGCCGGCGGTCCGGCGCAACGGACCGTAACTTTTTCGTCACCGGCGGTCCGCGAAACTGTTGGCGGAGGCGCGTTCCCGGCGGAACGCGCCTCCGCCCTCACTTCGCGGAACCACGCCACCATGCCTTCGCCGCCGCCCAATGGAGACCGGGACGACCGACTCGCCACGCATACCGCGATCTCGACCGCCCGAGGGGCCGTGCCGCTGGCCTCCCTCCATCCCGGCGACCGGGTTTGCACGCTGCTGGGCGGCGACACCGCGCGGGTTGTCTGGACGGGACGGCGGACCGTCGACTGCGCCCGTCACCCCGCGCCGCATAAGGTCTGGCCGATCCGTGTCGCCGCGAACGCTTTCGGCCGCGGCATGCCCGCCAACGATCTTGTCCTTTCGCCTGGCCACGCGGTGTATTTCGGCGGGTCGCTGATCCCCGCCGGGCTGCTGGCGAACGGACGTTCGGTCCGCCGGGTGCTGACGGAACGCATCGCGTATTTCCACATCGAACTCACCCGCCACGACGTGATCCTGGCGAATGGGCTGCCGGTCGAATCGTTTTTCCCCGCCGGCGACCGAACCCTGTTCGGCAATGGCGGGACCGCGATCGCGCTGCATCCCGATTTCGAGTCCCGCCCATGGGGAACCGCCTGCGCGCCGGTGACGCGGGACGGGGCGGACCTGGACGCCGCGATACGCCGCCTGGACGCCGTGTCCACCCGCCGGCGCCGGCGCCACCCCCACGCGGCGGGGTAGCCGGCCCTCCGGCGGTTGGGGCAGCCGGCCCTCCGGCCGCGCGCGCTTTGGAGACGCGCCGCGCGGATCGCTGGCGCGCGGCGGACGGTCCCGGTATCGTGCGGTTCGCCGGAGTTTCACGGAGTCCTTCGAATGCGTCTTCCCGCCCGCCTGGCGGCCTTGCCGTCGTCCGCGGCAACCGGCCTCGTCCTCATTCTCGGCCTCGCCGCCGCCTGGGCTTTGCCCCATGGAGGACCGTCCACAGCCGATGCCGCCGGTGTCCTGCCCGCCGCCACCCCGCCCTTGCCGGCCCGCCCGGCCGTCCCGCTCGCGGCGCACCGGGCGCTGTACCGGCTCGCGCTGGACGCCACCCGTGGCAACCGCCAGGTGGCGGCCGCCCATGGCACCATGGGCTACGAGGTCACCGATACCTGCGACGGATGGGCCTCCCGCCAACGCCTGCGGATGACGATTTCCAGCGGCGAGGGCCAGGACACCGAAATGGAATCGGACTACGTCACCTGGGAATCGAAAGACGGGACGAATTTCCGTTTCCACATGGTGCAGAAAACCGATTCGACGGTCACCAGCCAGACAGAGGGCGGCGCGCGCCTCACCCGGGCCGGCGGCGCGGGCGAAGCACGGTATCGCGTGCCCAAGGACCTGAAAGTCGCCCTGCCGGCCGGGACCTTGTTCCCAATGGCCCACACGGCGGCGATTTTGGCGGCCGCGCGGGAAGGACGGAAATTCATCGCCCTGCCGCTGTTCGACGGCACCGACGAAAAAGGATTCGAGGACAGCTCGGCCGCCATCGTCGATTGGAAACCGCCGTTCCCAACAAAACATTCCTTGCTGACACCGCTGGCCAATACCCGTGTCAGGCTGGCGTTTTTCGACCGTTCGGCGGGCGGCATCGTCCCGTCCTACGAAGTCGGAATGCGCTACTGGGAAAACGGCGTGGCGGACGACATGCAAATGGACTTCGGCGACTTCGCGATGCGGGCGACCCTCACGGAATTGAGTCCGATTCCCCGGCGTTGTTGATCCCGGTCGCGATGTACCCCTTGACTTCCGGGCCCGCCCGCCCTTTTTTGCGCCCCCTGCCGTGTCGTTCGGTGGAACCCCGCCGGCGGCCACCCATATGGGGGGTCACCGGGGTCGCACCGCGGTTCATTCGGACCGTCTGTGGCAGGGGCCGTTAGGGGTGTAGCTCAATTGGCTAGAGCGCCGGTCTCCAAAACCGGAGGTTGGGGGTTCGAGACCCTCCACCCCTGCCAGGTCCCTCCGCCAGTCTCCATGGCGACGACGCCAGAGTGGGGACGACGACGCCGGAGTGGGTTTTCTTTTTGATGGGAGTTTCGTGAGCGTGGCGTTCGAACCGGCGAAATTCGCGCGGGAAGTGCGGGCCGAGGTGACCAAGGTCACATGGCCCTCCCGTAAGGAGACGATGGTCACCACGCTGCTGGTGTTCGCGATGGCGGCGGTGAGCTCGATATTTTTCTTCGTCGTCGATCAGGCGATCGGCCTGAGCGTGCGCGCGATTTTCGGCGTGCATCTCTGAAAGGGACCCTGACTCATGGCCAAACGCTGGTACGTCGTTCACGTTTACTCGGGCTTCGAGAAAAAAATCGCGCAGCAAATCAAGGAACAGGCGGCGCAGAACGGTCTGGGCGAGCAGTTCGAGGAAGTGCTGGTGCCGACCGAACAGGTCACCGAGATGCGCCGCGGCCAGAAGATCGCCACCGAGCATAAATTCTTCCCGGGCTACGTCCTGGTGAAGATGGACCTGACCGACGACGCCTGGCATCTGGTCAAGAACACCCCCAAGGTCACCGGCTTCCTTGGCTCCAAGACAAAGCCCAGCCCGATCAGCGAGGCCGAGGCGCTGCGCATCCTGAAGCAAAACCAGGAAGGCGTGGAACGCACACGCCCCGCGGTGCTGTTCGAAATCGGCGAGCAGGTGCGCGTCGCCGACGGTCCCTTCACCAGCTTCAACGGCACCGTCGAGGAAGTCGACGAGGACAAAGGCCGCCTCAAGGTCAGCGTCTCGATTTTCGGAAGATCGACGCCGGTCGAACTGGAATATGGGCAGGTCGAGAAGGTCTGAGGCCACCGGTTTTCATTGCTTCTTTCCGTCGGGCTTTCATTGCCCCTTTCCGTCGTTCCCCGGCTCGATCGGGGGACCGGGAGCGGCACGCCGCCGCTTTTCTGGCACGCCCGCCCCCCGATCGAGCCGGGGAACGACGGAAAAAAACCGGCCTGACCAAAACCACTACCGTCGGTCCAAAGCGGGATTTCCCCAAAGCGGGATTTCCCCAAAGCGGGATTTCCCCAAAGCGGGATTTCCCCAAAGCGGGATTTCCCCAAAGCGGGATTTCCCCAAAGCGGGATTTCAATGACACGCCTCCCGGACATGGGTTACAATGTCCGGGACGCCACATTGGGAAATGGTCTCATGACAACCGCGCCCACCGATCTCGTGCTCGAAATGCTCCGCGCGATCCGCGGCGATCTTGGACACCTCAAGACCGATATGGTTGAGGTGAAGGAGCGCCTCGGCCTGTTGGAAGCGGGCCAGGCCTCGATTTCGCGCCGGATCGACCGTCTTGGCGGCGACGTCGAACACGCGAACCGGCGCCTGGGCCTGGCCGACGTCACGGCCTGACACCCCGCATGGGACTCGCCCCCCCCTGAAAACCGGCTAAAAGCGGGAACCAGGCATCGTCAAGGGGACCGCCATGCGCCTCGCCGTCATTTCCGACATTCACGCCAATCTGCCCGCGCTGGAGGCCGTTCTCGCCGATATCCGCGCGCGCTCCGTGGATTCCACCGTCAATCTCGGCGACTGCGTGGCCGGCCCGCTCTGGCCGCGCGAAACCTGGGAGCTTCTGACGTCGCTCCGCCTCCCCACCGTGCGAGGCAACCACGACCGCTATTTGAACGGCCGCCCGCTGGACCGGCAGCCGTTGGTCGATCGTTTCGTTCACCCCTTATTGACCGAGGCCCAGCGCCAGGCCCTCTTCGATCTGCCCGCGACGATCAACCTGGACGGCAACGTGCTGGCGGTCCACGGCACGCCCGCCAACGACAGCACCTACCTCACCGAAGAGCCGCTGTCCGGCCGCCTGGCGCCGGCACCGCGCGAATTGCTGATCGAGCGTCTCGGCGCCGCGATGGGCCGGGCCGTGGTGTTGTGCGGGCACAGCCACCGCCAGAGCGTGACGCAGGTGGCGGGCGGCCCGCTCATCCTGAACCCCGGCACGGTCGGCTGCCCGGTCTTCGCCGACGCGCCCGGCGCCAACGGCCTGGAATTCCGCTCGCCGCACGCGCGCTACGCGATCCTCACCCGGCGCAACGGCCGCTGGGGGGCGGAGCTTTTCGCGCTGGAATACGACTGGGACCGCGCGGCATCTCAGGCCCGCGCCACCGGCTTCGCCAACTGGGCCTCCGCCCTCGCGACCGGCGCGGCGGTCTGATCCATGCGCGACAACCGGATGAAGGCCCTGATCCACGCCGGCCGGCCCGCCTTGGGCTGCTCGCTGATGTTCCCCGCGCCGCAACTCGTGGAAATGCTGGCCCATGCCGGGTTCGACTGGGTGCTGCTGGACTGCGAGCACGGCTCCCTCTCGCTCGCCGACGTCGAGATCATGGCGATGGCGGCCGACGCGGCCGGCATAACCGCCATCGCCCGCCCCCGGAGCAATGCCGCCGCCGATATTCAGTCGGTCCTGGATCGCGGTGTCGCCGGCGTGCAGATCCCCCACATCGACACCGCCGAGGACGCCGCGCGCGCCGTCGCGGCGGTGAAATTCGGACCGGGCGCGGGCCGCGGCCTCGCCGCGGGAACGCGCCCCGACCGCTGGGGGCTCGGCGCGAAAATGCCGGATTTCGTCGCACAGGCGAACGCCCGCTCGCTGGTCTGCGTGCAACTGGAATCGGAAACCGCGGTTCGTAACGCCCATGCGATCGTCGCGGTGCCGGACATCGATGTGTTTTTCGTCGGCCCGTCGGACCTGTCGCAGTCCATGGGCTTCCCCGGCAACCCAAAAGCCCCGCCGGTCGCCAAGGCCATCGCGGACACACTGGCCATTATCCGCGACGCCGGCCACGCGCCAGGCATGCCCGCGGCCGAGGATACCCTGGCCGAGGTCCTGACCAGCGGATGCCGTTACATCTACACCCATTTACCGAAAGTGCTCGGGCCCGGCGCGCGTTCCTTTCTGGCGGGCCGTCCGTCCTGATCCCGTCCCGGCGCGAACGACGTTCGTTTTCCGCCGTGTTCCCTCTGGCCAACCGCCGCGGCATCGGCCACAGTGCGGCTTCAGGGAAACGTCATAAGCACGAATCATGGATATATCCTTCGACCTTCTGGGCAACGCCCTGGTCTCCGGTCTGCTGCTCGGAGGCTTCTACGCCGCCGTGACGATCGGGATCTCGATCTCCTTCGGCATGCTCGACATCGTCAACATCGCCCACCCCGCGTTCATCCTGCTGGGCTCGTACATCGCCTACATCATGAACGCCAATTTCGGCTTCGACCCGATCCTCACCGCGATCGTCGCCATGCCCGCGTTCTACGCCCTGGGGGTGGCGATCTATCACATCTACGATGTCTCCTTCGAACGAAGAGGCGACACCGCCCTGCGCGGCCTGTCCTTCTTCTTCGGCCTGCTGTTCATCACCGAAGTGGCGTTGACCCTGGTCTTCGGCGTCGATTACCGGCTGGTCGAGGCGGTCTATATCGGCCCCACTTTGCATTTCGGCGTGATCGACCTGCCGCTGCGGCTGCTTGTGCCCGCGCTGGTCTCCGTCGCGCTGATGGTCTGCCTGCATCTGTATCTGTCGCGCACCTTCATCGGCCGCGCGGTGCAGGCCGTGGCCCAGGACCCGCTGGCCCTGCGGCTGATGGCCGCCGACCCCAGCCGGATCAAACGCATCGCCTTCGGATTGTCGATCGCCACGGCCTCCCTGGCCGGCGCGGTGCTGATCATCATCCAACCCGTCGAACCCTCGATCGGCCGAGAATATATCGGCCGCATCTTCGCCATCTGCGTGCTGGGCGGACTGGGCAGTTTCGCCGGCACACTGGTCGCCGCGATCATCCTTGGCGTCATGGAAAACATCACCGCCACCTTCTTCGGCCCCTCCTGGGCGCCCGCCGTGGCCTTCGGCTTCCTGCTGCTGACACTGGCGTTCCGCCCCAGCGGCATTTTCGGACGCGCGTGAATGAAGAACCCACTTTTCATTCTGTGGCTGATCGTCGCGGCGGCACTGACCTTCGGGCTCGCCCGCCTCGTCGATAACGCCTATTTCTACTTCGCCGGCTACGTCGTGCTGCAATACATCGTGCTCTCGACGGCCTGGAACATCCTTGGCGGCTACACCGGCTACGTGAACTTCGGCATCCCGGCGTTCATCGCGGTCGGCGCCTACAGCACCGTCGTCCTCCACAAAACCACCAGCCTGCCGCTGGTCGCCATGATCGCCATCGGCGGCGCGCTGTCGGCGCTGCTGGGAGTCGGAACCGGCTACCTGACCCTGCGCCTGAGAGGCACCTTCTTCTCGATCGCCACCCTCGCCATGGCCGTCGTGATGCAAACACTGGTCACCAACTGGGACTTCGTCGGCGGCTCCCGCGGCGCCTACATCATCCGGCCCGCGACGGTGCAGTATCTCGGTATCAACTACATCGAATATTTGTTCCTGATCATGCTCGGCCTCAGCATCTTCGCCGTCGCCACCGCCCGCGCCATCGAAAAATCCCGCCTGGGCTTTGGCTTCGCCACCATCCGAGACGACGAACTGGCCGCCGAAGCCTCCGGCGTGCCAACCCTGAAACTGAAACTGATCGCCTGCGGCCTGTCCGGCGGCTTCATGGGCATGGCCGGCTCGCCACTGCCCTACTACGTGACCTACCTCGATCCCGCCTCCACCTTCAGCCTCTCCTACGCGGTCAACACCATCGCCATGCCATTGATCGGCGGCACCTCGAGCTGGCTCGGCCCCATCCTGGGCGCCATCCTACTGGGAACACTGCAACAAGTGGCGACCGTCACGATCTCCTCGGCCGTGTCGCTGCTGATCGTCGGCGTGCTGCTGGTCTTCTTCGTCATCGTGGCCCCGAAGGGCATCCTCGGGTGGTTCCAGAAATGAGCGGCGCGCAACCCATCCTTCAGGTCTCCGGCCTGAGCAAACGCTTCGGCGGCTTCGTCGCCCTCGCGGATATCGAACTCGAAGTGAAGGCGGGCGAGCGGCTCGGCCTGATCGGGCCCAACGGCTCGGGCAAAAGCACGCTGGTCAACTGCCTCTGCGGCACGCTCCGCAATGAAAGCGGAACGGTGCGCTTCCAGGGCCAGCCCATGGACGGACTCGCCGCCCACCAGCGCACACGCCTGGGTATGGCCCGCAGCTTCCAGTTGCCACGCCCCTTCGGCACCCTGACCCTGGCCGAAAACCTGCGGATCCCATTGCTCTACGCCGTCCAGACACGCGACTCGATGCCGGAAGCGGCGATCGACAAACGCTGCATGGACCTGCTGCGCATGGTCGGCCTGCACGAAAAAGCCACCCGCCTGCCCAAAGATCTGACCCAGATCGAAATGCGGAAACTGGAACTCGCCCGCGCCATGGCGGCCGAACCCAAACTGCTGATCGCGGACGAGTCGATGGCGGGCCTGTCCAATCAGGAAGTCGACGACATCCTGGCCCTGCTCGTGAAACTGAACGAGGAACAGGGCATCACCATCATCTTGATCGAGCATATCATGCGCGCGGTTCTGTCATTCTCTCAGAGACTCGTGGTGCTGGTCGCGGGACGGAAAATCGCCGACGGCGATCCCCGCGACGTGGTGCGCCAGGACGATGTCGTGGCGGCCTACCTTGGCAGCTAGTCTTCGCATTTCCGGCCTGGATGCCGGATACGGCGCCGTCAGCGTACTGCATGGCGTGTCGCTGGACGTGCGCGAAGGCGAAACCGTCGCGCTGCTGGGCACCAACGGCAACGGCAAATCCACCCTGATGAAATGCGTCATGGGGATGATCCGGCCCTCCGCCGGCACCATCGAGGTCGAGATCGACGGCGTCAAAACCAACCTGGTGGGCATGACCACCGAGGAGATCGTCAATCTGGGCATTGGCTTCGTGCCAGAGGGACGCCGCCTGTTCCCCCGCCTGACGGTGAACGAAAATCTCTTAATGGGCGCCTTCCGCATCGCCGCCCGCTCCCAGATCGAGCGGAACCTGGCCTTCTGCTTCGAGGTATTTCCCCGGCTCGCGGAACGCCGCAAGCAGCTCGCCGGGTCCATGAGCGGCGGCGAGCAGCAGATGGTCGCGCTGGCGCGGGCGCTGATGTCCGCCCCGAAAATGCTCCTCATCGACGAACCCAGCGTCGGACTCGCGCCGCTGCTGGTGGCCCGGACGATCGACAGTATCAAAACCCTGAAAGACGGGTTCCAGCTTTCGGTGCTGATGGCGGAACAAAACTTCACCCAGGCGATCCGCATCGCCGACCGGGGCTATGTCATCGTCCACGGCCACATCGAGTTCGAGGGCGGGTCGGCCGAAGAACTGAACAACAACGATATCATCCGCGAACTTTACATGGGGGCGTGAGGGGCCGGCGCTGTCCGGGGCCGGGCTGGCTGATCGATCCATCCGCGAACCCGCGAGGGTACGCCACGCCGCCAGAATGCAGGACACTTGCACGGACGCGATCGGGGGACCGTCGCCCCAAAGCCGCATCGGCGGACATACCACGTCATGGTGCCCGCGAGCGCGCCGTCCATGGCTTTGTTTCAGCGCGAAAATCGTGGATGGCCGGCCTCCGCCGATCGTGACGGTTTTGGCTGCCGGAGAGTCACAGGTTCCGTCAGTTGGTATTGCCCCCCGCGACACATCCGTCGAAAGCGCGCCGCGGAAGGTAGACTGTCAATCAGCGTTGAATAGTTTCCAGGTCACAGCGCCCAAAAGTTTCCAGTTGGTCAGCCCGATTTCGTTTGTTTTTTGCGCTGCTTGAAGCGGAAGGAATCGTTCCCGGTTTCCAGGATGTCGCAGTGGTGGGTAATGCGGTC
>CANJJS010000046.1 GCA_947474705.1 Acetobacteraceae bacterium | reverse complement strand
CGCGTTACCTCGCCGAGTTCGAGTATCGCTTCAACCGGCGATACGATCTCGCCGCCATGGTGCCTCGCCTTTGCTGGGCCGCCGCGCGGACCCCGCCGATGCCATACAGGCTCCTGAAGTTAGCTGAGGTTTATGGGTAATCAGGAAATCTTATCCGATGCGCGATCCTGGCGGCTGTCGTGTTGGCGTTGGCGGTGCCGGCGGCGCGGTTTTTCGGGGACGAGCGGCTGACCCCGATCCTTATCGCGATCGCCGGCCTGACCATGGTTTCCGGGTGCAACAACATCGGCGTCGTGGAGTTCCGGCGAGGTCTTCAATTCGAGAAAGAGTTTGTCATCTCGATAGTGCCCCGCGTATCCGGTATCGTTGTCGCCATCGCCTCGGCGGCGGTCCTGAGAAACTACTGGGCTTTGGTCGCGAGCATTGTCACGGCGCGCATCCTGACCCTTATTCTGACTTATGCCATGCATCCCTACCGTCCGCGCCTCGCGCTACGCGCCTGGCGTCGTATCGCGGCGTTCTCCTTCTGGACGTGGCTCTCCTCGATCGTCGCCATGATCAAGGAGCGGATCGATTCGATCGCGATCGGTAAGGTGCTCGGAACTGGCCCGGTGGGCGTGTACTCCGTGGGCCTGGAAATTGGTACTTTGGCATCGACCGAGCTGCTTGAACCTTTATCGACGGCGATGTTCGCCGGGTTCGCCGCCGGACGGCGGGACGGTGCCGATAATGGGCGGAATTTCTTCAAGGCCATTTCCGTGACTCTGATGCTGACCTTGCCCATAGGCGTCGGTCTTTCCTTGGTGGCGGCACCGCTTATCTCTCTGTTGTTTGGCGCGCGCTGGCTGGAGGCGATTCCGTTGGCACAGGTTTTCGCGCTTTTGGGGGTGACCCGGTTGATCCCCTATTTCGCGGGAGTGCTTTTGTCCGCGCAGGGACTGATTCATTACCATTTTCGCATCTCGGCGGCCGGGCTGTGCGTACGTGCGGTTCTGCTGCTTGTCCTGATAGGGCCCATGGGCCTGACCGGCGCGCTCGTCGCGGCGGCGGGTTGCGCGCTGGTCGAGGAAGTGCTCTACTTGACGGTGACGTTCCGGACTTTTCATTTGCGTATGGTGGACTTGCTGGCGGTCACGTGGCGCTGCGTCGCGGGGGCGGCCGCGATGGCACTCGCCCTATGGGCCATGGGGATTGGATGGGCAGCTCCCGCGCAAGGGAACCTCGCGATGGCGATCGATCTGGTTGTTGGGGTGTCGTGCGGCGCGGCTATTTATTGCGGCACGGTATTGTTTATCTGGTGGCTGTCCGGGCGGCCGGAGGGCGCGGAAACCATGCTCTTGTCGATTGTAAAAAATACCTGGGCTCATTCCGTCGCGAGGCGGCTTTGCCCGCCCGCGTGATCGTCATGGGTTGCCATTGCCCGGCGGTGCGGTTCACGCCGCATGGCGACCGTTCTCATCCGCCGCAACCGCCTGGCGGGCAACCGCGGGATATTCGCTTGTGACTCGGGAACTGCCATGGGATCGAAACGTCGCGGTATTTTGCCGCGACGAGCGCTGGTCGATCGCACGATGCATCGAAAGCATCGCGGCGGCCAGCGTTGGACGCCGGGTCCTGACGACGTTGATTGTCAACGGTTCCACAGACGACAGCGCGGCCGTCGCGTTGGACGCGGCGCGGCGGTTGGCCGTTCCGCTCGTGGTCTGGTCGATTCCGCATGGCGATAAAGCCAACGCCATTAACCAGTTCATCTATCGTTTGCGGGAGCCGGCCGCTTCGTATATATTTTTGGATGCCTATGTGAAGATCGGCCCATCGGCTTTCACGGCACTGGAGGAATGCTTCGCGACCCGCCCGGCGGCCATGGCCGCGACAGGGGTGGCGATCAATGGCAGAACCATGCGCGATCATATGCTCCCCACACTGAACGAAGGCGGACGTCTGCACGGCCAGTTGCACGCGCTCCGGCCCGATTTCATAGGGCGCTTCGTCGCGCGTAAACTGTCGATCCCCATCGGCCTTTATTACGGTGACGGATTGATGGGTTCGATGGCGATGCACGATCTCGACCCAGTGAATATCGAGTGGGGCCAGTGGCGAATCGCCAGCAGTCCGATCGCGACATACGAAATACCGGAGTTGTCGCCGTTTCGCGGACGAGATCTACGGCGCCAGTTTCATCGGAAGGTCCGGCAAATGCGCGGGCGTCTGGAAAATCTCGCGATTCGAAGCATCGTCTACGACAGTGGTTACGAGGGATTGCCGGAATACGCGGACGACATGGTCAATGCTTACCTGTCCGCGCACGGGCCGCCGCGCGTGGCTGGGCTGGACCGGATATTCCAGTCGCTGGCGATCCGGCAGATGCGGGCGCAACCCCGGCCCGGCGCGAAGGACCTGGAAGCCGTGGCGATAGATCGGACGGAAGGCGCGTGAATAGTCCCCGGCCCCATGCATGGGATGTTCGCCTGTCGATGTTTTAGACGCCGCGGGCAAAAATGCGCGTTGTCACGTGGGCGTCAGATTGTCTCGTCACGTACGGCGATCCGCGGGCCCGACGCGAGGCGTTCCGCTATTCGAACCATATCGCGTAAATAAAGCGTGTTCAGCGATCCGGTGTTGAATGTCGGTAACCGGCGCAGGGTTCTGGCGCGGGGATTGTATTCGTAGGGGGCGAAGCCGAAGTCCGTGAGTGCCGCGTGCACGGCGTCGTTGCCATGGCCGTAGCGGAGCCCGGAATCGTTTAATTCCACGATCAGACCGGCCAACGCGGGGTTTTCCAGCGTGGCGCGGGCGCCGGTCAGAATTTCCGCCTCATATCCTTCCGCGTCCATCTTGATGAAGGCGCAAGGTTCGCCGCCGAGCGCGTCGTCGAGGCGCATGACCTCCGTTTCGACCAGCGCGACATCCTTGTCGCGATCCGTCGCGACATGATTCAGCCCTCCTTGGGTGCTGGTCATCCGAACGCTGCCGTTCGACCCGCCAACGCAGACACGGCGGGCATCGACAAGGTGCTCGATGTTATTCAGCCGGATGTTGCGCGCCAATTCGCCATAGGTGATAGGCACCGGCTCGAACGCCACGGAGTGCGCGCCCGCGACGGCGCTCGCCAATACCGCGTAGGCGCCGACGTTCGAGCCAATGTCGGCGAACCGGTCGGAGGGACGCAAAAAATGTAACATGAACATCATTTCGCCGAAATCCCAGAGCCCGCAGGTATAGGCGAGCGTCCCAAAATTTTGTCGATCGGAAACGACGATGGTCGCCTCTCCGGCGAGGCGCAGGAGATATTCCGTCTTGAGGAGTCGATGTCCGAGGTTCCAGCGGAAATAGTCCACTAGCGCGCCAAGGCGGCGGTGGCGGTTAAGGGGGTGGTTGGTAATCTCCCGTAGGGTCTCGAGGCGAGCGGCAATCGACATGGATCGGTCTCTGTGCAGTTGATGGGGGAGACGTGCGCGAGGCCGTATTTCTTCCGCCAGTGGCTTCGCCGCCCACCGTCCACGCGGATGTTCGCCCAGGCGTGGATGGTTCTGAAAGCGTGGCGGGCGGACATGGCGCAACGCCATGTCCGCCGCTACATCCGGTCTGGGAACCGGTATATTCGTCCCTTTTCGACCGCCGAACAAACGGCCCGCCGGTTCGGGCACCTTCAACCGGCGAGGCGGTAGACGGTTGTGCGTACGGTCCCCGAAGTTTCAGTCCACGCGCGCCGTCGCGTTCCCGGAGACGACTTCCTTGCCGTCCTGATTCGTCGTCGACAGTTTCAGATCGACGAGCTTGACCCCGCCTTCCTCGCGGACCGCTTCGACCGTCGCCTTGGCGTCCAGCGTGTCGCCCGGCCACACCTGATTGGTGAACCGCACGCCGAACTTCGTCAGCCGTCCGGCGCCGACATAGTTGACCAGCATTTTCGACGTCAGACCCATGGTCAGCATCCCATGCGCGAACACGCTCGGGTACCCGGCGGCCTGGACGGTATAGACCTCGTCCGTATGCAGCGGATTGTAATCGCCCGATGCGCCCGCGTACTGGACGATCTGCGTGCGGGACAGGTTTTCGACCACACGCTCACTGTACGTGTCGCCGGGTTTCAGCGCGGAAGCCTGAAGTGCCATGATCGTGTCTCCTCTCAGCCCTGGTCCACGGGACGCTCGGTCGTCACGCCGACGCCGCGCGCGGTGATGACCAGTTCGCCCTTTTGGTTGCGGTATTCGGTGACCCGCTCGCGGAAGGTCAGCTTGCCCGCCCGCTTGCTCTCGCGCTCCCAGGTCTTGCCGGGCAGCGTTTCCGCCGTCAGCACGTCGCCGGGATGCACGGGCAGGTGGTATTCGTAATGCTGTTCGGCGTGCAGACCGCCGGACGAGGTCGGCTTGCCGTCGATCCCGGACGGGCCTTTGGCGGAGCCGAACCATTTCTGGTCCGGCTTCGGACGCAGATGATACTCGGGATCGAACTGCGCGACGGCTTGCGCGAAGCTGGGTGGCGGGATGATACCCCCCACCTCGGAATTTTTCGCGGCCTCCGCGTCGTGATACACGGGGTTGGTGTCGCCGATCGCGCGCGCGAACATCATGATATGAGTCGCTTCGACGGGGAATGTGATTTTGGCCAAGGGTTTCCTCCGACTTGTTTGCCTGCCTCAGCCTGGCACGAACGGTGAAAAGCGCAACAGGGGGGCATGCGCGTGAGGCGCCCGATCAGACGGGCCCAGATGCGGGCGGCGCTGGACGCGGCGGCGATTCCGACCTGGAACGGGCCGCGCGGTGCCGCCGAGTCGGCCTCGGGGCTGCGGTTTTTTCGCGCGCCGGGGTTCCTTGGCAAGGGACGCCGGATCTATGCGATCGGGGATATTCACGGCTGCCGCGCGCAACTGGAGCACCTGCATCGGGAAATCGCCGCCGACCTCGCGGCACGGCCGGTCGCGACGCCGCTGCTGATCCATCTGGGCGATTACATCGATCATGGGCCGGACAGCGCCGGGGTCGTCGAACATCTCGTGGCGCATGCGCCGAAAATTCCCACGGTCAATCTTCTCGGCGATCACGAACGCATGCTGCTCGATGCGCTGGACGGGGATCGGGCCGCCGCCACAGATTGGCTTTGGGCGGGCGGTAGAGGCGCGCTGGAAAGCTGGGGGCTCGACCCGGATCTGCCGCGCGAGGCCTGGGAGGCCGCGTTGCCCGCCACGCATGTCGCGTTTTTGCGGGGATTGAAGCGCACCCATCGCGTGGGCGATTATTTTTTCGTTCACGCCGGTATTCGGCCGGGCGTGGCGTTGGCGGAACAGACTCTCGACGACCTCGTCGGTATTCGTCAGCCTTTCCTCTGGACCGAGCAAAATCTGGGTTTCATCGTCGTGCACGGCCATTCTTCCAGTCCCATCGCGACCAGAACCGATAACCGGATCGGTCTCGACACCGGGGCGGGCATGGGCGGCAAACTGACCTGCGCGGTGCTGGAGGAAGACGCGATCGGGCTGATCTCGGTCTGACGGTCAGGGCGCGCCGTTCGGAAACGCGGTCTGGCGCAGCCCGTCGGCGGAGTAATCGATTTCCTGCGGCCAGGTCAGCCCGGCGCCGCCCGGCAGCAGGATCATGTTCGCGACGAAATAATCGGGATCGCGCAGCGGTGTGAACCAGCCACCGCGGTCGACGATATCGAGAAAATCCACCGTCGCGCGCTGGCCGTCCGACCAGACGATCGTCACGGTGTGGTCCGGATGCGGCACGGCTTCGACGATTTCGTATAATTGGACCACCGGCGTTCCTCCTGGCGGCGCGTCTTACGGAAACCGCTGGGGACAGGGAAGCGGCGCGCGCGATTCGATTGAGATCGCCACCGCTTCCTGGTATCGCCTGGGCGCCGTCCGCTGGCGAGTTGCCCAAGGGGCGCGCGAAGCCCCGCGGTAAACGGACGGTGGCCTGAAGGAAGTTGCGATGCGATCTCGCCCGGCGATTCCGAGGGACACGCTTGTCTGACACGTCCATCCTGAAACAGACGGTGCGCGGCGCGGGCTGGACGGTGGCCTGGCGGGTCGCGACACGGCTGATCGGCACCGTCAACACCGTGATTCTGGCGCGCCTGCTGTTGCCCGGCGATTTCGGTCTGGTGGCTTTGGCCACTGGCTTCGCGCAGACGATTTTGGCCTTTTCCTCGCTTGGCGTGGCGGAAGCCGTGATGCGAGAACACGCGCCGTCGCGAGATCTTTACGATACGGCGTTCACCGTCAATTTGCTGCGTGGCGCCGCGCTGGCACTGGCGATCGCGTTGGCGGTCTGGCCGGTCGCGGCGTTTTTCAACGACGCCCGGCTGGCCCCCGTGCTGCTGGCGCTGGGGGCCTGCCATTTCGTCTCGTCGTGCGAAAATATCGGCACACTCGAGTATTTTCGAGATTTCGCCTTCGACAAGGAATTCCGGCTGCGCCTGATCCCCCGCCTGGCGGGCGTGGTGGCGACGATCGGATGCGCGCTGATCTGGCGGAACCACTGGGCGCTGGTCGCGGGCATCGCCACGGGGCACGTGCTGGGCACCGCGATGGGGTACGCGATGCATCCGTACCGGCCGCGCCTGACCCTGTGCGCGTGGCGCCAGATCGCCGGTTTCTCCTTCTGGAGCTGGGCCATCGCGGTCGCGATCATGATCCGCGACCGCATCGATGGGTTCGTGGTCGGGCGTTACATGGGGATGACTCAGGTCGGAATTTACACGCTGGGCGGCGAGATCGCGACGATGGCCACCTATGAACTGGCCGCGCCGGTCGGACGCGCCTGTTACGCGGGCTTCGCCGCCGAGTCGCGGGCCGGGGCGGCCTCCAGCGCGAGTTATCTTCGGATCCTGGCCAGCGTGACCGTGGTGGTTCTGCCGGTTGGCGTGGGGGTGTCGCTGGTCGCGGAGCCCTTGATCGCTTTGCTGTTCGGCGAAAAATGGATGGAGGCGGTGGCCGTGGCGCGGGTGATGGGCGTCGCGGCGATCGCGGCGGCGCTGAGCACGATCCCGGCGACGTTGCTTCAGGTTCACGCGGCGTTGCGGCCCATATTCATGGCGGTGGCGGTGGCCTTCCTGATCCGGGCCATTGGCTCTCTGGCGTCGATCGGGAGCTGGGGCCTGACAGGCGCGGCGATGGCGCAGGCGGTGGCCTATCTGGTGGAATACGGGATGCTGTTGGCGGTGGTCTTTCGCCGGTTCGACGGGAGGCCCACCGATTTGTTGGCGCTGGTCTGGCGGTCGTTGCTGGCCACGGGCGCGATGGCGGCGGTGTTGCTGGCGGCGGGGCTCGCCGATGGGTCCGGGCGGCCGATCCGGGAACTGGCCCAGGCGGTGTCCGCGGGGGGGGCGGTGTATACGATCGCGCTGTTGGGAGCCTGGCTCGCGTGTGGACGTCCCGCCGGCGCGGAAGCGGACCTTCTCACCCTGGCGCGCGCGGGCTTGATCCGTCTGCCGGTCGCCGGTTCCTTCGCGCGGCGGTTTTTTTCTGGGGATGGGTTTTGAGCGGCCAATGGCGCCCGCCGGGGGATGGGGCGGTGGACCGTCTGATCCGGCGTTTGCCCATGGGCTTGTTCTGGCCCTGCCGCGCCGCGGCGGTCCGTCTGCCGCGCGGCAATCCCATTCGAAGCGCGGCGGTGCTGACGCTGAAACGTGTGGCGCGGGCGTGGCGGCATCGTTTGGCGGAGCGATTGACGGAAATCCGGCCCCTGGACGCCCCGCGATTTTCTTTCGCGCCGTCCGACTCGATGGTCATGGAGGCGGTGCACTGGTTCGGCGCCGAGGGGTATGAGGGCCGGGTCGGCGATGTCTGGGCGTTTTTGTGCCGGGAGGCCGCTTCCGTCCTGGAAATTGGAGGAAATGTCGGGTTTTTCACCGTTCTGGGCGGTGCGGCGTGCCGGGGGCGGTATACCGTCGTCGAGCCGGTCCCGGAGGTCGCGGCCGTGTTGCGGGCCAACCTCGCGCGGAACGGTCTGGCGAAGGTGGAGGTCCTGGAGGCGGCCGCGATCCCTGGTCCCGTCGCGCGCGATGTCGTTCTGAACATCCCGGACGAAGGGCGGGCCGCCCCTGTTGGCGCGCATCTGACGGAGGGTGTGGAGGTCAGCGGGCGTGGCACCATGCGCGAAGCCCGGGTCCCCGGCGTGCCCATCGCGGACCTCGCCGCCGGCCGGGCCCTGATCAAGATCGACGCAGAGGGGATCGAGGCCGAGCTGCTGGCGGTGCTGCGTCCGATGCTGGTCGCGTCGCGCCCGGACCTGATCGTGGAGGTTTTGCCGGAAGCGGAGCGTCTGGCGGCGCTGCTGGCGGGCCTCGCGCGGAAGGCGGGATATACGATCCATGTTTTGCCGGAATATGGCTCGGACACGATCGCGCGGGTGGCGCCGGAGGATTTTGACGCCGCGACTCCGGGCAGGTACCGGTCCAAGGACGTCTTGTTATCGGTCCGGCGGACAATTCCGCGGGAAAAACACCTTCGTTAGGCCATTCGCGGCGATGCGGGCCGCGAGGACGCTTGACACCCACCGGACCGCCGACTAGTTAGGCGCCCTCGGCTGGTCCCATCGAGTGTTGGGCGGTAGTCGTTTACAGGCCACGGATGCACGCGGTGCCGCTTCCCTTTCAGGGTAGCCAAGGCCGTATGTCTCAAACAACCCGCGGGGCGGTTCGTCCACCCTGACGGGTCGTCGCGTGTTAAACGGTCTCCGCCTGTATCGCGGGAATGGAACGGCCAATCGCGTATATGAGTTCGTTGGCCGGTCTTTTCGGTGCTTATCCGGATGACAGCCTGGACAAAGACATAAGGTAGACGGAAGCCAGATGCCGACCATCAACCAGTTGATCGCCCAGGGCCGGGTGCCGCAGAAGACGCGGAACAAGGTGCCGGCGCTACAAGGCTGCCCTCAGAAGCGCGGTGTATGCACACGCGTGTATACCACGACGCCCAAGAAGCCGAACTCGGCGCTGCGTAAGGTGGCCAAGGTTCGTCTGACCAATGGGTTCGAGGTCGTGAGCTATATTCCGGGCGAGGGCCACAATCTTCAGGAGCATTCCGTGGTGTTGATCCGCGGCGGGCGCGTGAAGGACTTGCCGGGTGTTCGTTACCACATTCTTCGTGGCGTGCTGGACACGCAGGGCATCGCGAAACGCCGTCAGCGCCGGTCGCTGTATGGCGCGAAACGGCCGAAATAAGGGAGCGCGTCCATGTCTCGCCGTCACCGCGCGGAAAAGCGCGAAATTCTTCCGGACGCCAAGTTTGGCGACGTCGTTCTCATGCGTTTCATGAACGCGCTGATGTATGACGGAAAGAAATCCACGGCCGAGGGCATTGTTTACAATGCGCTCGAAGGGCTGCGGCGTCGTGGTGGAGCGCAGGCGGATCCGATCCGCATGTTCCATGAGGCGTTGGAAAACGTGAAGCCCGCCGTCGAAGTCCGGTCCCGCCGGGTTGGCGGCGCGACCTACCAGGTGCCGGTCGAGGTCCGCACGGACCGCCGTCAGGCGCTGGCGATCCGCTGGATCATCGACTCCGCCCGCAAGCGCGGCGAGCACACGATGCAGGATCGGCTGTCGAACGAGCTGCTGGACGCGGTGAACAACCGTGGCTCGGCGGTGAAGAAGCGCGAAGATACCCATCGGATGGCGGAGGCGAACAAGGCCTTCAGTCATTACCGTTGGTAATCGGATACACGAAAAACTGGTTTCCCTTGCGGACCCCTTCCTGGATTCACGGAGAGTACGATGGGTAAGGCTAAATTCGAGCGGAACAAGCCGCACTGCAACATTGGCACGATCGGCCACGTCGATCATGGCAAGACCTCGCTGACCGCGGCCATCACCAAGGTGCTGGCGGAGACGGGTGGCGCGACCTTCACGGCGTACGACCAGATCGACAAAGCGCCGGAAGAGAAGGCGCGTGGCATCACGATCTCCACGGCGCACGTGGAATACGAGACCGAGAACCGCCATTACGCGCACGTCGACTGCCCCGGCCACGCCGACTATGTGAAGAACATGATCACGGGCGCCGCGCAGATGGATGGCGCGATCCTGGTCGTGTCCGCCGCCGACGGCCCGATGCCGCAGACCCGCGAGCACATCCTGCTGGCCCGTCAGGTTGGCGTGCCCGCGCTGGTGGTGTTCCTGAACAAGGTCGACATGGTCGACGATCCCGAGCTGCTGGAACTCGTAGAGATGGAAGTACGCGAGCTTCTGTCGTCCTACCAGTTCCCGGGCGACGACATTCCGATCGTGAAGGGTTCCGCGCTGTGCGCGCTGGAAAGCAAGCAGCCGGAACTCGGCCATGACGCGGTGCTGGAATTGATGAAGGCGGTCGATGCCTACATCCCGCAGCCGGCGCGCGCGCTGGACCGTCCGTTCCTGATGCCGATCGAAGACGTGTTCTCCATCTCCGGCCGCGGCACCGTCGTGACCGGCCGTGTCGAGCGCGGCATCGTGAAGGTGGGCGAGGAAGTCGAGATCGTCGGCATCAAGGACACCGTGAAGACGGTCGTCACCGGCGTGGAAATGTTCCGCAAGCTGCTCGATCAGGGCCAGGCTGGCGACAACATTGGCGCGCTGCTGCGTGGCACGAAGCGTGAGGACGTGGAGCGCGGTCAGGTTCTGGCCAAGCCGGGTTCGATCACGCCGCACACGAAGTTCAAGGCTGAGGCGTACATCCTGACGAAGGAAGAGGGTGGCCGTCACACGCCGTTCTTCACCAACTATCGTCCGCAGTTCTACTTCCGCACGACCGACGTGACGGGCGTGGTGAACCTGCCGGAAGGTGTCGAGATGGTGATGCCTGGCGATAACGTGTCGATGGATGTCGAGCTGATCGCGCCAATCGCCATGGATGACGGACTTCGGTTCGCCATTCGCGAAGGCGGCCGGACGGTGGGCGCGGGCGTCGTCGCCAGCATCCAGGCCTGAGTTAAAGAAAGTTCCCGGCGCCTGGCCATGCGGTCAGGCGCCGGTCTGTTTTGGGGCCCGATGAGTCGGGCGCGGGGGACTAAGAGCGAACGATGGACAACCAGAACATACGCATCAGGCTCAAGGCCTACGACCACCGCGTGCTGGACAACAGCACGAAGGAGATCGTGAACACGGCCAAGCGCACCGGTGCCCGGGTTCGCGGACCGATCCCGCTGCCGACCCATATCGAGCGTTTCACGGTCAACCGCTCCCCGCACGTCGACAAGAAAAGCCGCGAGCAGTTCGAGATTCGGACGCATCGCCGCCTTTTGGACATTGTCGAACCGACCCCGCAGACGGTGGACGCGCTGATGAAGCTCGACCTCGCCGCCGGCGTGGACGTCGAGATCAAGATCTGAGGCCCGGGGAGCGAGATGAGCAAGCCCATGGCAAAGCTACGCACTGGCCTGTTGGCCAAAAAACTGGGGATGACCCGTATCTTTCGGGAGGACGGCACGCATGTGCCCGTCACGGTCCTGCGGGTCGATCAGCTTCAGGTTGTCGCCGCCAAGACTCAGGATAAGGACGGCTACACGGCCGTGCAGCTTGGCTGGGGCAAGGCCAAGGTGAAGAATGTCAGCCAGCCGAATCGGGGCCACTTCGCCAAGGCGAAGGTGGAACCGAAGTCGAAGGTGATGGAATTCCGCGTCGACGCCGACGCGCTTCTGGAACCCGGCGCGACCTTGTCGGCGGCGCATTTCGCCGTGGGCCAGAAGGTCGATGTGTGCGGGACCAGCAAGGGCAAGGGCTTCGCCGGCGGTATGAAGCGCTGGAACTATTCGGGTCTCGAAGCCTCTCACGGTGTGTCGATTTCGCATCGCTCGCTGGGATCGACGGGTAACCGGCAGGATCCGGGCCGGACCTTCAAGAACAAAAAGATGGCGGGCCATTTGGGTGTCGAGCGCATCACCACGTTGAACGTCGAAGTGGCGGCGGTGGACGCGGACAAGGGTTTGCTGATGATCAAGGGCGCGGTGCCCGGCGCGAAGGGCGGATATGTCCGTATCCGCGACGCGGTGAAGATGCCGCCGAAGGACGCCGCTTTTCCGGCGGTGCTGCTTGAAGCCGCGCCGGCGGCGGGCTGAGGAACGACGATGCAAATCGATATCACCACTCTGGACAAGGGAACCGCTGGCAGCGCCGAGCTGCCGGACGAGTTTTTCGCGGCCAAGCCGCGTGCCGACATCATGGCGCGCGTCGTGCACTGGCAGCTCGCCAAGCGCCGGTCGGGCAATCACAAGATTAAAGGCATGGGCGAGGTCTCCGGCACGACCAAGAAGCCTTACCGGCAGAAAGGCACCGGCAACGCCCGTCAGGGTAGTTTGCGGGCACCGCAGTTTCGCACCGGTGGCGTGGTTCACGGTCCCGTCGTGCGCTCGCACGAATACAGCCTGAACAAGAAAGTTCGTCGTCTGGGTCTGATTTGCGCGCTGTCGCAGAAGGCCGCGCAGGGCAAGCTGGTGGTTCTGGACGCGGCCTCCGGCGTCGCCAAGACCGCCGAGCTGGCGAAGAAGCTGAAGGTTCTCGGCTGGTCGTCGGCGCTGATCGTGGATCGCGAGGTTGATGGCGACTTCCTGATGGCGAGCCGCAATCTGCACAAGATTGACATCCTGCCAACCGTGGGCGCGAATGTTTACGACATTCTGAACCACGATGTCCTGGCGATCACGGTCGCGGGCATTGAGGGGCTGAAGGCGCGGCTGACCGGCGCGGCCAAGGCGGGAGAAGCGGCATGAGCGAGACGATCGAAAAGAAGGCCGCCCGTCCGGTGCTGTCGAAGGAGGCGATGTTTCAAATCATCCGCTCTCCGGTGATCACCGAAAAGGCGACGCTGCTGTCCGAGAAGAACCAGTATGTTTTCCGCGTCGCGCTGGACGCCACCAAGCCGCGGATCAAGGCCGCGATTGAGGGTTTGTTCGGGGTTCAGGTGGTGGCCGTGAACACGCTGGTCCGCAAGGGCAAGACCAAGCGGGTCAAGGGCCGTCCCGGCCGCCGCTCGGATGTGAAAAACGCGATCGTGCGTCTGGCGAAAGACCAGGCGATCGATTTCACCACCAGCCTGTCGTAAGGCGCGCGCGAGATGGCATTAAGACAATTCAATCCGGTCACGGCAAGCCTTCGCGGCACCGTTCTGATCGACCGTTCCGACCTGTGGAAGGGAAAGCCCATCAAGGGTTTGACCGAGGGTCAGCACAGCCACGGCGGACGTAACAATCACGGCCGTATCACCAGCCGGTTCCGGGGCGGCGGGCATAAGCAGTCCTACCGTATCGTGGATTTTAAGCGCCGCAAGTTCGACGTCGCGGGCGTGGTGGAGCGGCTGGAGTACGATCCGAACCGCACCGCGTTCCTCGCGCTGGTCAAATACGCCGACAACGAGCTGGCCTATATTCTGGCGCCGCAGCGTCTGAAGGTTGGCGACGCGGTGGTGGCGTCGGCCCGCGCCGATATCAAGCCGGGCAACGCGATGCCGCTGTCGGCCATTCCGGTCGGCACGATCATCCACAATATCGAGATGAAGATCGGCGCCGGCGGCAAGATCGCCCGTTCCGCCGGGACGTATGCTCAGTTGGTCGGCAAGGACTCGGGCTACGCGCAGATCAAGCTGACATCCGGCGAACTTCGCGTGGTGCGCGCCGAATGCATGGCGACAATTGGCGCGGTGTCCAATCCGGACAACATGAACCAAAAGCTTGGCAAAGCCGGGCGTATGCGCTGGCTCGGTTTCCGCCCGCATAACCGTGGCGTTGTCATGAACCCGGTCGATCACCCGCATGGCGGTGGCGAAGGCCGGACCTCGGGCGGCCGTCACCCGGTCACTCCGTGGGGCAAACCGACCAAGGGCGCGAAGACGCGCACCAACAAGCGGACGGATAGTCTGATTATCCGCCGCCGCAACAAGGGCAAATAAGATGGCGCGTTCCGTCTGGAAAGGTCCGTTCGTCGACGGCTATCTGCTGGCGAAAGCGGAAACCTCCCGAGCCTCCGGCCGCAACGAGATCATTAAGATCTGGTCGCGCCGTTCGACCATCCTGCCGCAATTCGTCGGGCTCACGTTCGGTGTTTATAACGGCCACAAGTTTCTGCCAGTGCAGGTGAACGAAAACATGGTGGGTCACAAGTTCGGCGAGTTCTCGCCGACCCGCACGTTCACCGGCCATTCGGCGGACAAAAAGGCGAAGCGGGGCTGATATGAGCAAGCCGAAACACGCACGCGGCCTCGCGGATCACGAAGCTCAGGCGATCCTGAGCAATGTCCGCACCAGCCCCCGCAAGTTGAACCTGGTGGCGGCGATGATCCGCAACCTCCCGGCGCAGCGGGCGATCGCGACGCTGACGTTCTCAAAGCGCCGCATCGCGCATCAGGTCCGCAAGACCCTGGAAAGCGCGATCGCGAACGCGGAAAACAATCACCAGCTCGACGTCGACCGCCTGGTCGTGACGCGGGCCGAGGTTGGCCGCTCCATCGTGATGCGCCGCTTCCATGCCCGCGGCCGCGGCCGCTCGGCGCGCATCGAGAAATGGTTCAGCCACATGAAGATCGTGGTCGCCGAGCGTCCCGACGACATCGAGGCCGACGACAACACGATCGAGGCGACCGCCATTCCGGTGCCCGAAACCGCCGCCGAGCAGGGAGCTTCGTAGGATGGGTCATAAAGTCAATCCGGTCGGGCTTCGTCTCGGCATCAACCGGACCTGGGACAGCCGCTGGTACGCGGGCGCCGATTACGCCCGTCTGCTGCACGACGATCTGAAGCTCCGCGCGCATCTGCGCACCAAGCTGCGCGGCGCCGGCGTGTCTCGCGTTGTCATCGAACGTCCGGCGAAGAAGCCGCGCGTCACGATCTATGCCGCGCGTCCCGGTGTGGTGATCGGCAAGAAGGGCACGGACATCGAGGTCTTGAAGAAAGACCTCAGCAAGATGGCCAACGCCGAGGTGTCGCTGAACATTGTCGAAATCCGTAAGCCGGAAATCGACGCGACGTTGATCGCCGAGAACATCGCGCAGCAGCTCGAACGCCGTGTTGCCTTCCGCCGCGCGATGAAGCGGGCGGTTCAATCGGCGATGCGTCTGGGCGCTCTGGGCATTCGGATCAACTGCGGCGGGCGTCTTGGCGGGGCGGAAATCGCGCGTGTCGAGTGGTATCGCGAGGGCCGGGTGCCGTTGCACACGCTGCGCGGCGATGTCGATTACGGCGTGGCCACGGCGAAGACGACATATGGCACCTGCGGCGTCAAAGTCTGGGTGTTCAAGGGCGAAATCATGCAGCACGACCCGATGGCGCAGGATCGCCGCGCGGCCGAGCAAGCTCCGCAAAGGTAAACGGCCATGATGTCTCCGAAGCGGACGAAATTCCGCAAACAGCACAAGGGCCGCATTCACGGTCTCGCCAAGGGCGGCACCTCGCTGACCTTTGGTTCCTTTGGTCTCAAGGCGTTGCAGCCCGAGCGGATCACCGCGCGGCAGATCGAATCGGCGCGGCGCGCGATCACCCGCGCGATGAAGCGCGCGGGCCGCGTGTGGATCCGGATTTTCCCGGATGTGCCGGTGTCGACGAAGCCGGCCGAAGTCCGCATGGGCTCCGGCAAAGGGTCGCCCGAGTTCTGGGTGGCGCGCGTGGCACCGGGCCGCATCATGTTCGAGATCGACGGCGTGGCGCCGGAACTCGCCAAGGAAGCGCTTTCCCTGGGCGCGGCCAAACTGCCGATCAAGACGAAATTCATCACGCGGATGGGAGACGCCTGAGATGGCAAAGGCCGCGTTGCACAAGATCGGCGATATCCGCGCGAAGTCGCCGGACCAGATCGCCGAGCTGCTGCTGGAGCTCCGCAAGGAGCAATTCAATCTGCGCTTTCAGCGCGCCACGGGCCAGAACGAAGGTCTGGGCCGGGTGAAGCAGGCGCGTCGGGAAATCGCCCGGATCAAGACGGTCCAGGCACAACTGAAACGGGACGCGGCGAAAACCGCGTCCCCCGCATAGGAGACCGGGACGATGCCGAAACGCGTCCTGACGGGACGAGTGACCAGCGACAAAATGGACAAGACCGTGACGGTGCTTGTCGATCGCCGTGTCATGCATCCGCTCTATAAGAAGTTCATCCGCCGTTCGAAGAAATACGCGGCGCACGACGAGGTCAATGTCTGCAAGATCGGCGATCAGGTGCGCATTGAGGAATGCCGCCCGATTTCCAAGCGCAAGACGTGGACGGTTGTCGAGCGTAACGGCCAGCCTCTGGCGGTCAGCCATGACGCGCATCCCGAAGGAGTCGCGGCATGATCCAGTCCGAATCGACGCTCGATGTCGCCGACAACTCCGGCGCGCGTAAGGTGTTGTGCATCAAGGTGCTCGGTGGCTCGAAGCGTAAGACCGCTTCGGTTGGCGATGTCATTGTTGTCTCGATCCGCGAAGCCATTCCCCGCGGCAAGGTGAAGAAGGGCGACGTCCACCAGGCGGTGATCGTGCGCACGTCTTACCCGGTGCGCCGCGCCGACGGCTCCGCGATCCGTTTCGACCGCAACGCGGCCGTGCTGATCAACAAGTCGATGGAGCCGATCGGCACGCGTATTTTCGGACCGGTCGTCCGGGAACTGCGGGCCAAGAAGTTCATGAAGATCATCTCGCTCGCGCCGGAGGTATTATAATGTCCCACGTATCGGAGACACGATAATGGCCGCGCGCATTCGTAAAGGCGACACGGTCCTGGTGATCAGTGGCGCCAACAAAGGCCGCCGGGGCGAGGTAGCCGTGGTGAAGCCGAAGGAAAATCGCGCGATCGTGTCCGGCGTCAATCTGGCCACGCATCACGTGAAGCCGACCCGCGCGGGCGATGCGGGCGGTATTCAGCGGCGGGAAGCGGCGATCCATATGTCGAACCTGAAGCTGATCGACCCGAAAACCAATGAGCCGACCAAGGTCGCGTTCCGGGTTCTGGAGGACGGCCGCAAGGTCCGTGTCGCCCGGAAGACCGGCGCCGTGATCGAGAGCTGAGGCGCGAGCAATGAGCGGAACCAAAAAATCCGGCGCCAAACCCGGCGCCAAGAAGAACGCCGCCGGTGGCGGGCGTGGCAACCAGGGCGCTGCCCCTCCGGGTCGCGAGGAGCGCCGCGCCGCCCGGATGCAGGACGGGGCCGGCGTCGCCGATCCCAAAGCCTCGCCCGAGGGGATGACGCGTTTCCACAAGCGTTACGTCGATGAAATCCGCGGCAAGATGACAGCGGAGTTCGGCTACAAGAACCCAATGCAGGTGCCGCGTCTCGAGAAGATCGTCATCAACATGGGCGTGGGCGAAGCGACGGGCGACCAGAAGAAGCTCGACGCCGCCGTGTCCGAGTTGCAGGCGATCGCCGCGCAGAAGCCGGTGAAGACCGTGGCCAAGAAGGCCATCGCGGGCTTCAAGATCCGCAAGGGTCTGCCGATCGGCTGCAAGGTGACGCTCCGCAAGGCGCGCATGTACGAGTTCATGGATCGCCTCGTCACGATCGCGCTGCCTCGGGTCCGCGACTTCCGCGGAATCACGGGCAAGGGCTTCGACGGCCGCGGCAATTTCGCGATGGGTCTCAAGGAACAGATCATCTTCCCCGAGATCAACTACGATCGCGTCGAGAACGTGCGTGGGATGGACATCCAGTTCGTCACCACGGCGAAAACCGACGCCGAGGCGAAAGCCCTGCTCAAGGCTTTCGATCTACCCTTCGCCAACTGAGTTTTATGGAAAACCGCCAGATCACGGTCTGACAGGTTCCGGAGGTAAGAAGACAGGATGGCCAAAACTTCTCAGGTCAACCGTAACAAAATGCGCGAACGTCTGGCGGCCCGCGACAAGGGCAAGCGCAAGGCGCTCAAGGATATTGTCATGGACCGCACATTGGCGGTGGAAGACCGTTTCAACGCGACGTTGAAACTGGCGCAATTGCCGCGCAACGGCGCGAAAGTCCGCGTCCGGCTCCGCTGCGAGCTGACCGGGCGTGCCCGCGGCAACTATCGCAAATTCAAACTGTGCCGCATCGCGCTGCGCGACCTCGCGAGTGCCGGGCAGATCCCCGGCATGGTCAAGGCCAGCTGGTAAGAAGGGAACGGACCAATGTCACTTTCCGATCCCCTGGGCGATATGCTCACACGGATTCGTAACGCGCAGCGCGCGCGTCATTCCAGCTGCGTTTCGCCGGCCTCCCAGCTGCGCGCGAACGTTCTGGGCGTGCTGAAGCGCGAAGGCTTCATTCGCGGCTACTCGGCGGAAGAACTCCGTCCCGGCGTGGCCCGTTTGAAGATTGAGCTGAAATATAACGAGGGCGAACCGGTCATCAAGGAGATCACACGCGTCTCCCGGCCCGGCCGCCGCGTGTATTCGAAGATCAAGGAACTGCCGCGGGTCTACGCCGGCCTCGGTATTTCCATCCTCTCCACGCCGCGCGGCGTGATGAGCGATGCCGAGGCCCGCGCCGCCAATGTTGGCGGCGAAGTCCTCTGCCGCGTGTTCTGACGGAGACAGGCATATGTCACGCGTTGGAAAATATCCGGTCGAGATCCCCGCGGGCGTGCAGATCGCCGTCGTCGAGGGCATTCTGACCGCGAAGGGCAAGTTGGGCGAGCTGCGTCTGCCGCTCACCGACCTCGTGGAAACCACCATCGAAGGTAACAAGGTCGCCGTCGCGCCGAAGAGCGGCGACCAGAAGGCCCGGATGATGTGGGGCACCACGCGGGCGTTGATCGCCAACATGGTGACGGGCGTTTCCACGGGGTTCACCAAATCCCTGGAAATCACCGGCACCGGCTATCGCGCCGCGGTCGCGGGGGCGAACCTGGAAATGAATCTCGGGTTCTCCCATCCCGTCATCTATCCGATCCCCGCCGGGATCAAAATCAGTTGCGAACGCCCGACCGCGATCAAGGTCGAGGGGATCGACAAGCGTCTCGTTGGCCAGGTCGCCGCCGAGATCCGCGCGTTCCGTCCGCCGGAACCCTATAAGGGCAAGGGCGCGCGCTACACCGACGAGACGATCCGGCGGAAGGAAGGCAAGAAGAAATGAGCTCGAAACAGGATCTTCGCCTCCGCCGCAAAGAGCGGCTGCGCTACCAGCTTCGCCAGAAGGGCCACGGGCGTCCGCGCCTGTCGGTGTTCCGCTCGGAGCAGAATATCCACGCGCAGGTGATCGACGACGCGCAGGGGCACACCCTCGCCGCGGCGTCCTCGCTGGACAAGGGGCTGCGCGAGTCGCTGCGCACCGGCGCGAACAAGGAAGCCGCCACGGCCGTGGGCAAGTTGCTCGCGGAACGCGCGTTGGCGGCCGGTGTGACGCAGGTCGTCTTCGATCGCGGCTCTTATCTGTATCACGGTCGGGTCAAGGCCCTGGCCGAAGCCGCCCGTGAAGCCGGGCTGGATTTCTGAGGAAAAAAGCGAATGGCACGGGAACCCAGAGAAGGCGGTGGACGTGGCGGTCGCGATCGGGACCGCGAGCGCGAGCCTGACGACGGCATCATCGAGAAAATGGTCTCCATCAACCGCGTTGCGAAAGTGGTGAAGGGCGGACGCCGCTTCGCTTTCGCCGCGCTGATGGTGGTCGGGGATCAGAAGGGCCGGGTTGGTTACGGCGCGGGCAAAGCGCGTGAGGTGCCGGAGGCAATTCGAAAAGCCACCGAGCGTGCCAAGCGCGCCATGATCCGTGTCCCCATGAAGGAAGGCCGGACCCTGCACCACGACGTCGAAGGTCACTTCGGCGCCGGCAGTGTGATCCTGCGCTCCGCCACGGCTGGCACCGGCATCATCGCCGGCGGCCCGATGCGCGCGGTGTTCGAGACCCTTGGTATCGGCGATGTCGTCGCCAAGAGCCTTGGCAGCCGCAACCCGCATAACATGGTCAAGGCGACGTTCGATGCGCTGAAGCATTGCGCCAGCCCGCGGTCAGTCGCCACGCGCCGGGGCAAGAAAGTGTCCGAGATTTTCGGCCGCCGCGATGCCCCCGCCGCGGCAGCCGCGCCCGCCGAGGAGACTCCGAATGCCTAAGGTTCGTGTGACCCAGATCAAGTCCGCTCTGGGACGCAAGCCCGGCCAGAAGGAAACCCTTCTCGGCCTCGGCCTGAAAACCATCCGCCGCACCCGCGAGCTCGAAGATACGCCTTCGGTGCGCGGCATGCTTCGAAAAGTCGCCCACCTGATCAAGGTGGAGGAGCTTTCCTGAGATGAAACTGAACGAACTGCGCGACAACGAGGGCGCGCGCCTGAAATTCAAGCGGCTTGGCCGCGGAATTGGCTCGGGCAAAGGCAAGACGTCCGGCAAGGGCGTGAAGGGTCAGAAGGCACGCGAAGGCGTGTCGCTGAACGGCTTCGAAGGCGGTCAGCTCCCCATCTATCGCCGTCTGCCCAAGCGCGGGTTCCGGAACCTGTATCGCAAGGTCTACGCGCCGTTGAATGTCGGCACGTTGGATGCGGCGATCGAAGCCGGCAAACTCGACGCCAGCCAGCCGATTGACGAGGCGATGCTGACGGCGGCCGGTCTCGGCAACCATCAGCTCGACGGGATCCGTCTGCTGGGCGTTGGCGAGATCAAGCGTGCCGTGAACATCACCGTCTCCGGTGTCTCGGCCACGGCGCGTGCCGCGATTGAGAAAGCCGGTGGCACCGTGACAGCGACGGTCGTTCGGCCAGAGCCCGCCGCCGCGGCCTGACCGGTCCGGCACGGCACCTGAAGACAGCGCGGCCCGGTCTGGCCGGTCCATTCCAACCGGCCTCGCGCCGCGACGAATGGTCCGGCTGGACCGGGCTTCGGTGTTTCAGAGCCCATCTCGACGACGGCCTTGCGTCTCCGGACGCGAAGCCGGAGAATACGGCGTCAGGGTAAAAGGGAATTTCGCATGGCTTCCGCTGCCGAACAGCTCGCGGCAAACATGAGTCTTGGGACCTTCGCGAAGGCTACCGAACTCAAGCAGCGCATCTGGTTCACTCTCGGTGCCCTGGTCGTCTACCGTCTCGGGACCTACATCCCGATTCCCGGCGTCGACGGCGCCGTCATGGCCGAGATGATGCAGCAGCACGGCGGCGGCATCCTTGGCATGTTCGATATGTTCTCGGGCGGGGCGCTGCGGCGCGTCACGGTCTTCGCGCTGAACATCATGCCCTACATCAGCGCCAGCATCATCATTCAGTTGATGACGGCGGCGGTTCCCTCGTTGGAGGCGCTGAAAAAAGAAGGCGAGATGGGCCGTAAGAAGCTCAATCAGTACACAAGATATCTCACCGCCTTTATCGCGATGTTCCAGGCTTACGGCATCGCCATTGGGTTGGAGACGATGCACGGGACAACCGGGCCCGCCGTGCTCGACGCCGGGTGGTTTTTCCGGTTTTCCTGCATCATCACCCTTGTCGGCGGCACCATGTTCCTGATGTGGCTGGGCGAGCAGATCACCGCCCGCGGCATCGGCAACGGTCAGAGCCTGATCATCATGGCGGGGATTGTCGCCGGGCTGCCGAGCGCGTTGGCGTCCCTGCTCGATCTCGGCCGCACCGGGGCGCTGTCGCCGATCTTCGTGATGGTCTTTCTGTTGCTGGCGGGTGGCACGATCGCCGCCATTGTCTTTGTTGAGCGGGCGCAGCGGCGAATACCCGTGCAATATCCGAAACGGCAGATGGGCAACCGGATGGTTGGGGGCGACTCGACCCATATGCCGCTGAAGATCAATACCTCCGGCGTCATTCCGCCGATCTTCGCGAGTTCGCTGCTGCTGATCCCGGCGACGGTGGCCGGTTTCGCCACCGGCGGTCCGGTGTGGTTCCAGGACGTCATGGCGCAATTGGCGCATGGCCAACCGGTCTACATGCTCCTGTATGCGGCTTTGATCATCTTCTTCGCCTATTTCTATACGGCGATCGTGTTCAATCCCGAGGAAACGGCGGACAATCTAAAGAAATACGGCGGGTTCGTGCCGGGCATCCGTCCCGGCAGCGCCACGGCGGCGTATTTCGACAAGATCCTGACCCGGCTGACCACCGTGGGCGGTATTTACCTCGTCGCGGTGTGTCTGTTGCCGGAGTGGCTGATCGCCGATTACGGGCTGCCCTTCTATTTCGGCGGCACGTCCATCCTGATCGTCGTGTCGGTCACGATGGACACGGTGACGCAGATTCAATCCCATCTGCTGGCCCATCAATACGAGGGGCTGATTCGCAAAAGTAAGGTGAAGGGACGCCGGTGAAACTGATTCTGCTGGGCCCGCCCGGAGCGGGGAAGGGAACGCAGGCGCAGCGTCTGCGGGACCGTTACGGTATCGTGCAAATTTCCACCGGTGACATGCTGCGCGCGGAAGTGGCGGCGGGCACGCCGGTCGGAAAGGAAGCCAAGGCGGTGATGGAGGCGGGCCAGCTTGTCTCCGACGATATTCTGATCCGCATGCTCGGCGCGCGCATCGAGCAACCGGATTGCGCCAAGGGCTTCATCCTCGACGGGTTTCCGCGGACCGTTCCGCAGGCGGAGGCGCTCGACGCGCTGTTCGCCGCCAAGGGGATGTCATTGGACGCGGTCGTGGAGTTGAAGGTGGACGACGCCGCGCTGGTCGATCGGATCGCCGGGCGGTTTACCTGCGCCAAATGCGGCACGGGGTATCACGACACGTTTAAGATGCCGGCGAAGTCCGGGGTATGCGACTCCTGCGGCGGCGCAGAGTTCTCCCGGCGCGCGGACGACAATCGCGAGACCGTTGGCGCGCGTTTGGAAGCCTATCATAAGCAAACCGCGCCGATCCTTCCGCACTACGCCAGCCAAGGAAATCTGAAGCAGGTCGACGGCATGGCGGATATCGACGAGGTCACGAAGCAGCTTTTCGCGCTGCTGGGTTGATCTGAAATGTCGGGCACGCGGGCCGCTGTGCGAGATATGCTCGCGACGGCCAACACCTTGCATGGCGACCGGCGCTATCAGGCGGCCATCGAGGCGTACCGCGCGGTGTTGGCGCGCGACCGGGATCTCTACGATGCCTGGTATGGGCTGGGGTTCGCGTGCGAGGCGATCCACGAATACGGCGACGCGGCCTCCGCGTTGCGCCGCGCGCTGGCGTTGCGTGCGGACGCCACGCGCCTGCGGGTCAATCTCGGTAAGGTCCTGTTCGGTCTGGGTCAGGCGGCCGAGGCGTTGAAAGAATTTCGCCGCGCGGAGATCGAGGGCGATCCGGTGGCCGCGGAGCTGGCGCGCGCGAATATCGCGTGTTTATGTCCAGGCGATCCGGCGCAAACAAACGCGACGATTCTCGAGGGGCGGCGGCGTTGGGCGAGGGACCAGGCAGCTTTGGCCAGGCCGCGGCCGCGTGGGGCGCGGACGCCGGGCGAAAAGCTCCGGATCGGTTATTACGGCTCGTTCTTCGACGCGCGGAACTGGATGAAGATGTGCATGGGCGTGATCAATGCCCATGACCGCGACCGGTTCGAACTGAATCTGCTGGTCGATGGACCCATGCCCAGTGTGGAGGCCGGGTATCGGGATCATCCCGACGATCGCATCTGGGATGTGGGGGACGCTGATAACGCGGATCTCGCGGGTCATATCGTGGATGCCGGTCTCGACGTTTTGATCGACCTGAATGGTTATAGCCTGCAGGGGCGAATGCCACTGTTGGGTTGGCGCGCGGCGCCGGTTCAGATCGCCTGGATGGGGATGTATGGGACGACCGGCTTCGCTGAGGTCGATTGTGTGATTGGCGATGCGGCCGCCATCCCGCCGGAGGAAGATGTGTTCTGCGCGGAGCGTGTCCGCCGGGTCCGGCACACGTATTTGCCGTTCGAGATGTTTTACGAAACGCCGGACGTCGTGCCGCCGCCGCATCTCGCCGCCGGGCATGTGACGTTTGGGAGTTTGAACTCCGCCTATAAGCTCAACGACCAGGTGATCGCGTCCTGGTCGCGGATTTTGAACGGCGTGCCGGGCGCGCGTTTGCTGCTGGCAAACAGGGGGCTGGAGCAGGCGTCCAATCGCGTCAACGTGTTGGCGCGTTTCGCCGCGCAGGGGATTGGCCCGGAGCGGATCGCGCTGGAGGGCGGCGGCGAGCATATCGCGTTTTTGCGTGCTTACGATCGGATCGACATCGGTCTCGACGTGTTTCCTTATAATGGGGGGACGACGACGGCGGAGGCGATTTGGCAGGGGGTTCCCGTGCTGACCTTCAACGGCGATCGTTGGGCGAGTCGCACCAGCCGCTCGATTTTGAATGCCGCGGGGCTGTCCGCGTTCGTCGCGCCGGACATGGCGGGGTTCGAGGCGATGGCCATGCGACTCGGGCGCGATCCGGCGCCGTTGGCGGCCTGGCGTTCGGCGCAGCGGGCGAAAGTGGCCGCGAGTCCGGCCTGCGACACGGCGGAACTTTGCCGGGAGCTGGAAGAAATCTATCTCGAAGAAGTCTCGGCGAAACTTCGATGAACACGGCGGTTGACCTGAGACCGCTGCCGTGTATATTTCGCGCCCTTGGCGCACTCCCCATTCGGGGCAGTGCCGCTTGCGCATTTTTCCCGGTAAATGGCTCGACCGTGCCATCCCGGACCGACAGGAGAGCAGGGCGTGGCACGTATCGCCGGCGTTAATATCCCGACCAACAAACGCGTGTTGATCGGTTTGCGTTACATCTACGGGATCGGCCCCAGCAAGGCGGCCGAGATCTGCGGGAAGCTCAGCATTCCCGACGAGCGGCGTGTGAATCAGCTTTCCGACGAGGAAGTGCTGAAGATCCGTGAGCTGATTGATCGCGATTACCAGGTCGAGGGCGATAAGCGCCGCGAAGTGTCCATGAACATCAAGCGTTTGATGGATCTGGGTTGCTACCGCGGTTTGCGTCACCGCAAGGGCCTGCCGGTCCGTGGTCAGCGCACGCACACGAATGCCCGCACCCGCAAGGGCAAGGCCGTGGCGATTGCCGGCAAGAAGAAAGTCACCAAGTAAGGGCATTCGCCCCCTCGGATTCTGGATGCCGCGCGAGCCAGTCGCGCGCGGTGGATGTATGGAGCACAATCGATCATGGCGAAACCCGCCGCCGCGCGCCCGCGCCGCAAAGAGCGTAAGAACATCACCTCCGGCGTGGCGCATGTCGCCGCGACGTTCAACAACACGGTGATCACGATCACGGACGCCCAGGGCAACGCGATCGCGTGGTCGTCGGCGGGGAGCCAGGGGTTTAAGGGCAGCCGGAAATCCACGCCCTATGCCGCGCAGGTCGCCGCCGAGGACGCGGGCAAGAAGGCGCGCGAGCATGGCATGGAGACGCTGGACATTGAGGTCAGCGGGCCGGGTTCGGGGCGTGAGAGCGCGTTGCGGGCTTTGCAGGCGGTTGGGTTCCAGGTCACGGCCATCAGAGACATGACGCCGATCCCGCATAACGGGTGCCGTCCGCGCAAGCGCCGGCGGGTCTGACGTTTCCGTTCGGCCCGTGTTCCATGGGCCGGACTCTGGGCCGGCGGCGTAAGCCGCTCCCGCCGGAAACGGCGCGAACAATATCAGGTGCGACATGAAGCAGAGCGCGGTCATTCAGCGGAACTGGCAGTCACTGATCAAGCCGGAAAAACTCGAGGTCGAGCCGGGTGCCGATCCCGCGCGCGTGGCCACGATCATCGCCGAGCCTCTGGAACGCGGCTTCGGCATGACCCTTGGCAACGCGATCCGCCGCATTCTGCTGTCGTCGCTTCAGGGCGCGGCGGTGACGGCGGTGCAGATCGACGGGGTGTTGCATGAGTTCAGCTCCCTCGCCGGCGTGCGCGAGGATGTGACGGACATCGTGTTGAACATCAAGCAGTTGGCGCTGCGGATGCATGGCGAGGGTCCGAAGCGGATGTCGCTGTCCGCCGTGGGTCCTGGCGAGGTCAAGGCGGGCCAGATCCAGGCCGGGCATGACATCGACATCATGAACCCGGATCTGGTGATTTGCACGCTGGACGACGGCGCGAAGCTGGGCATGGAGTTCACGGTCAATCTGGGCAAGGGCTATCAGCCGTCCAGCGTGAACCGTCCGGAAGACGCGCCGATCGGGTTGATTCCGGTCGATTCGATCTACTCGCCGGTGCGCCGCGTGTCGTATCGCGTCGATCAGACCCGCGTCGGTCAGGTCACCGATTATGACAAGCTGCTGCTTACCGTCGAGACCAACGGGGCGGTGACGCCGGAAGATTCCGTGGCGCTGGCCGCGCGGATTTTGCAGGATCAGTTGCAGTTGTTCATCAACTTCGACGAGCCCCGCGAGATTCGCGCCGAGGAGCCACGCGAGGATCTGGGTTTCAACCGCAATCTGTTGCGCAAGGTGGACGAGCTGGAATTGTCCGTCCGCTCGGCGAATTGTTTGAAGAACGACAACATCGTTTACATCGGCGACCTCGTGCAGAAGTCCGAGCAGGAAATGCTGCGGACGCCGAATTTCGGACGCAAGTCGTTGAACGAAATCAAGGAGCTTCTCACCACGATGGGTCTGTCGCTTGGCATGACCGTCGCGGCGTGGCCGCCTGAGAACATCGAAGAACTCGCGAAACGGCTGGAAGAGCCGTTCTGAGCTGGCCGGAAAGGATTTAGACAATGCGTCACGGGGTATCTGGCCGGAAGCTCGGCGTTACATCCACACATCGCTTGGCGATGTTTCGCAACCTCGCCCATGCGCTGATCAAGCATGAGCAGATCACGACCACGTTGCCGAAGGCGAAGGACCTGCGTCCCGTCGTCGAGAAGCTGATCACGCTGGGCAAGAAGGGCGGGCTGGCGAATCGCCGGCTGGCTTACGCGCAGTTGCGCGACGACGTCATCGTGAACAAGTTGTTCACGACGCTGGCGGAGCGTTACAAGGAACGTCCCGGCGGGTATGCGCGGGTGCTGAAGGCGGGCATTCGTTACGGAGACGCGGCGGATATGGCCGTGATCGAACTGATTGAACGCAATCCCGCGGCGAAGGGTCTCGACAGCGGCCCGAAGCAGGAGCGTGAAGAGGAAGAAGAGACCGAGGCCTGAGGGTCCGCTCTTCGACGAAGCCCCGGCCGGTTCTTACCGGTGTGGCCAATGAAACGTGCGTAAGACGAGACCTCGGATGGCCAGGGTGTTCCCCTGGCCATTCTTATGTCTCGGCCTTCAGGATTTCTTCCAGCGCCGCGCGCTTTTCGCGCAAAAGCCGATCGAGGGTGAACGGGCAGGAGGCAGGCCAGGGGCCAGGCCCTCGCCCGTCATATTCCTCAGCCTCCAATTGCTCGATCGCGTCCCGATAAAGTTGTCCCAGGTCGATTCTTTGCCGCATCGAGGGCGCGAAACGGCGGGCGGCGTTTTGTTGGAAAGCCACGATCTCCCCGCGCCAATGATTTCCCGCGGCGCTCGCCGGCCATCCCTGAACCTTCAGTAAGTGGACCAGCATCAGGGTGAGGAGACTCTCAACCGAGCGCAGTTCCGAAAGCCCCACGTCCTCGATCTCCTCAACGACATGAGACCAGTCGACTCCATTCACGCGTTCGCCGCGCGCGAGGCGTCGCAACAGTTCGGCCTGATGCTCGGACCATCGCAACACGTCCTGTTCGTAAAGATCGTCCGCCATGGCGCGATGCTAAGCGAATCCGTGGCGCGAAGCCAGAAAAGACCCTTTCGCGGGCGTGTCCGCGAACTCTCCCTCTTGCTCCCGATCGCCGGTTCATCCGATCCTGTTTCCGAACGCGGGTCCATCTCGCGAAACGGGAGTCCAGGAATGACCGACCGCAAATTGCCGCGCCGCGGGTTTCTCGCGGCATCCACCGCCGCGCTCGCCGCGCCGCGTATCGCCCAAGGGCAGAACAGCCGGGTGTTGAAATTCATTCCGCAGTCCGATTTGGGGACGCTCGATCCGATTTGGACCACGGTCTATGTCGTCGGCGCCCATGGCATGATGGTCTTCGACACCTTGTACGGGCTGGACAGCGACTATCTGCCGCAACCGCAGATGGCGGAGGGCCACAAGGTCGAGGATGGTGGCAAAACGTGGTCGATCACGCTGCGTCCTGGGCTGCTATGGCATGACGGGGAGAGGGTGCTCGCCAAGGACTGTGTCGCCAGCATTCGGCGTTGGGGTGTGCGCGACGGGTTTGGCCAAACGCTCATGGCCGCGACCGACGCGATCGAGGCGCCGGACGATCGCACCATCCGGTTCCGGTTGAAGCACCCGTTTCCGTTGCTGACCGCGGCGCTGGGCAAGACCGGGCCGAACATCTGCGTGATGATGCCGGAGCGGCTCGCGCTGACCGATCCCTTCAAGCAGATGAACGAGATGGTGGGCAGCGGGCCGTTTCGTTTCGTCCACAAGGAACATTTGACGGGTTCGCGCATCGTTTACGAGCGCAACCAGGCGTATGTTCCGCGGCCCAACGGCACGCCCAGCCTGACGGCGGGGCCGAAGATCGTGCATTTCGATCGCGTCGAGTGGCATATCCTGCCCGACGTCGCCAGCGCCGCCGCGGCGATGCGAACCGGGGAAATGGATTGGTGGGAAAACCCGACCTACGATCTGCTGCCGTCTTTGCGTCAGTCCAAAAATCTGACGGTGACGCGGATGAACGGTTTCGGCTCGATGGCCGGGATGCGGTTCAACCATCTGCATCCGCCGTTCAATAACGCGGCGTTGCGACGCGCGATCCTTGGCGCGGTGGACCAGGAAGAATTCATGACCGCCGTCGCGACGGAGGACAAGCGGAACTGGACCGCCGGTGTCGGGTTCTTCACGCCGGGCTCGGCCATGCCGACCTCCGCCGGGATGGAGGTTTTGTCCGGTAAGCGCGATCTCGACGCGGTCAAACGCGCGGTGGAGGCGTCTGGCTATAAGGGCGAGAAGGCCGTTGTCCCGGTCGCGCCGGAATACGCGTCCTTCGCCGCGCTGGGCAATGTCGGCGTGGACATGATGCGCAAAATCGGCCTGAACGTCGAATTGCGCACGGCGGACTGGGGCAGCATTCAGCGCGCTTTGACCTCCGCCGAGCCGGTGGAGAAGGGCGGGTGGAGCGTCTATCTCACCCATCCCTCCGGCCTGGATTTCGCCGATCCGGCCACGCATTATTGGTTGCGGTCGAATGGAAGGGCGGCTTCGCGCGGGTGGCCCGACAGTCCGAAGATCGAGGCGCTTCGCGATGAATGGCTGGTCACGCCGGACCTCGCGGGACGCCAGCGTCTGGCCGCCGACATGCAGCGCCAGGCCTTCGTTGACGTGCCCTATATTCCGCTGGGGCAGGCGCTTGGCTCCACCGTTTTCCAGAATCACGTGAAAGATATCGTCACCGGCGCCGGGCCGCTGTTCTGGGGCGTGCGGAAGGCGTAATGAAACACGCTTGGGCGTAACATCGGGGAGCGAGGCCGTGGCGGAAATCGTGAGCGCGGGGGATTCCGCCCCGCCATACTCCGTGCGGGCGTCCGACGGGTTCGCCGCGTTTTTGCGCGAGTCCGGGTTCGCGCTGGCCGTCACGACCTATCAGATCGGAAAATTGTTTCTGATCGGAGCGCCCACCGACCAGCAGTTGAGCGTGACCGAGCGCACCTTCGAGCGGTGTCTGGGGGTCGCGGCCGCCGGGTCTAGTCTTTATCTCGCGGGCCTCAACGCGATCTGGCGGTTCGAAAACGTGGTGCCCGCCGGGAGCGAGCTGGAGGGGCATGACGCCGTCTATGTTCCGCAGGCGGCCTGGTTCACCGGCGATGTGTTCGCGCACGATGTCGGGGTCATGCCCTCGGGGCGGCCAGTGTTCGTCAATACGTCCTTCTCCTGCCTCGCCACCGTGGACGACGCGTCCAGCTTCCGCGCGGTTTGGCGGCCACCCTTTATCGAACGGGCGGCGCCGGGGGATGCCTGCCACTTGAACGGGCTGGCGATGGATCCGGGCACGGGCCGGCCCGCCTATATGACCGCCGCAGGCGAGACGGCGGAGGCGCGGGGATGGTCCGCGGGGCGGGTCGGTGGCGGCATCGTCATGGATATCGCCGCCAACGCGGTGGTCTGCCGTGGCTTGTCGATGCCGCATTCCCCGCGGCTCCACGACGGTAAACTTTATGTTCTGAACGCCGGGTCCGGCGAACTGGGCATCGTCGATCCCGCCGATGGCCGGTTTTCCGCGATCGGTTTCGTGCCCGGCTTTGCCCGCGGGCTCGCGCTGAGCGGCGAATACGCGATGATCGGGCTGTCGCTACCACGCAGCAGCGAGGTCTTTTCCGGGCTGCCGATCGAGGACCGGTTGCGCGCCGAGGGGCAGGAAGCCCAATGCGCCGTCATGGTCATGGACCTTGCCACTGGCGCGATCGTTCACTGGCTGCGGCTCGGCGGCATTGTCCGGGAACTCTACGATATCGCGATCGTCCCTGGGCTGAAAAGCCCGATGCTCGTCGGCATGGCCCAGGGTCAGATCAACCGGCTGATTTCCGTGGGAGCACCGGTCGGCCTGGACCGGCTGTGAACGGGGGGACGCCGCGGGACGCCGCGCGGCATTTGGTCGCGGCGGCGCATGCGTCGATCGCCGCCGGTTCGCGCGATCTGGCCGTGGCGGCGACCGCCTTGGCGCTGTCGGCCGATCCCGAGAGCGCGGCGGCCCATACCGTGCAGGCCCATTTGCTGGAGGCGGCGGGGGATTTCCCAACGGCGCTGACCCACTGGCGGACGGCCGCGCGGCTGGAACCGGCCTCGCCCGCCTACCGGTTCAACCTGGCCATCGCGCTGCTGGGTGCGGGCGATTACCGCGAGGGCTTCGCGTTGCACGAGGCGCGGCTGGACCGGGAGGACTGGATCGGTCTCGCCGCCGCTGGCAGTTTCGCCGGGCTGCGCCATCGCGTTCCCCGGCCGGGCGACACGCTGGCCGGACGCCGGGTCCTGGTGTTCACCGAACAAGGCTTGGGCGACATGGTGTGGGCCGCGCGGTTTTTGCCCATGCTTGCCCGGCGGGGCGTCCGGTTCGACCTCGCCTGTCCGGCGCCGTTGCGGCCGTTGCTGGGCCCGCTGGTGCCGGGCGAGGTGCTGGGACCGCCGGCGGACCGGCCGGACACGAAGCTCAATATGGCGGCCTTGGCGGGACGGTACGACTGGCTCGTGCCGATGATGAGCCTGGCGTGGATATTGGACGTCGCGGGTCCGGCGGATTTCGCGCCCTGGCTGGTGCCCTAACCGGGCAGGGTCGCGGCCTGGCGGACGCGTTACGAGGCGGCCTTGCCGGGCCGGCGCCCGACCGTGGGGGTGGTGTGGCGCGCCAATCCCGCCAGCGCCTCGGCCGCCGAGCGGTCGTTCCCGCCGGCGATTCTCGCGGGCGTCGCCCCGGCCGGTCTGGTCAATCTCCAGGGCGGCGCGCCCGCCGGGCGGGAGGCCCTGGCCCATGTCGCCTCGCATGCGTTCGATCCGCTGGCCGCCGGAGAGGTGGCGTTGGACGAATACGCGGCCATGATCGCGGCGACCGATCTGACGATATCCGCGGATACCTTGTCCGCGCATATTTGCGGCGCGATGGGCCACCCGGCCTGGATCGCGGTGCCGGCCGCGCCGAATTTTTACTGGGGGCAGTCCGGCGTGGCATGTCCTTGGTATCCCGGCCTCCGCTTGTTCAGGGCCACGTCCCGGGAGGGGTGGCCCGGAGTCGGCCAGGCGATGGCGCGCGAACCCATTCCATTCCAAAGCCGCCTGGCCTGAGGCTCTTGCCGGGAAAGCCGGTTCGGCCGATCCTGTGTCCAGGGCGGGCGAGACCCGCGCGAAGGGAGAAACATCCATGTCCATATTCGTTATCGGCGGCACCGGGTTTATCGGTATCCGCGTTATCCCCATGCTCGTCGCCCGCGGCGAAACCGTTGTCTGCATGGACATCAATCCGAACGCGCCGGCGCTGGCGGGGCTGGGCGAAAAGGTGACCGTGATCCGCGGCGACGTGACCCAGTTCGACGATGTCATTGGCGTCATGGAGGCCTCGAAGGCCGATCGGGTCATCAATCTGTCCTATAATCTGGGCCAGGACCTGCCGCCGCACCGCGCCACGAAGCTGAACATCGTCGGCATGGATAATTGTTTCGAGGCCGCGCGCATCCTCGGTGTGAAACACACGGTTTACGCAAGTTCCCTGGCGGTGAACGGTCAGCAGTCGCATTACGGCGAGCGCCCGGTGACGGAGGACGATTACAAACACGCCGTTGTGCAATACGGATCGCATAAGGCGTTCAACGAATTTCAGGCCAAGGATTATATCGACAAACACGGCATGACGATCACCGGCATCCGGCCCGCCAACGTCACCGGTCCCGACAAGGTGCGCGGCTCCGTCGATCACGTGAACATCGTCACCCGCCCCACCCGCGGCGAGTCGATCTCTTTTCCCTTCGCCGACGCCATGCGCTGCCCAATCCATGTCGACGACATCGCCGAGGTTTTCGTGCGTGTGTTGATGGCGGATAAACCCAAACACGCCATCTACTCGTCCGGCGGACATGCCATTTCTCTCGGCGATATCGCGAAACTCGTCCGTGAATTCCTGCCGGACGCGAAAATTTCCTTCGACAAGGAAACGGGTGGGCGGGAGTCGTCGGGGAACTGGATGATCGACAATTCCCGCCTTGTGAGCGAGTTCGGCGTGCAATACCGTCCCTACCGGGAGCGGGTCTTGCAGATTATCAATGAGGTCCGGGCCGAACTCGGCCAGCCCGCGATCAAGGGCTGACGTATGCGGTCTTCCTCCTTTCGCGGTGGCGGGAGGAGGAAGACCGGTTCACAAGGGCGAGGCGTTTTCCAGCGCGCCGACTTCCGCGTCCATGCGCGGCAGCAGAAATTCCAGCGTTTCGGTCACGGCTTCCAGTTTGGGCCGGAGATTCACGGTCCAGGTGCGGACGGGAACATCCCACTCTCGCAACGAACGGACGTTGCGATTGTAATCGTCGACCCGGTGGATCAGCATGTAGACGCGTGCCGCGACATTGGCGCCGAAGACGTCGGCGCGATCGATCGTGTTCATGAAAATGTCGGGCAGCGGGATCAGCAGGTCTTCCAGGTGTGGCGGGGCTTCGTCCTGGCGGGCGCGGCCGATGGTCTTCAACAGCCCGTTACGCACCCGTGCCGTGGTGTTCAGGTCCTTCAACACCGGCGCGATCGCCGCGGCCAGCACGTGCCGCCGCAACACCCGCGCGGCTTCCGCCCGGGATTGCTCGACCCGTTCCTGGCGCAAGGCGATTCCGACGGCCACGCCCGCGGCGGCCAGCGAGCCAATGCCCTGGACCCAGTCGGAGAGTTTTTGATCCCAGAACCATTCCATCAATGTCATCGCCGAGATCCGCCTTTCGTCCGATAGAGACGGCGGTCTTTATAACGCGGGCGGCGGGTTTGTCCTAAACGCGGCGGCCGGGACTCCGCGAGCTTCTGGCGGCCTGGCGATGTTTCGCGGGGAGGACTGGTGCTGCTGGAGGGGATTGAACTCTCGACCTCTCCCTTACCAAGGGAGTGCTCTACCACTGAGCTACAGCAGCGCCGGGGGGCGCACGGCGCGTTCATAGTGGTTCGCTCCAGCATGGGCAAGGGCCATTGTACGGGCTTTGCCCAGGAAACGGATTGCGGCGAACTTTCCTGGCGCGATGGCGGCGCGGGTAACACTTCCTTAAGCCTTTCGCGATCTAATGCGGCGTCCCGACTTCAGGAACGCCGCGGCATGCAAGACCTTCTCACACCGACCCCTCCGGCCAGGCATCCGGCGGCCGAGCTGTTTCAGGGAGCTCTCCTGGACAGCCGGCAACGCTGGAAGGAGCTGGTCAATCTCGCCGCCGATTTCTACTTCGAAACCGACGAATGGGGCCGATTCGCCATGGCCGGTCCCGACGCCGCCCTGGGGTGGAATACCAACGCGCTGATCGGCCAGCCTTCCGGGGCGTTGCTCGCCGACGATGGCGCGGGGGCGTTCAATCCGTTTCGGGCGCAGGCTGTCGTCCGTCACCGCCAGGCCTGGCTGCGGCGGGGCGATGGCGGTGCCGCCTGCCTGTCATTCTGTGTCGCGCCGTTGCGCGATGGAACCGGCCGGCTGGCCGGGACGCGCGGTGTCGGTATCGACATGACCGACTTCGACAGCCAGGCCGGGCAGGTTGCCGCGGCGCTGCGGCGGGCGGAGGTTCTGGACCATATTCTCTGGCGCACGGGCCAGGAGGTGATGGCACCCAGAATGATGGCGTCGGCGTTGGAGGCGCTGGCCGATGCCTTGGGCGCGGAGGGCGCCGCGGTGCTGTTGCTTCCGCCGGGGGAGGCCGAGCTGAAACCGGCGCATATCGCCGGCTCTGGCCTGGAAGCCGCGTTGGACACGATTCGCCGTCAGATTTTGGCCGGCGAGACCGGGCCCATGCAAACGCTCAACGCGGATGGCAGTCCGATCCTGACGGTTCTTTGTCCGACCCGATCCGGAGAGCAGGCGTCTTTGTCGGCCTGGCGCGCGCCCGGTGCGCGCGAGTGGGATCGCGACGACAACCTGCTGCTTGGCTCGGCCGCGAATATCGTCCGGATGGTGCTGGAACATGTTTCGGTGCAGCACGAAATGGCCTCCCAGGCGCGGACGGATTCGCTGACCGGTCTGCTGAATCGCCGGGCATTCCTGGAGGAAGTGGAACGCCACGCGGTTCGTCTGGACAAGGAACATCTGCCGGGAACATTGTTGTTCGCCGATCTGGATCACTTCAAACCGGTGAACGATCGCCTGGGCCATGAAACCGGCGACCGGGTGTTACGCGGGACGGCGGCGCTGTTGCGCGGCACATTCCGGCCTGGCGACCTGGTGGCGCGGTTGGGCGGGGACGAATTCGCGGTCTGGCTGAACGGCGCCGATCACATGACCGCGGCCGAACGCGCCGAATATTTGCGCGACGCGGTGCCCAAGGCGTTGACGGAGATCGTGGGGACGGAGGTGCCGCGGCTGACGATGTCGATCGGGATCGCCACGCGGGTTCCCGGCGGGGACGAACCGCTGGACAGCATCATGCGCCGCGCCGACACCGCGATGTACGAGGTCAAACGGGGCGGCCGGGGCCACTGGCGCGTGTCGCTGCGGCCGCGGACATGATCGCCGAACTGGACGAAGCCGCGCGTGTCCGTTTGGGCGCGCGGCCCATGATCGAGCCGGAGGTGTCGCGCGGCCTCGCGATGGATCCCTCGGTGACCGTGCGTGTCAGCCTCGCGCTGAACCCGGCCGCGCCGCTGGAGGCCGATGTCCTGCTGGCCCGCGATCCCGACGAACGGGTTCGTGTGTTGATCGCGCGCAAACTCGGGGCCCTGGCGCCGGCGTTGTCGGAACAGGCGCGATCGAAACTTGGCGCCGAGACGTTGGAGACGTTGATCGCCCTCGCCGAGGACGCGGCGGTACGGGTCCGGGCGGCGATCGCGGATGCGGTCAAGGACATGCCGGAGGCGCCGCGCGCCCTGATTCTGCGCCTGGCGCGCGACGACGCCGCACCGGTCTGCGAGCCGGTCATCCGGTTTTCGCCTTTGCTCACGACCGACGATCTCGTGGCCTTGGTGGCGGCGGCGCCTTCGGTCGCGACCCGGCTGGCGGTCGCGCGGCGGGCGAATATCGACACGACGGTCAGCGACGCGTTGGTGGCGAACGGCGCCGACGACGTGATTTTGGCGTTGTTGTCCAACGGGTCGGCGCAAATACGGGAAGCGACCCTGGACGCGTTGGCGGAACAATCCGCGACGCGGCCGGATTGGCAGGAACCTTTGATCCAGCGGCCGGTTTTGTCGGACCGCGCGGTGTCGGCGCTGTCCCGAATCGTCGCGGACCATTTGTTGGAAGTACTGGCGCGGCGCGGCGATCTGCCGGCCGACACCGCGGCCGGTCTCCGGGCGCTGGTCTCCGAACGCCTCGCGGCGGCGCCCGTGGCAGCGCCGCCCGCTCCGTCCGTGGGCGAGGCGACCGAGGATGGCATCCTGGAGGCGGCGGGGCAGGGCGATGCCGCGAAGGCGGCGGCGCTGTTGGCCGCCGCGGCCGGCGTACCTTTGGCGGTGGTCCGCCGCGCCGCGACATTGCGTAACGCGAAGGGGCTGGTGAGCCTCGCCTGGCGGGCCGGTTTCACGATGCGTGCGGGATACGCGGTGCAGTTGTTGTTGGCGCGTTTGTCGCCAGGCGTGGCGTTGAAAGCCGGGCCCGGCAACACGTTCCCGCTGTCCGTGCAGGAAATGCGGTGGCAGTTGGATTTCTTGTCCGGAAACGGGCGGTGAACCGTCGCTGAGGGCGTGTTCTGGCGGAACGGGTGGTGGAGCTGAGGGGAATCGAACCCCTGACCTCCTCATTGCGAACGAGGCGCTCTCCCAACTGAGCTACAGCCCCATCCCGCCTTGCGCGCGGCCCGGATGGGTTCGCGGCGCGGGCGCAAAATGCTGACAAGGGCCGTCAGTGTCAACTCGGAAACGGCATGATCCGTCGCGGCGGTGGCGATTTCCACGGGAACCGCCCAAGGCCTCGCTTAAGCGGCGGCCGCTGGACAGTCCGGGGGCGCCGGGGCAACCTCTGGGGAAGGGCGAGGCATGGGTCCCGTTCCCTCCCGAGGCGATCGATGTCAGTCGAAACATGGCTTAAAGGGCTCGGGTTGGAGCGGTATCTCCCCGCGTTCGAAGCCAACGATATCGAGGAGGACCTGCTGGCGAGCCTGACGGCGGAGGATTTCCGCGAGATTGGCGTCGTGTCGGTGGGGCATCGCCGCCGTTTGTTGGATGCGGTGGCTGTTTTACGCGAGGACGCCGCGCCCGGTTCTCATACGCCTGGATCGCCCGATTTGGCGCGGCCGGAACTCCTGGCCGAACGGCGTCAGCTCGCCACGTTGTTTTGCGATCTCGTTGGGTCCACCGCGCTCTCCACGCGCCTCGACCCAGAGGATCTCAGCGCCGTCATTCGCGGCTATCAGGAACGGGTCAACGCCACGGCGGCGCGGTTTGGCGGCTTTATCGCCCGTTACCTTGGGGACGGCGTGCTGATCTATTTCGGCTGGCCCCAGGCACGGGAGGACGATCCGGAACGGGCGGTGCGCGCGGGACTGGAAATCATCCAGGCGATCGGCGCCAGCCCGATTCGCGGCGAGCATCCGCGCGTCAGAATTGGCATCGCCACCGGCCTGGTGGTCATAGGGGAACGAATCGGCGCCAACGACTCACTCCAGTACACCGCGATCGGCGAGACCCCGAATCGGGCGGCGCGTTTGCAGGCGCTGGCCGAGCCGGACGCGGTGGTGATCGACGCGGCCACGCGGCAAATGATTGGCGGGCTGTTCGAGGTCCGCGATCTCGGCCCGCACGAACTGCCAGGACTTGCCGGCGCCGTGCCCGCCTGGCGGGTGATGGCCGAAAGCGGCATGCTGAGCCGGTTCGAGGCGTTTCGTGGCGAGCGCCTGACCCCTTTCATCGGGCGCGAGGAAGAGTTGGCGTTGTTGATGCGCCGTTGGCGGCAGGCCAAGGCGGGCACGGGCAACGCGGTGCTGATTTCCGGCGAACCGGGAATCGGGAAGTCCCGGCTGATGGCCGCGATGGACGAGCAACTCCGCGGCGAGCCGCATATTCGATTACGGTATTTCTGCCTGCCGCACCGGCGCGACACGCCGCTGGCGCCGTTCGTCGCGCAGTTCGAGCACGCGGCGGGTTTCGCGCGCGGCGATTCGCCGGCCGGACGCATGGAAAAATTGCGCGCGGCACTGGCGCCCGGCACTTCGGAGGCCGATATCGCGGCGATCGCCACTGTCTTGTCGGCGACACCCGACACCGCCCCGCTGGACCGGGAGCTTTCGGCGCAACGGCGTAAAGAACGCACTTTCGCGGCGCTGTTACATCAGTTCTCGACCCTGGCGCGCGGCCAGCCGGTCGTTGTGCTGGTCGAGGATGCGCATTGGTCGGACCCCACCTCACGCGACCTGTTGGACCAGTTGTTCGAGATATTGGCCCATCTGCGCGTCCTTCTGGTTCTGACCTACCGTCCGGAATTCGCCGCCCCCTGGGTTGGGCGCGCGGGAGTCACCGCGCTTGGACTGAACCGGCTGACGCCAAGGGAAACGGCGGATATCGCGTTGCGGCTGGCGGCCTCGGCGATCCCCCGGCCGTTGATCGACAGCCTGGTTGTCCGCAGCGATGGCGTGCCGCTGTTCATCGAGGAGTTGACGCGCGCGGTGCTGGAAGCGGGACTGGAAAAAGGCTCGCTCGCGGCGGCGCTGGTCCCCGATACGCTCCAGGCTTCGCTGTTGGCGCGGCTCGACCGTTTGCCGATGGCGAAGACCGTGGCGCAGATCGGATCGGCGATCGGACGGTCCTTCACGCGGGACCTGCTGGCCGCGATCGCCGATTCGCCCGCGACGGCCTTGGACGGCGGTCTGGAACAATTGGTGGCCTCCGGACTCGCCTTCCGCCGCGGCGAGGCGGAAGGCGCGACCTACCGGTTCAAACACGCGCTGGTCCAGGACACAGCCTATCAGAGCATGCTGCGTCCGCGCCGCGCGGCGCTGCATGGCGCGATCGTCGCGGCGCTGGAACGGGACAAGGGGACGATGGCGGCCGATCCGGCGCTGCTCGCGCATCATTGCGCCGAAGCGGGCCTGCCGGAGAAGGCGATCTCCTGGTTTCTGGCGGCGGCCCAGACAGCGGCGGCCCGGGGCGCGATGGCGGAGGCGCATACGTTGCTGACCCGTGGCCTGCGGATCGCGGAAGACAATCCCGATATTCCGGGCGTGCTCGCCTGGCGCGCGCGGTATCATTTCGGTCTTGGCGAGGCGATTGGCGCGCTGCGCTTCTACGCCGCGCCCGAGACCGGCGAGGCGTTGGCGCGGGCGCTGGACCTCGCGCGCGCCATGCCGCCGGACGATCCGGAGCGGAATCCGATCTTCGCGCGGGCACTGTTCGGCCTGTTCGTGCATCGGCTTTACCTTGGCGCCTTCGCCGATATTCGCCGGCTGAGCGACGAATTGATCGCGCTGGGCCAGACCACCGCCAATCCGGGCATCGCGACCCTTGGCGCCATCGCCAATGGCATTTGCCGCGTCTACCAGGGTGAGACCGGCGAGGCCCGCGCGATTTTCCATGCGGCTTTGGAGGCATGGTCCCGAATCGACGCCCCCGAAACGGCCCATGCCACCGCCGAGGCGCTGGGCATGGACCCCATCGGCGTGCTGCTGGCGTTGCGTGCCCGCGGCGACGCGCTGCTTGGCCACCTGGATTCCGCCGTCGCCGACATAGGTCTCGCGTTGGAACGGGCCCAGAGCCTGCGCCATGTCCGTACTCACGCGATCGTGCTCGGGACGGCATGGGACACGTTCG
>CANJJS010000045.1 GCA_947474705.1 Acetobacteraceae bacterium | reverse complement strand
TCGGTTGCCAGCGCCTTGCGATAGAACGCCTCGACCTCGTGCCGCTGGCGTTCCGCGCCTTCGAAGGCGATGACACCCCGTTCGGAGGCCAGAGTCGCCTGCGCTACCCGCCAGCCGTTGTTTTCGCGCCCGATCATGTTCTCGGCGGGGATGCGGACATTGGTGAGGAAGATTTCCCCGAATTCGGCGCGGCCGTTCGCCTGCCGGATCGGGCGGACTTCGACGCCGGGCGCGCGCATGTCCATGATGAAATAGGTGATGCCGCGGTGTTTTTGCGCGTCCGGATCGGTCCGGGTGAGGAGGATGCAGTGGTCGGCGTACATTGAATAGGACGACCAGATTTTCTGTCCGTTGACGACGTAATGATCCCCGTCGCGCACGGCGCGGCACCGCAACGACGCGAGGTCGGAGCCCGAGTTCGGTTCCGAGAATCCCTGGCACCAGACATCGCCTTTCGCCACGCCGGCGAGGTAGTGGCGCTTCTGCGCCTCTGTCCCGTGCGGGAACAAAGTACCGGGCAGATGGATCAGCGAAATGGTGAACATCCGCGCGGTCGGCGCGTCCGCGCGCGCCATTTCGTCGGCGATCGCGACCAGATGTTTCAGCGTCAGGCCCGCGCCACCATATTCGACCGGCCAGTGCGGCACGGCGAGTCCCACTTTGCTCCGTTCCGCCATCCACCAGCGTTGCGCGGCGACATATTCCTCATTCGAGGCACGGGCCATGCGCGCTTTCCAATCGGAAGGCACGACATCCGCCAGCCAGGCGCGAATTTCGGCGCGGAATTTCGGCAGGTCGTCTTTCGCGTCGAGGATTGTCACAGTCCCAACTCCAAAACGGAATGTCCGGCGCGGGTGGCGGCGGCGAACGCGGCGGCGGCGCGGTCGCGCAAGGCGGGGTTCGCGACGCCCAGAACTTCGTTCAGGCGCGCGCGCTTGAGGAAAATTTGCGGATCGTAATCCCAGGTGAAGCCGACTCCGCCGTGCAGTTGCACGCAATCCGTGGCGATGAACACGAAATGCTCGGTCGTTTCGGCTTTGGCGAGCGCGGTCCAGATCTCCGCGTCAGGCTCCCCCGCGACGGCGCGATGCAGCGCGTGCCCCACGGTTTCGTCCATGACCGCGAGGCGGGTGGCGAGGTCGGCGGCGCGGTGTTTCAGCGCCTGGAACCCCGCGATCGGCTGGCCGAATTGTTCGCGGGTTTTCATGTAGGCGATGGTGCGTTCGGTGACGGACCGCGCCGCGCCCGCGCTGTCGGCGGAAATCGCGAGGGTCAGCGCCTGAAGCAGTGTCTCGCCCGCGCCATCGCCTAGGATCGCGGCGGGTTTCGCGTCCCGCAGCCGAATGTCGATCGTTTCGCGGGTCCGGTCCCAGACCGGCGCCGTTGTTATCTCCGCGTCCGCCAGGTCCACGATTGCCCATGCGTCACCGGCGGGTGCGAGCAGGAACGCCGCGTTCGGGGCACCGAGGCAGCGCAGCGAACCGGAAATCCCGGCCGCCGATCGCGTCAGGGCGGCGGTGCCCAGATTGGCGGGAATCGCCGCGCCGATCTCGCCCGCCGCGACGCGCGGAAGCCATGCTTTCCGGGCGTCGCCGTCGCCGTGTTCCGCGATCGTCTGCGCGGCGCAAAGCGTGGCGATGTACGGGCCGGGCGCGGCCTGGCGGCCGAGTTCGGTGTGCAGAATGGAAAGCCCGTGCAAGCCCAGTCCGAGGCCGCCGTGTTCCTCCGGGATGCCAAAGCCGAGCCAGCCGAGCGACGCGGCCTGCGACCACAACACCTTGTCCAGCGCCGTCTTGCCATCGACGAAGGCATGCAGCGCCGTGCTGTCGCATTGTTCCGCCAGAACCGCGGCGACACTCTCGCGCAGCGCGTCGAGCGTTGCCAGGTCCATTTCGGTCGCGGTCGTCGCCATGCGGTTTCCTCTCGCGCGTCGCGTCGTGGCGCGACGATCGTTGGTTTGGGCGGTCAGTATTCCTTGCCCCGTTGCGGGCATCAAGGGCGGGGGAGGGCGGGACGCAAATCGTATCCGAGACGCGGAAAATGCACCACGATCTCGCCCAAAGCGGGATCGGTACGGCGCAAGGCGATTTCCTCGGCATCGATCGAGACCAGTTCGCCTTCGACGGGATCGCGGCCGTAATCGTCGGCGCGGACGCGAACCCATGTCCCCAGGGACGGGTCTTCCGGAAAGGGATGCGATTCGCGTGGATCGGCCGGTGTCGCCGCCGCCGCGACCGCCAGCGCTTCTCGCGCTGTCATCGGCGACCAGGATCCGTGCCCGAACGCCCGCATCCGCGCCATCCAGGCGAGAATCCGGGGGAAGGGGGCCAGTTCGCGCGTCAGCCGCTCCGTCCGCGCCGAAACAAACCATAACGCGTGATAAACGGCGAAATCCGCGACGGTTGGAACCGGCCCGATGAGCCAATCTCGGCCATCGGACAACATCGTCTCGACCGCCGCGATGTGGATACGGACGGCGGGCGCGCTCCTTGCCGCCGCGCGGCGCATCGTCGACTCGTCCGGGACCGGCAGACCGCGCATCAGGGACCGGTCCGCCTGTAAGTTCGGCGGTAGCACGTCCATGTTGTTGCCGGAGACATAGAGCGATATCGGCCGGAACATCTGGCGCTCCGCCCAGTACGCGACGGCGTCCGCCATCGCGGCTGTCGCGGCGGGGTACAGCGTGGGGGAGGGGTGCCGCCGCTCCAGTTCCCGCAGGATCAGCCATGTGTCGCAGTAGATATCGGCGCCGATCTGCAACACCGGGGTGCGGCGGTAACCGCCGGTCAGCGGCGTCAGATCGGGTTTGGGCGCCACCGGCGGGATCGTGACCGATCGCCAGGCAAGGCGCTTGTACCCGAGCGCGAGCCGGACTTTCTCCGAGTAATTGGAAAAATCGTAATGGTGCAGGATCGTTTCGCCGGACATTCTCGCGCACGCTTCAGGTTGACAGGAACGCGAATACACCGGAACCGGAACGCGACGCGAGCAGGGAGCACGACCGCATGAACGGATTGCCCGAGGCCGGACCCGAGGTCCGCGACTTCTTCCACCGCTGGCTCGAGACATTTTCGAGCTATGTGCGCGATGTCGATTATGCCTCCGCCAAACCCATGTTTCACAAGGATATTCTGGCCTTCGGCACGCATCGCGATGTGTTGCCGAGTCTGGAGGCCTGGGTGAACAGCCAGTGGGACAATGTCTGGCCGAAGACGGACGATTTCCGCTTCGACCTTGGCGCGGCGCATGTGCTGGCGTCGGACGACGGGTCGATGGCGGTGGTGGTCGCGCCCTGGACCAGCACGGGTTTCCATCCCGACGGTTCGCGGTTCGATCGTCCGGGCCGCGCGACCATGGTCTTTCACAAGCGCGACGGGGTTTGGCTGGGCGTGCACACGCATTTGTCCCTGAACCGCGGCGTGCCGCAGGCCAGTCACGGGAACCGGCCGGTCAAGGCGCGGTAGTCGCGCCCAAGGGGGCGGAGAGGGGGTTAACGTCCGGTGTCCGCCCGCCGTCCCATGGGCCGCTGAGGCGGATCGGGGAATAATCGCGTCTCCGGCGCGGGCGGTTCGGCGACTTTGGACACACGCCGCGCCGCGAGTGGAAACCGGAACAGCCGTTCGCGGCCCAACAGAAAAATCTGGCCGCCCCGTGGAAATAACCCGGCGATCGCCGGGTCTCGCACGTCCAGCCCGCCCGTGTAGGCCCCCATCGCCGGCAGCACGATCCGCCGCCCATCGGCCACGAAGCAGGGACGCGAGACTGTCGCGCCGCGCACAGGCACCGCCGCTTTCGGGTGAAAATGGCCGGAAATTTCGCCGCGTCCGTCCGCGTGCGCCTCGTGGCGGAAGACCAGCGGGCCCGTTGAAAACGCGTCGACTGTCTCGCCCGCCATCGCCGATTGCGGCGCGGGGTCGTGATTGCCGAGCACCCAAACGAAGCGCGAGGAACGCGCGAGTGTCGCCAGCCGGGCGGCGTCGCCTGTTTGCAACCGGGACGCACCGTCTTTGTCGTGAAACGAATCGCCCAGCGCGACGACGGTTTGGGGCCGGTAACGGCGCAACAGATTGCCCAGCAGGTCCAACGTTTCCCGCGTGTCCCACGGCGGCACCAATTGCCCGCGCCCGGCCGCCGCGCTGCCTTTTTCCAAATGCAGGTCGGCCACCGCCAGCAACCCATGCGCGGGCCAGAACAGGGCGCCTTCCGGGGTCAGCATCAGCCGCTCGCCCATGAAATGCAGCGGCGCGGCGGTCACAGCAGGCGTCCTTGCACCGGCGCGGTCCGCCGCGCGCCCCTGGGCGCCGGCCGGTCGAATGGGCGGTGCGGCGGCGGATCCGCCCGTCCTTCGGCTTCCGCCACCAAGGCTTCGGTTTCGGCCAATAATTCGTCCTCGCTCATGGAATCGCGCACGCTTTCCCGTCCAATTTCCAGCAATACCGGCACCGCCAAGGGCGAGACCCGGGACAGCACCATGTGCCGCAACCGGCCCTTCGCCCGCGCCAGCAACAGGGCGATGCGGCCAAGGTCCGTCAACCCGCCCGCGGCGTCCGCCCAGGTGGCGCGTAGTAGTATGTGGTCTGGCTGGTGCTTCCGTAGGACGTCGTAAATCAGATCGGAATTCACCGTCACCTGGCGCCGCGACTTCTCCTGGCCGGGATGGTTGCGCTCGATCAACCCGGAGATCGTCGCGACATTGCGGAACGTGCGGCGCAGCATGGAACTCTCCGCCATCCAGGCCTCCAGATCGTCGCCCAGAAGGTCTTCCTGGAACAACCGCGCGATGCCCAGCGGCTGGCGCGCGGACCACGTGGCCATGACGTAGTCCGTGGCGACGAACCCGAGCGGTTGCATGCCCAGCCGCTCCATGCGCCGCGTGACCAGCATGCCGAGCGACTGGTGCGCGTTCCGGCCCTCGAAGCAGTAGGCGACCAGATACCAGCGGTCGCCGCGCGGAAATGTTTCCACCAGCAGATCGTTCCGGCCCGGCAGGCGCGAGACCTGTTTTTGCATCGCCAGCCATTCGCGAACCGGGTCCGGAAACAAATGCCAACATCCGGTGTCCGCCAGCATCCCGCGGACGCGATCGGCGAGGTTCGTCGTCAGCGGCATCCGCCCGCCCGCGTAGGCCGGCACTTTCGGCTCGCCCGATCCGCCCTCGGCGACCTCGCACACCGTCTCCCGCAACCTCAAAAACCGCAGCAGGCGCCCCGCGAACATAAAAGTGTCCCCTGGACTCAGCATATTTACAAAATATTCCTCGACCTCGCCCAGCACCGGACCGAACGCGAGGCGCACTTTCAGCAGCGGTTCCTCCACGATCGTGCCAATGTTCATCCGCGCCCGCCGCGCCTCCGGCGCGCCCCGGATATGCATCCGCCCCTCTGAATCGCGGAACAGTTTTCGGTAACGATCGTAGGCGGAGAGCGCGTAGCCGCCATTCTCGACAAACGTCAGAACGGCGTCGAAATTCTCGCGCGAAAGTCTGGCATAAGGCGCGGCGGCGCGCACCTCGGAAAACATCGCGTCCGGCATGAACGGCGCGGCGCAGGCCATGAGCAGGAGATGTTGCGCCAGCACGTCCAGACCGCCGTCGCGCGGCGGATCGCCGTCGAGGTCGCCCTCCGCCACCCCCGCGATGGCGGCCTCGCATTCCAGCACCTCGAACCGGTTGGCGGGCACCAGGATGGCGCGGCTGGCCTCGTCCATGCGGTGATTGGCCCGCCCAACCCGTTGCAACAGGCGGGAAATCCCCTTCGGCGCTCCGACCTGCAACACCTGATCCACCCCGCCCCAGTCGATGCCCAGATCCAGCGAGGACGTGGCGACCACCGCGCGCAACCGGCCGGCGGCCATCGCCTGTTCGACCCGCAGCCGCTGTTCCAGTTGCAAGGAGCCGTGGTGCAGCCCGATCGGCAGGGTTTCCTCGTTCAGTTTCCACAGCGCCTGAAACAGCAATTCGGCCTGCGCGCGGGTGTTGACGAAGACGATGGTCGTCCCGGTGGCGCGGATGCGATTGAGGATTTCCGGCGCGGCGGCCAGGCCCATATGCCCAGACCAGGGCAGCCGCCCCGCCGGCAGCACCATGCCGATCTCCGGCGGCGCGCCGCCCGCCGCCCGGATCGTGCGGGAGGCCCCCACGAACGCGGCGATGGCCTCTGGATGGGCGACTGTCGCGGACAGGCCGATGGCGCGGAGCTCCGGCGCCAAAGCACGCAGCCGGGCCAGGCACAGCGCGAGCTGATCGCCCCGCTTGGTGCCCGCCAAGGCATGGGCTTCGTCGACGATGACCCGCCGTACCGTCGAAAACATCTCCGCCGCGCCCGGCGCCGACAACAGCACCGCGAGGCTTTCCGGCGTTGTCAGCAGCAAATTCGGCGGCGCGTCCCGCTGCTTCGTCCTTGCCCGCGCGGATGTGTCGCCAGACCGGGTGGCGATGTCGATGTCGAGGCCCATCTCGGCCACCGGGCCCGTGAGATTGCGCGCGATATCCGCCGCCAGGGCCTTCAGCGGGGACACATATAGCGTATGCAATCCCGGTCTGGGCCGCGCCGCCAGCTCGGCGAGCGAGGGTAGGAATCCCGCCAGGGTTTTGCCGCCGCCGGTGGGCGCGATCAGCAGAACATTTTCGGCCGCCGCGTCCAGCACGGCCCATTGGTGCGGCCGGGGCGTCCAGCCCCGCGCGGCGAACCAGGCGGCGAAAGGTTCCGGCAATGTTCTCATGCGCGGGATGCATAAGCCGCCTTGGCCCGAAGCGAAAGCCGCGCGGGTCTTGCCGCCGGGGCCTACCATCCGGTAGCTTTCCTTTATCGTCAGTCCCCGCGGCGCGAAAGCGGCACATTTGGCGCCGAAGCGCGCGGCCGGACCTGGATCGAGCCATTCGCAAAGGGAGAGCCTCATGGCCAGCGGGACACATGCCACCAACGTCGCGGAGGCACCGGCCTCCGATTCCGCCCGGCTGCGCGAAAAATACCGCGCCGAACGCGACCGGCGGGTACGGGCCGACGGCACCGCGCAATACGTTGAAACACGCGGCCGCTTCGCGCGCTACCTCGACGATCCCTACGCCGATCCGAATTTTTCCCGCGCGCCGGTGAAGGAAACCATCGAGGTCGCGATTCTCGGCGGCGGGTTCGGCGGATTGTTGGCGGCGGCGCGGCTGTCGGCCGTGGGGATCGACGATGTCCGCATCATCGAAAAAGCCGGCGATTTCGGCGGCACCTGGTACTGGAACCGCTATCCCGGCGCGGCCTGCGACACCGAGAGCTATATTTACATGCCGTTGCTGGAGGAGGTCGGCTACGTCCCCTCGGCGAAATACGCCAAGGCGCCGGAGTTGTACGCGCATTGCCAGCGCATCGGCCGGCATTTCGATCTTTACCGCCGGGCGTATTTCCAGACCGTGGTGACCGAGGCGCGCTGGGACGAAAAGGCGCTGCGCTGGACCGTGACGACCGACCGGGGCGATGTCTTCTCCGCGCGGTTCGTGATCATGGCCGGCGGCACCACGCTGGGCCGGCCGAAGCTGCCGGGCGTGCCGGGCCTGGAAAACTTCAAAGGTCATACGTTCCACACGAGCCGCTGGGATTACGGCTACACCGGCGGCGATTCGAAGGGGAACCTGACGGGCCTGAAAGACAAACGGGTCGGCATCATCGGCACCGGCGCCACCGCCGTCCAATGCGTTCCGCATCTCGGCCAGTCGGCGAAAGAGCTGTTTGTCTTCCAGCGGACGCCGTCCTCCGTCGATGTGCGCGCCGACCGGCCCACCGACCCGGAATGGGCCAAAAGCCTCCGGCACGGCTGGCAAAAAGAGCGGATCGAGAACTTCACCGCCGTGATCTCCGGCGGCGACTTCGACGTCGATCTGGTTAACGATGGCTGGACCGACCTGATCGGCAATATTCTTCTCGCGGCGCGCCGCCGCCAGAAGGCCGGCGAACCGGTGGAAGATCCCCAGGCCCTGATCCAGGAGGCCGACGACCGGACCATGGAGCGGGTGCGCGCCCGGATCGATTCCATCGTCCAGGACCGCGCCACGGCCGAGGCGCTGAAGCCCTGGTACAACCAGTTCTGCAAGCGCCCCTGCTTCCACGACGATTACCTGAAAACGTTCAATCTGCCGAACGTCCATCTGGTCGACACCAAGGGCAAGGGCGTCGAGCGGATCACGGAAAAAGGCGTTGTCGTCGACGGCGTGGAATACGAACTCGATTGCCTGATCTACGCCACCGGGTTCGAGGTCGGCACCGGTTACACACGCAACATCGGCTTCGAGCTTTACGGCCGCGACGGTCTGAGCCTGTCGGACAAATGGAAAGACGGCGCCGAAACCCTGCACAGTCTGTTCACCCGCGGGTTTCCCAATCTGATCGTGTTCTCGACCATGCAGTCCGGTCAGAGCGCGAATTTCCAGCACATGCTGGATGTCAAATCGCAACATATCTCCTATGTGATCTCGGAAGCCAAGGCGCGCGGGATACAGGCGATGGAACCCTCGGCGGAGGCGGAACGGGAATGGGTGGATACCATCGTCAAGCTCGCGATCGGCCGCCGGTCGTTCCTGTCGGAGTGCACGCCCGGTTACTATAACAACGAGGGCGGCGAACTCGACATGCGCGTCGCCAAGAACAATCAATACTGGCGCGGACCGGTTGTTTTCATTCGGCAACTGGACCGTTGGCGCGCCGAAGGTACGCTGCCCGGCCTCGAACTGACCCGCTGACCTCTCCGCCGCGAAACGGCCCGGCGGATCGCCGGGCCGTCCGGATTTCGCGGCCCGGATTTCCCGATTGGGGCCGTATCGCGTAGCATTCCCGGCGCGATACGGAGGAGACGGAAAAAAATGCAAATCGTCGACGCTCAGGTGCATATCTGGTCCAGTGGCACGCCATTGGGCCCCCATTTGCAGGTCTCGAACTACGGCGCGGACCAGCTACTGCGCGAAATGGCGGAAGCGGGTGTGGACGCGGCGCTGATCCATCCGCCCGGCTGGGACCCGAATTCGCACCAGCTCGCGTTGGAGGCGGTCCGCGCGCATCCCAACAAGTTCGCCATTCTGGGGTATCTGCCGCCGGAACAGCCGGCCAGCCGCGACCTGATCGCCGCGTGGAAGAAGGAACCCGGGGTTCTGGGCCTGCGTTACGCCCTGGTCCGGCCGGAACAAAAGACCTGGCACGACGACGGCACCATGGACTGGATCTGGCCGGCGGCGGAAAAAGTGGGTCTGCCCGTCGCCCTGATGGCCAGCCGGTTCTTCCCGCTGCTGGGACAGATCGCCGAACGCCATCCGGGTCTGCGTCTGATCGTCGATCACCTTGGCTATGTCAGCGGCGGCAAGGACGATGGCGCCTTCGCCAAAAACGACGAGTTATGCGCGTTGGCCAAATATCCCAACATCGCGGTGAAGGCGACCGGCGCGCCGGGATATTCGACGGAACAATATCCTTATCGAAACATCCACGACCATATGCATCGCATCTTCGATGCCTATGGCCCCGACCGGTTCTTCTGGGGCACCGACATCACCCGCATGCCCTGCACTTACCGCCAGTGCATTACCATGTTCACCGAGGAACTGCCCTGGCTCAAGGGCCGCGACCTCGAACGTGTCATGGGCGCGGCGGTGTGCGACTGGATCGGCTGGCAACGCGAAGCGGCGCCGAAATGAGCTACGACGCGCCCTTCGCGGGGATCAAGGTCGTCGATCTCAGCCAGGGCATCGCCGCCCCCTACGCGGCGATGCTGCTGGCGCAATATGGCGCCACCGTCATTAAGGTCGAGACATTGGACGGCGGCGACTGGGTGCGTGCCAGCGCGCCCCGGCCTGGCGGTAACACCGCGCTTTCGGTCATGGGCAACCTGGGGAAGCAAAGTATCGGCCTCGACCTGAAATCGCCGGAAGGGTGCGCCGTGCTGTGGCGCCTGCTGGAAGGCGCCGATGTGTTCATGGAGGGATTTCGCGCCGGGGTGATCGGGCGTCTTGGGTTTGGCTACGACGCCGTCGCGGCGAAACATCCGGGAATTCTGTATTTGTCCATGTCGGGATTCGGCCAGACCGGCCCCTACGCCGAACGGCCCGCCATGGACCCGGTGTTGCAGGCGTTCAGCGGCATCATGGCGGAAAATCGCGATCTCGACGGGCGGCCGATCAATGTCGCTTCGATCCCCGTCGATCTCATGACCTCGCTTTACGCGTTCCAGGCCTTGTCGGCGGCGCTCTACGCGCGGCGCGGCGAGACCCGCGGCCGTTATATCGAGGCCAGCCTGATGCAAGGCGCCGCCTGGTTCAACACCTACGCCATGCTCCAACGGGTCATTTTCGACGGCGACCCGCCGGGGGCACGGGCGCATCGCGGGGTCTATAAAACAGCCGACGGCTGGATCCTCGCCATCGTCGCGGGACGGCGCGGATGGGCGGATTTCTGCGAGGCACTGGGCCGGCCCGAACTCGGCGCCGATCCGCGCTTCGCCACTGTCGTCACCAGGTTGGAACATAACGCCATCCTGGCGCCGCTGGTGGGCGAGGCCTTCGCGGCGCATCCCAATGCCCACTGGACGGCGCGCCTGACCGAGTACGGCGTGATGCATTCCGTGGCCAACGACTCGCTCGATGTCCTGCGCGATCCGCATGTGGAGGAGACCGGGCTGTTCGCGCATTTGACCCAGCCGGGTCTGGCCGCGAAAATGCCAATCCCGCGCATTCCCGGCGCGCCGCCGATGGAAGACGGCACGCCGCGCGGGACCGCCCCTTTGGCGGGGGCCGACACCGATGCCATCCTGGCGGCGCACGGGTATGGCAAGGCGGAGATCGCGGGTCTTCGCGCGCGCGGCGTCGTGCCGGCGGGACCCGCGTGATCTCGCGCGCGATAGGTCCGGAAGGACCGCATCCGGCATTGGACGTGTTCGCGGGCGGTCCTCGTGGCGGTACGATCGACAGTCACGAAACCGGCCGGCGCGACCGGCCCATCATCTCGGAAAAGCCCATCATCTCGGACAAGGAGGACTGACCATGGCCAAAATCGCCTTTCCCATCGAAGCGACACATATCCTTATGTTCGCGCGCTCCATCGGCGATGAGAACCCCGTCTACCACGACGCCGAACAGGCGAAGGCGACAGAGGTTGGGGGCATTGTCGCGCCACCGACCTTCACCGCGGCCGTGGCGCAATTCAATCCGGAGGCGTCGAGGCCCAGGCCCGGCGAAAAATGGTTTGGATCGGGCAAAACCCCCAGCGGGATCGAGGGCAGGGCGCCTTCCGCCGGCGGGTTGAACGCCGAGCAACATTTCGAATATTTCCGCCCGGTGCGCGCGGGCGAAGTGCTCACGGCGGAGACCCGGCCGGGCAAAACCTGGGAGCGCGAAAGCAAGCGCGCGGGCAAGTTGATGTTTTCCGACCGCATCACGGATTTTCGCGCCGCGGATGGCGAACTCGTCGTCACCGTGCGTAGCGTGAGTGTCAAGACCGAACGGCCTGTCTCCCCTGGTTAAGGCGGCGGCCAGGAATAGCCGCTCCGTTTGAGGCACGCGCCACCGCATCCCGTCCTGGTCCGCGGCGGCGAAGCACCGGGGTTTTTCGCCGATCGGAGCGGTCGTGCCGCCGTTCCGATCGACGGCAGGCGCGACATGCGTTTGCTGGGATTTCGTGGGGGAGAGCCCAGGCTGGCGGACGCTCGCGGCGCGGGACAGGGCAATCGGGTGAAGGAAGAGAGTCCCAGGGCTCCGCCCCGGACCCCGTGGGGGGCGCTGCCCCCTCAACCCCCGCCAAGGCAGGGCCTTGGATGCCATCTTTTGGGGGGAGATGAAGAAGGGGGGCCATCCATGACGTTTCAACGTCCGAGTAGGCCCCCCTTCTTCATCTCCCCCAATTAAACGGGTCCAGGGCCCCCGCCCTGGTGGGGTTCGAAGGGGCAAAGCCCCTCGCCGGGTTTGGGGCGGAGCCCCAAGGCTTTCTTTCCTTCACCCGATTGGCCCACGGCGCGGGGCCCGTGGCCTTGCGATCCGGCGGGATTCGGCCACATTGGCCGGTAAGCCGAAACGTCCAAGGAAATGGGTTATGAAATATTTCGCCGCGTTGCTGATCGGTCTTCTGATCTTACCGGGCCAGGCACCCGCCGCCTGGCCGGAACGGCCGATGCGGCTGATCGTCGGTGTGGCGCCAGGCGGACCCGCCGATATTTCCGCCCGCCTGATCGCGGACCGCATCGGCGAGAGTCTGAAACAGCCCATGGTCGTCGAGAACCGGCCCGGCTCCAACGGCGCGATCGCGATTCAGGCGGTGCTGTCCGCGCCCGCCGATGGCTACACGGTTCTGTTGGGGACGACGGGGGCGATGACGATCTCGCCCGCGGTGATGAAGTCGCTCCGTTACGACCCGTTGCGCGACTTCGCGCCGATCGGCACCGTGATCAGCTATACTTACCTTCTCGTCACGCGTACCGGCATTCCGGTGACGACGCTGAAGGAGTTCGTGGAATACGCGAAACAGAATCCGGGCAAGCTGACTTTCACCTCGCCTGGCATCGCCTCGGTCAATCACATGGGGATGGAGCAGTTTTCGACCCTGACCGGGATCAAGATGATCCATGTCCCCTATAAAGGCGACTCGGAGGCTTTGGCCGATGTCCTTGGCGGTCATGTCGATTGCGGCTTCATCTCTTATTCCCTGACCGCACCGCAGGCGAAGGGCGGCAAGCTGCGGGGCCTCGCCGTCAGCCAGCCGGAGCGTCACCCGCTGACTCCCGAAATTCCCACGGTGCGCGAGGCCGGCGTGCCCGGCTTCGATCTGCTGCCCTGGACCGGTCTGATGGTCCCGATCGCGACTCCGAAGGAGGTCGTGACGACACTCAGCACCGCGATCGACGACGGGTTGCGTCACCCGGTCATGCGTAAGCGGATGGAGGAACTGGGCTTTCAGCCGATGTTCAACTCGCCCGAGAGCTTCAAACAACTGATCGAGGCCGAGCAGGCCCGTTGGCGCGACGTCGCGAAGCAGGTGAACCTCAGCCTGGAATGACGGCGTGCTTCGCCCGCATCTATCCCAACCGCGCCGCGCTGGATAAAACCCTCTTAAAAGCATTGGAGGCAACGTCGCATGAGGATCAAGGGTAGCCAGGATCTGGCCGCCGGCCTGATGTTCGGAATTATCGGACTGCTGGCGATCAAGATCGGAGCCGATTACCCCGTGGGGTCTTGGCAACGTCCGGGTACCGGCGTGCTGCCGTTGATCCTCGCCTGGTGCCTGGTCGGCATCGGCGCGATTCTGACACTGAAGGGTCTTGTCTCCGCCGGGCCGAGTTTGCTGGAGGGGCAGTGGGCGTGGCGCCCGGTCATCATGGTGACCTTGGCCGGCATCGCCTTCGCGCTGCTGGTCGACGACGGCGGCCTGGTCGCCGCGATGGCGGTCTCCATGGCGATCTGCGCGCTTGGCACGCCGGAAACCCGCTGGCGCGAATTCGCCTACTTCACCGTCATCATGTGCGTGACCGCGGTTCTGATGTTCATCAAAGGCCTCGGCATGCCGATCAAGGTGTTCCCATGGAACTGACCGATCTCTTCAGCAATCTCGCCCTCGGCTTCTCGGTCGCGGCGACCCCCGCCAACATGTTCTGGTGCCTGATGGGCGCGCTGGTCGGCACCGCCATCGGCGTGCTGCCCGGCGTCGGTCCGGTCGCCACCATGGCGCTGCTGCTGCCCACGACCTATTACCTGCCGCCCGAGGGCGCGCTGATCATGCTCGCCGGCATCTATTACGGCGCGCAGTACGGCGGTTCCACCACGGCGATCCTGATCAACCTACCCGGAGAGAGTAGTAGCGTCGTCACCGTGCTGGACGGCTACCAGATGGCGAAGCAGGGGCGCGCGGGCGCGGCGCTGGCGATCGCCGCGATTGGGTCGTTCTTCGCGGGCTGCGTGGCGACGGTGGCGATCGCGGTCGCCGCGCCGCCGCTGACCAAAGTGGCGCAGAAATTCGCGCCGGCCGATTACTGCTCGCTGATGGTGCTGGGCCTCGTCTTCGCCATCGTCCTCGCCCGCGGCTCCGTCGTCAAAGCCCTGGGCATGGTCTTCCTTGGCATGCTGCTCGGCCTCGTCGGCACCGACGTGAACACCGGCAACCTCCGCTACACCTTCGGCATCAGCGACCTGTTCGACGGCATCGGCTTCGTGCCGCTGGTCATGGGCCTGTTCGGCATGGCCGAGATCATGGCCAACATGACCAACGCCGAACGGCGCGACCTCGTCACATCCAAGGTCACCGGCCTGATGCCGACCTGGGCGGACCTGAAAGCCAGCGCCATGCCCGTCCTCCGCGGCACCATCCTTGGCGGCTTCCTGGGCATTCTGCCCGGCGGCGGCGCCGTGCTCGCGTCGTTCTCGTCCTATACGGTCGAGAAGAAGCTGGCGAAGGACCCGTCGCGCTTCGGCAAAGGCGCCATCGAGGGCGTGGCGGGGCCGGAATCGGCGAACAACGCGGCGGCGCAGACCTCCTTCATCCCGATGCTGACACTGGGTATTCCGTCCAATGCCGTCATGGCGATGATGATCGGCGGCATGATGATCCACGGGATCGTGCCGGGCCCGCAGGTGATGACCGACCGGCCCGGCCTGTTCTGGGGCATGATCGCGTCGATGTGGCTCGGCAATCTGATGCTGATCGTTCTGAACCTGCCGATGATCGGGCTTTGGGTGCGGATGCTGATGGTGCCCTACCGTCTGATGTCCGTCGCCATCCTGTTCTTCTGCTGCATCGGCGTTTACAGCCTGAACAACTCGGCCAACGAGGTGCTGTTCATCGCGGTCTTCGGTCTGCTCGGCTACCTGTTCTTCAAACTGGACTGCGAGCCCGCGCCGCTCCTGCTCGGCTTCATCCTTGGCCCGCTGCTGGAAGTCTACATGCGCCGGGCGATGCTGCTGTCGCGCGGCGACGCCATGGTGTTCATCGAACGGCCGCTTTCGGCGTCCTTCCTGGCGCTCGCGGCGGTTCTGCTGGTTATCGTGTTGCTGCCGAACATCCGAAAAGCGCGGGAGGTGGCGTTTGTCGAATAATCCATCACCCGCGGCCCCAACCGAAGGAGTGACTCCCATGCGGCGCCGGAAACTACTGACGGCGGGCGGCGCGCTCGCCGCCGCCGCGATCGTCCGGAACGGAACCGCGCTGGCGCAGGCGCAGAACTGGCCGGACAAGCCGGTCAAACTGATCGTGCCCTACGCGCCGGGCGGCGCATCCGACCTGATGGCGCGGCCATGGGCCGAGAAACTCTCTCAGGCCTATGGCCAGCAGTTCGTGATTGAGAATCGCGGCGGCGCGGGCGGGATGATCGGGACCGAGGCGGCGGCGAAGTCGCCTCCGGACGGGTACACGCTGTTCTTCGCGCCGGGCGGGACGCTGACCGTGCTGCCGCTGATGCGGAAAGCGCCTTACGATCCGATCAAGAGCTTCACGCCGATCGCGCGCGTCGGCGATCTGGTCTGCGGTTTCGTGATCCACCCTTCGGCGGGTCCGAAGACGTTCAAGGACATGATCGCTTTCGCCAAAGCGAACCCCGGCAAGCTCGCCTACGGATCCGCGGGCCTTGGCACGTCGAGCCAGTTGCGCGTCGAGATGCTGAAACACCGGGCGAAGATCGACATCCTGCATGTGCCTTATCGCGGCAGCGCGGACGCGTTGACCGATCTGCTGGCGAACAACGTGCAGACGATGAACGAAATCAATCCGCTCCCGCACGTGAAAGCGGGGAAGTTGATCCTGCTGAACATCAACCATTCGACGCGGCACCCGGATTTTCCGGACGTGCCGACGCTGACGGAACTGGGTTATCCGGAGTCCGACGTGCCGATCTGGTACTCGATGCAGGCGCCGGCGGGCACGCCCAAGGGGATCGTCGAGAAACTGAACGCCAAGATGGTCGAGATCGCGGCCACCGACGACATGAAGGCGAAGATGCGCGCCATCAACATCGAGGTGCCGCTCCAGACGCCGGAACAGATCGCCCAGCACCTTGTGGCCGATATCAAGGCGACGGGGGACTTGATCCGGGACGCGAACATCAAGCTGGAATGAGGGTCCGTCCGGCGCGCCCCGTCCGGGCGCGCCGGGCCGGTCTCAATCCATCCGCATGTTCAATTGTTTCACCAGCTTCCCGTAGCGCTCGAAATCTTCCTTCATGGTCTTCGCCAGTTCCTCCGGCGTGCCGGGGTTCGGCGCCAGGGCGAATTTCGCCAGGTATGGCTTCATCTCCGGGTCGCGGGAGATTTTCGCCAGTTCGGCGCTCATTTTATTGACGATGGACTGTGGCGTGCCGGCCGGGGCGAACATGCCGAACCACGCGAGGAAATCGATCTCCGGATAGACCTCTTTCAGCACGGGCACATCCGGGAAAGCCGGCAAACGCGCCCGGTCCAGAACCGCCAGAAGCCTGCCTTTCCCGGCGGTCACATGCGGCATGGTGTTGGGATCGGCGTGGATCTGCACCACACCCGCGAGGAAGTCCGCCAGCGATTCCCCGCCGCCGCGATAGGGCACGTGCAGGATGTCGATGCCGGCGGTCAATTTGACGATCTCGCAAAGCATATGTCCGTGGGATCCGAACCCGGCGGTGCCCCAGCTCAGCTTGCCGGGGTTTTGCTTCGCGTAGGCGACGAACTCCTTCATGTTCGAAACGGGCAGGGACGGATGCACGGCGAACAGCAGCGTGCCGTCGGTGAAGGCGCTGACCGGCATGAAATCCTTCAGCGTATCGAACGGGGTTTTCCGCAGATGCGGCATGATCACCATCGACAGCGCGGGCGTGACGACGAACGTATATCCGTCCGGCGCCGACTTCATCGTCGCTTCCAGGCCCAGAGCGCCCGAGGCGCCACCTTTGTTCTCGATCACGAATTGCTGGCCAAGAGCGCGGGACAGACGTTCGGCGTAGGGCCGCGCGGAGTTGTCCGCCGACCCGCCCGGTCCGAAATTGACGATCAGCTTCACCGGCTTGTTCGGCCAGCTCGCCGCCGGGTCCGGGCTTTGGGCCATCGCGGCGGGCCCGGCCAGGCCGAGCGCCAACATGAGAATTCTGAGTCCGTGTGCGATTCGCATCTTTACCTCCCTGTCGTTTGTTTTTTCGTCGGATGCGCGCGGCGTCTCCGATCAGTCCATTTTGATCTTCAACTCCCGCACCATCTTCCCGTACAGATCGTAATCCTTGCGCACCTGCGCCGCGAGTTCCTCTGGCGTGCCTGGGTTTGGGCGGAGGGCGAATTTCAGCAGATGCGCCTCGACTTCCGGCATGCGGGCGATCTTGTTCAGCGCTTCCGACAGTTTCCGCACGATCGGTTGCGGCGTGGCGGCCGGGGCGAACATGCCGAACCAGTTCAGGATCGTCAGGTCCGGATAGAAATCGGTCAGCAGCGGGACATCGGGGAAATCGGGGTGGCGTTTGACGTCCACGATCGCCAGCAGCTTCGCCTTTCCGGCTTTCACGTGCGGCAGGATGTTGCCTTCGGAAAAGACATGCGTGACGCCCGCGAGGAAATCGGCCAGCGATTCCGCGCCGCCGCGATACGGCACATGCAGCATGTCGATCCCGCCGGCCTGATTGACGCCTTCGCACACCATCTGGGTCAATGTGCCCAGTCCGGAGGAGCCGAAGGTGAGCTTGCCGGGGTTCTTTTTGCCGTAGGCGATGAGTTCCGGCAGCGTGGAGACCGGAACGGACGGATGCACGGCGACCACGAAGGTCGAGTCCACGAACCGGGACACCGGCGCCATGTCCTTAAAGGGATTGTACGGGGTCGGCCGCGCGTTCGGCAGCAGCGTCAGCGCCGCGACCGGCGTGACGAAAAACGTATATCCGTCCGGCGCCGATTTGACCCCGGTCTCCACCCCGACCGCGCCCGACGCGCCGCCCTTGTTCTCGATCACGAATTGCTGACCCAGCAGGCCGGACAGGCGATCCGTGAAGGGACGGGTGCCATTGTCCGTCGACCCGCCGGGCGGATAGTTGACGATGACCTTGACCGGTTTCATGGGCCAGTCCCCAGCCGATTGCGCCGATGCGCCGCGCCCGGACAACCCCATCGCCGCGAGACCCAAAAGCGCCGTTCGTCTGTCCATGAATTCCCTCCGCCACCATTGACCGTGGCCGCAACCTAAACACCGCGGCAGGCAAGGAAAACCCGCGATTGAATATTGATGAAAATCAATAAACTCAACCGTCTGGCGCCGATTACTTCCCTGTCCCTCGCGGGAATGATAGACGCACGCCCAGGCCGGCGTCAGAACCGGGCATTGTCCAGGGAGCCCCGCATGAAAATCGGTCATGTTTCGCCGCCGGGCCTCGCGACGCATACACCCGCGCGGCCCATGCCGATCTGGCGTGCCCGCCCATCGCAAGAAAAAGGCTAATTGAGTCATGGATCTCGCGTTTTTCGTCGCGCTGCTGGAAATCATCGGCATCAACATCATTCTGTCCGGCGACAACGCGGTGGTCATCGCCCTCGCCTGCCGGTCGCTGCCGCCACCTCAGCAAAAAACCGGGGTCATCCTTGGCGCGGGCGCCGCGGTGGTGCTGCGGATCGTCTTCACGGTGTTCGTCACCTGGCTGATGGCCATCCCGTTGCTGAAGGTGGCGGGCGGGCTTTTGTTGCTGTGGGTTGGCTACAAGCTGATGGTCGAGGAGGAAGCCGGCGAGGATGGGGTCGCCGCGCCTGGCCATCTGATGGGCGCGATCCGCACCATCGTCATCGCCGACGCGGTCATGAGCCTGGACAATGTCCTGGCCGTCGCGGCCGCGGCCAAGGGCAACCTCGTGCTGCTGGTTCTGGGCCTGGTGATTTCGATCCCCCTGGTCGTTTACGGCGCGACGCTGATGATGGCGTTGATCAAGCGCTTCCCCTTCATCGTGACGCTTGGCGCGGCGTTGATCGGATATGTCGGCGGGGAGGTGGTGGTTTCCGATCCCATGGTGCAACCCTGGATCGACGCCCATGCGCATTGGTTGCACATTGTCGCGCCGTTGGTCTGCGCCGCGCTGGTCGTGGATGTCGGCAAGTTCTTCGCGCCCGCGCGGGTTCACGAGCCCGCGGACGTCGCGGAAGCCACGGCCGCGCCCGCCGCGCTGTTCGGGCTGCGCGCCTTGATCGTGATGACCGGCGAACTGGTATTGGCGCGCGCGCCGCTGATCGTGAGCTTCGCGGTGGGTTTGGCGGGTTATACGGGTGCCGAGACCCTGCTGGCGCCGGCCGATGGCGCGACGATGAAAACGCTGACCCATACGGCCGGCCCGCTGATTGGCGCGGGGATCGCGCTGCTGATCGCGGAGATCGCCGGGCGCATGGTGGGCAAGGCCCGCGGCTGAGCGGGCGGGTCAGTCCATCTTGATGTTCAGGTCTCGCACCAGCTTGCCATAGCGTTCGGCGTCCTTCCGTAGCGCGGCCGCCAGATCCTCTGGCGTGCTGGCGGCGGGCCGCACCGCGAGGCGCAGCATCTGCGCCTTCAACTCCGGATCGGCGGCCACTTTGATCATTTCGGCGCTGAGGCGGCGGATAATGGCGTCAGGCGTGCCGACGGGCGCGAAGAGTCCCGCCCAACTCATCGCATCCGCGTCGGGCCAGATTTCCTTGAGCATCGGGACATCGGGGAAGTCCGGATGGCGTTCGTTGTCGGCGACCGCCAGGAGACGCGCCTTGCCCGCTTTGACATGGGGTAGCACGTTGCCCTCGCAATGGACCTGGACGTGGCCCGCCAGGAAGTCGGCCAGGGCCTCGCCGCCGCCGCGATAGGGCACGTGCAGCATGTCGAACTTCCCGGCGAAGCGGGCGCTTTCGCACACCATCTGCGTCAGCGTCCCCAGCCCCGAGGAGCCGAACACCAGCTTGCCGGGGTTTTTCCGCGCATGGGCGGCGAACTCCTCCATCGTCGTCGCGGGGACGGAGGGGTGGATGGCGAACACCAGCGTGTTCTCGAACACCTTTGAGACCGGCACCATGTCCTTGACGCTGTCGTAGGGCATCTTGCGCGCCGCCGGCAGCACGGTGGCGGTGGCGACCGGCACGACGAAGAAGGTATAGCCGTCGGGCGCGGCGCGAACCCCGGCCTCGGTGCCGACGACGCCGGAGGCGCCGCCGCGGTTTTCGATCACGAATTGCTGGCCCAGCGCGGTGGAGACGCGCTCCATGACCGGCCGCACGCCGTTGTCGGTCGAGCCGCCGGGGGCGTAGGGCACGATGATTCGGACGGGTTTGGCCGGCCAGTTCGGGGCGGGTTGCGCCAGGGCGCTGGCCGCGGTCAGGCACAAACCGGCGAGCGCGAACATCAATCGACGGAACATCGTTGTTTCCTCCCTCATTCTTTTTTGGCCGCGCGGCGGCGGCTGCTTGTCCGTTGGCGGTCATGATAAGCGCCATTCGGCGTGTTCGTCATGCCCGCCGGATTGACGGGGGAGGGGCGGTCGAACCATGTTCGCCTCAACGCGAAAAGAAACAGGAGAAAACGCCATGCGCCGTCGCGACGTTCTGAAAATCGCCGCTGGATCGATGGCCTCGCCGTTCGTGGCGAAGGCGTACGCCCAGGCATGGCCGTCGCGGCCGGTGCGGTTGATTGTGTCGTTCCCCGCGGGTGGGGCCACCGATCTGGTCGCTCGCCCCTGGTCGGAGGCCTTGAGTCGCGCCTACGGGCAGCAATTCGTGATCGAAAACCGCAGCGGCGCCTCGGGAATGATTGGCAACGAGGCGGCATTCCGCGCGGCACCGGATGGGCACACGTTTCTGTTCACCGGCAACACCGCGACGGTGGGTGTGCCGTTGCTGTACAAATTGAAATTCGACGCGCGGCAGTTCGTGGCGGTCGCGCATCTGGGCAATGGCGTTTCGGGCTTTACGATTCATCCCGGGGTTGGACCGAAGACCTTCGCGGAGTTCATCGATCACGCGAAGAAAAATCCCGGCAAGCTCAATTACGGATCTTCGGGTCTGGGCACACAGCCGCATATGCGGCTTGAGATGCTGAAATTCCGGACCGGCGTCGATATCGCCCATATCCCCTATCGCGGCGGGGCGGAGAGTCTTCAGGATTTGCTCGCGGGCAATATTCAGTTGATGAACGAGGCCTCGACCTTTCCGCATGTCAAAGCCGGGAAGTTGACCCTTCTGAACGTCAGCACGCCGACCCGGTTCGTGGAGTTTCCGGATACGCCGACCCTGACGGAATGCGGGGTGAAGGACGCGGACATGGCGAGCTGGTTCGGTTTGTATGCCCCGCCGGGCACGGCCAAGGAGATCGTGACGTCGCTGAACGCCAAGATCAACGAGATCTCCGCGACTCCGGACTGGAAAGCCACGATGCAGCGTGTCGCCAATATTCCGGTGATCGCGAGCATCGACGAAGTCCGGAAGATTTGGGACGAGGACTGGAAGGCGACGTCGGAGGTGATCAAGAGCGCGGGCATTAAGATCGAGTAGCCCAGGACACGCGCGCGTGTGCGGTCCCGGCATTGACAGGTTCCCGGCGGGCGCCCGCGATTGGCACTCTGGCCTTTGACAGGATTTTCTCCATGCGGCTTTTCGTTAAACTTGGCTTGTTTCTTCTGGGAGCCTTGGCGGTCTTGCCCGCCGCCGCGCAGGATTTTCCGGCGAAGCCGATCCGGCTGGTGATTCCCTATCCGCCGGGCGGGCCGACCGATCTGGTCGGCCGTCTCTACGCGAACAAAATGGGAGAGATTCTGGGAAAGCCCATGGTGGTCGAAAATCGTTCCGGCGCCAATGGCAATATCGCATCGCAAATGGTCGCGCGATCGGCGAAGGACGGGTACACGCTGCTGTTCCACGCCTCGTCCCTGGTGATCAATCCGATGCTGTACAAGGCGCCGGGTTACGATCCGGTCACGGATTTCACGCCGGTTGGACTTGTGTTCGATTACAAGCTGATCGCGGTGGTGCATCCCTCCTTCGCGGTGAACAGCCTGCGGGAACTGGTCGACGCGGCGAAGGCGAAACCGGGGACGATCACCTTCGCGTCGGGTGGCGGTGTCGGTGCCCCGACGCATTTGTCGGTGGAAATGTTCAAGCAGGTCGCCGGCATCGATCTGATCCATGTGCCCTATCAAGGGGGTGCTCCGGCGGTGAACGATCTGCTGGCTGGTCATGTCATGATGATGTTCAACAATCCGACGCAGTCGTTGCCTTACATTAAAGCGGGCAAGCTCCGGGCGCTGGCGACGACGGGTGCCCAGCGGATGCCGCAGGCGCCGGATATTCCGACGGCCATCGAACTTGGATACGCCGGGTTCGATGTGGGGACCTGGTATGGCATCTGGGCGCCGGCCGGCACGGCGCCGGCGATCGTCAAAGTGTTGAACGACGCGATCGGTAAGGTCGCGGGCATGGCGGATGTCCGGGAATTGTTGTTCTCGCAGGGGTTGAACAACATCGCCGGCACCACCGAGCAGATGGCGGCTTTCCAGAAATCGGAGACCGAACGGTGGGGGAAGGTCATCAAGGCCGCCGGGATCGCCGCCGAATAGAGGGGATCGGGGCCGCCTGTTCGGGCCCCTGGTATCAGTTCGCGACGATTCTGACGGTTTCGATGTTGGAGGGACGGACGGTCCCGCGCTGTTTCAAATGGTCCTCGACCACCTTCCAGATCGGCGGACCTTGTGTGCCGCGATTGACGCTGGCCCAGCCGGCGACGATGTAATCGCGCGTGGCCTCGATGGGCGCGCCGGTTCGTGTCGCGATCATGCCGCGCACGCGCTTGCCCATCGGCGCCGCGGGTTCGAACACATAAGACAGTCCGCCAACCCGGACCATGTCGCCGCCCTGCTGATAGTACGGATCGGGATTGAACAGATTGTCCGCGACATCTTCCATGATCTCATGCAGGCGCGCGCCGGTCATGACGGTGCGGTAGCATTCCGGATAGGTAATGGCCGTGCTGTTATAGATATCCTCCGCGCGGATCGCCTCGCCCGGCAGGAGCGTCGGGCCCCAGCGAAATCCGGGCGACAAGGCGATTTCCGCGTCGCGCTGTTCCAGCATCGCGTCGCAAATCAGATCGTCGAAGGCGCCGTTCACGTTGCCGCGCCGATAAAGCAATGTTTCCGTCCGTCCGACTTCCCGCGCGAGGTCGGCGGCGAACGGCGCCCGAACCTTGGCGATCGCCGCCGCCATCGCGGGGTCGGGCTCGATCGCGTCGGAGAACACGGGAATCAAACGGTGCCGCCAGCCGGCGAGGCGCCCGGCCTTCACGTCGATGTCGATACGCGACAAGAACTTTCCGTAACATCCGGAGGCGACCAGCACCGTGCCGCCAACGACCTCCGGCCGCGGCATCGCGTCGTGGGTGTGGCCGGACAGCAGGATGTCGATCCCCTCGACGCGCGTGGCCATTTTGCGGTCGGTGTCGTAGCCATTGTGCGACAACAGCACGACGATCTCCGCTCCGGCGGCGCGGGCCGCGCGGACATGGCCGCGTACCAGCTCTTCCTGGAGTCCGAAGGTCCAGTCGGGGACCAGCCAGCCGGGATTGGCCACGGGGGTATAGGGAAACGCCTGGCCGACGATTCCGATGCGAATCCCGCCGCGTTCGACGATTTTCCAGGCCTCGAAGACCGGCTCTTTCCACTCGTCGGTAATGTTACCGGCCAGAAAAGGGAATGTCTGACTGGCGGCCAGTTCTTTGACCCGGTCCTGGCCCAGGGTGAATTCGAAATGTCCGGTCATGGCGTCCGGGCGGAGCAGGGCCATGCAGGCGGCCATGTCTCCGCCGCGCGTTTGTAACGCGCCCCAACTGCCCTGCCAGGTATCGCCGCCATCCAGCAGCAAGACCCGCTCCGGCCCTCTTTCCCCGCGGATCGCGCCGACAAGTGTCGCGATTCGGTCGAGGCCGCCCATGCGTCCGTATTCCCGCGGCAGCGCCACGAAATCGTCCGAGGTCAGGGCGTGGCTGTCGGGCGACCCGGCCGCGATCCCGAACGCGTCGCGAAACGCCGCGCCAGTCAGATGCGGCGCCCGGTCCTTGGCTTCGCCGACACCGAGGTTGACCGATGGCTCGCGAAACCGGATTGGCGTGAGTTGCGCGTGCAGGTCGGTCAGATGCAGCAATGTCGCCTGTCCCAGTGGCTGAAATCGCAACAGATCGTCCTGCCGGATTTTCTGTCCCGCCGCCGCTTGTTTCAAACCGCCGCTTCCGGCCAGCGACAGCGCCACCGCCGCCTGGAAAAAGTCGCGGCGTGACACCATGTCAGGCGACCGCGATTTTCGCGGTTGCCTTGTATTTGCGATTCCGGCCGTCAGGTGATCCATCTCGATCCCTTCGTACGCGGAACGTGCGGCGATATCGGTAGGCATCAATCCGGCGAAGTGCCCGACCCCCATGCCGGGCTCAAACACAGAGCCTCCCTTGAAGCCCATCCGCTCAACCGTATCCCACATGGAGCGGATGACGTGTTCCGGCGTGTAGTGGGCATTCTGAGTGCTGGCCGCAGCGGCTTCATACTCTTCCGGTGTCAGGATATCGCGCAAGCGCTCGCCTGCTTTCTCCAATCCCCCCCCGAACTTTCCCGTCGCTGGATTGGGGAAGACACCAGACAAACCGCCCCAACCGACATATTTTGCCAGGGCCTGCTGTTCTTCCTTGGAAGCGGGTCGGTTGTCCGCAATCAGCTTCTTCGCCAACTCGATCGCGGCGAGGTTATCTCTGGCCTTGGTGACCGGGCCCCGGCCCTCTGCTAACGCTCCTGGTTCAATCCTGAAATTTTTTCCTACGACCCATTCGTCCGGCGCTTCGGCAGGTCGTCCGGCGGCTCCGGGCTTTGACTCGGCAGGGGGGCCGGGAAGTCGATCAAAGTCGCCCTCACGATCTCTTCCGCTATCTGTTCCTCCTGCGGGTTCTTCGGCCACCCGTCCGCCCCCTTCGGTTTGTCCGCCAGAAGGTTCTTCAGCATCTTGTGGGCCTGTTTTGACTTCTCCTGAAGGTGGGATTCCAGCCTCCCCGACTTCCGAAGGCCCATGAACATTTTCGGATTCTGGGCGATCATCGCGTCCAGGTATGGGCCCTTGAACTCCATTTCCGTTCTCCCTCTCCACTCCGAGCGCCCGATTGATCGCCGCCTCATGGTTGGTTGCGAGATCGGCTTCGGGGATCTCCATCAGGCTTCTTTGGTGCGCTTCGACCTTGGCATGATCGTCCATGCCTTTGGTCTCAAAGTCTGGCTCGTTCCGAACCATCTCGTAAAATTGGCGCACGCGGGGACGAATACCAGTGCCCAGGTCGCCGATCATCTGCTTGGCAAAATCGGTAAACGCACGGGCGCCTTTTTTGATGTGATAACCGGCGATGGTCAGGCCATCGAGCATCATCTCGGGATCGAACCCCGAGTTCATCCGGTTCATTTTTTCGCGAAGGCGCGCTTTGGCTCGCTCATAGGCGGCTTCGCCGAAGCGATCTCCATCATCGGCGGTCTTCGGTTCTTCTGGCTTCGCTTCCGGTTTTGCCTCCGGTTTTGAGGCTGGCTCAGGCTTTGCCCCCGGCGGCGTCATGTTCGTCTTCCAGGGCGGCGCGACCTGGGGAGTGGGGGGCTTGGGAGCGGGAGCCTCTTGGGTCGGAGCCACATATTCGGGCGCCCGGTTACGCTGCCATCGTCGTCGAACCAGGAGAACGCGAATTCTCCGGATACCGTGACTTTCATGAAAAACGACTGGTAGGGATTCGCCGAGACCGAGGGATTCCAGTCGGCGGCGAAGACCAGTTTGTCGGCGAACCGGGCCTCGAAGCGGTTGATGATTTTGCGCGGAACGATTTTGCCTTCGGCGTCCTTGCGCTGGCCGGATTCCATGTCGTGGGAGATCAGGGTTTTGATCTCGACGATTTCGCCGGCTTTGGCGGTCGCGGGAAGCCGGATGCGCGGTGTGGGTGTGGCCATGATCGTTTCTCCCTTAACCGCCGCAACCGCCGATGGTGACCTTGACCTCGGCGTTCGCGACGCGCACCTCGCCGGTGGATGTTTCCGCGAGCACAACGATGTTTTGTGTTTGCGCGAGGCGCATGCGGGTCGAGGCGGCGGCGCGGCCGCATTCCGGGGTGAAGGAAAAGCTGGCGACCATTGGGTTGGGGTTGCCTTCGGCGAACACGTGAAGTGTCTTGATGTGATCGGCGTCCGTCATGGGGCTTTCGGCCGCGATGTTCAGCGGTACGACCATGCCATTTTCGGCGATCGCGGGGACGTCGAGTGTGATTCCGCCTTGTTTCGGTGTGCGTCCCGCCAGTAATTTTTTCATCTCCGGGACGTCGGCCCAGGCGCCGCGCGCCCAGGGCGCGGCGAGAAGACTCGCCCCGGTAAGGGTCAGAAATACGCGGCGTTGCAAGGCCGCCGCGCCTGAAGCCGCGCTTCGCATGTGGACTCCTCTGTCTCCCGCCAGGCCGTTCCGGCGCATGTTCATACATTGACTTGCCAATATGGGACTGTAAAGCTGTACCCCACATAAAGTTCGTCCGGCGGCCGGCCGGCGCGGAGGCAATCGGATGCGTTGGGTTTCAATATCTTTGCTGCTCCTGCTTGTCGCCGTGGTTCCCGTGGCGGCACAGGAGGAGAGCGAGAAGGAGATTGAACGTTACCGGTCCATGATCGCCGATCCCATGGCCAATCCGGGTTATCTCGCCGTGGATCGCGGCGAGAAGCTTTGGACGGCCGCGCGTGGAACGAAAAATGTTTCGCTGGAACGGTGCGACCTTGGGCTGGGGGCCGGTGTGCTGGAAGGCGCCTATGCGAAGCTTCCACGTTACTTCGCCGACGCGGATCGCGTCATGGATCTTGAGCAACGTTTGTTCTTCTGCATGCGCGCATTGCAGGACCTCGATACCAAGGACGTCGTGGCACGCCGTTTCGGCGGTCCGGGCAAAACCAGCGACATGGAGGATCTGGTCGCTTTCATCGCGAACAAATCGCAGGGAATGAAACTCGCGGTTCCTTTGACGCATCCGAAGGAAAGAGAAACGCGGGCGATCGGGGAGGCGATGTTCTTCCGGCGTTCGGCGATTAACGATTTCTCTTGCGCCACCTGTCATGGCGAGGACGGACGGCGCATCCGTTTGCAGGCGCTGCCCAATTTCACGAAACCGGGCCCCGAAGCGAGAGAAACGATGGGATCCTGGCCGACTTATCGTGTGTCGCAAAGTCAAACCCGCACCATGCAGCATCGTCTGTGGGATTGTTACCGGCAAATGCGCATGCCCGGTCCGGATTATCTTTCCGATGGATTAACGGCGCTGACGGTGTTTCTGGCCAGCAACGCCGAAGGCGCCACCATCGCCGTGCCCTCGATCAAACGGTGAGAGTCATGCGTGTTGTCCTTATCGCCATCCCGGTCCTGTCCGGTTTCCTGGCCGCCGCGCACGCGGAAACCCCGCGAGCGGACCCGGCGCTGGTCGAAAAAACGGTCGCCGCGACTTTCTCTCAGGCACCAGAGGCCTGGCGTGCCCGGGTCGTTCAGGATGAGACTCAGCGGCAATGCAGCCTCAGCCGCAACGAACCGGCGCCGGCGGAGGCCGCCGCGATCCAGGCGCGCGAAGCCGGGACCATCGTGTATCCCGCCGACGGTGGCGTGATCGGCGATTGGCGGCGTGGCGCCGCGATTGCCCAGAATGGGCAAGGGGGCCAGTTTTCCGATGCGCCGGGGGTCGCGAGTGGCGGCAACTGCTATGCCTGCCATCAGATCGACCCGAAGGAGATCAGTCACGGCACGCTTGGCCCGACGCTCGCGGGTTATGGCAAATCGCGCGACTTCGGGGCGGAGGCGGCGCGCGTCGTTTACGCGAAAATTTTCAATGCGCAGGCGACATGGGCCTGTTCCAGTATGCCGCGTTTCGGTCACAATCGCGTGCTGAACGAGCAGCAAATCAAGGACCTGACCGCTTACCTCATGGCGCGTGACTCGCCGGTGAACGCGCCATGATCGGGCGGCGGTTGCTTTTGGCGCAGGGGGCGGCCGGGTTCGCCACGGCGGCGCGGGGGGCCTCGCCGGGCGGGGACGGTCTGCTTCGGGAACCGTGGTTTCTGGATAGCTTTCTGGAATTGCCGGAAGATTTGGCGGAGGCCGTCGCGTCGGGCCGGTGTCTGGCGGTTCTGTGGGAACTGCCCGGTTGTTCTTTTTGCACACGCATGCACCGGGAAACCTTCGCCGATCCCGAGGTCGCGGCGTTCATGCGGGCGCATGTTTCGGTGGTGCAATTGGATATCGCGGGCGCGCGAGAGGTGATGTTCACGGATGGCGTGCGCCTGCCGGAAAAAGCGCAGTCGAAACGAATGAAGATCGTGGGAACGCCGACGCTTCAGGTGTTTGGGCCCGATGGGTCGGAGCGCGGGCGGCTGGAAGGCTTCGTCCCGCCCGGTCCGTTTCTTGGATTTTTCCGCGGTCACGCGCGCGCGTGACCGCCGCTTCGCCTTCATCGGACCGGGTATAGTATCAACCGGCTGAAAGATTGACTCTCCACCGGTTCGTCATCCCCCGGCTCGATCCTACGGTGGCCGTACATCCGCGGAATGAAAATCCGCGGTCTGGCACGCACTCTCCTCGTCATGGCCCGATTCGAGTCGGGCTCTTAGCGATTGGTTTACTTCTGGGGCGTATACCGGGGGGCGAAACCGCCCAGGACATCCGCCATGCGCGTGCCTTTCCTCGCCGCCGCCCGCAGAATTGGACAGCCAATGGGACGTCCGGGATGACGGACGTGTCGCTCGCCGCGCTTCTGGGCATGCCGGCCTCCGCCCTGACCGGTGGCGCGCTTGCCTGGTACCTCGCGCGGGGTGGCCGGGCCGATGCGTCCGGTGCCACCGCCGCGCCGCCGGAGGGAGACCGGGGCGAGGCACAACCGCCCGCGGCGCCCAGGTCCGGCGTTATCGCCGCGCCGGAGCCCCCGCCGGCGTCCGCCGCCAGCGCGGATCTCGCCTTCCATCGCCTCGTCGCCGAAAATGTTTCCGACGTCCTCATGCGCCTCGATTGCAACTGGACGCGGGTCTTCGTGTCGCCCGCCTGCCTGGATGTCTTCGGTTATGGCGTCGATGAAATTCTGTCCCGCCCCGCCTTGGACCTCGTCCATCCCGAAGATCGCGACAAACTCCGCCGCACCCTCGCCGCGCTGGGCGCCGCCGAGCCCGTGCGCGACGCGACCTGGCGCGGGCTCCATCGCGGCGGACGCATGGTCTGGATCGAGGCCCGTTACCGGCATATTCCCGAAGACGGCGGCGCGGTCGCGATCCTGCGCGATGTCACCGGACGCCGCCAGGCCGAGGAACGCCTGCGCGACGCCATGGGCCGGCTCGACCGGCTGCCCATGGCGGATCCGGTCACCGGATTGCCCAGCGAAGCCGCCTTTCGCGCCACGGTCGAACGCCTTTTGGCCGAGGACCTCGGCCTCCATGTCCTGCGCATCGGTCAGGCCTGGAGCGACGACGGCACCGGCGCGACCCTCGCGCGCGACATGGCCCAACGCCTGGGCGCCGCATGTTTCCGCGATCCCGCGATCGCCGGGTTCGGGACCGCGGGTTTCGCCATCGCGATGCGGCCCATGGAGGGCGACCAGGGCATCGCCGCCCGCGTTCGCGACCTGTTACGCCTGCTCGGCGAGCCCCGCCATCTCGACGGCCAGACCCTGGAGGCCGCCATCTCGATCGGCATCGCCGCGAGCCCGCGCGATGGCGCCCATACGGGGGACCTGTTGGAAGCCGCCACCCTCGCGCTGGATCGGGCACGCGCGGCCGGGCCGGGTTCGTACCGGTTTTACGAGCCCGAGATGGGCGCGGCGGAAGCCCGGAAGCGGGCACTGCGCGACGCGCTGCCCATGGCCATCGCGGCCGGTCAGATCGTGCCCTGGTATCAACCGATCGTGCGCCTGACCGGTGGCGCGGTGTGGGGCTTCGAAGTGCTGGCGCGGTGGGCGCACCCCGAACATGGATTGCTGGAACCCGCCGCCTTTGTTCCCTTGGCGGAAGAAATCGGCGCCGCCGGGGCCTTGCTCCGCGTGGTGCTCCGCCAGGCCTGCGCGACCGCCGGCGCCTGGCCCGCCGAGGCCGGACTGTCGGTTAATCTTTCCGAACACGATATCCAGGACACGGCATTGCCATCGGACCTCGCCGCGATCCTGGCCGAGACCGGGTTCGATGGCACGCGGCTGGAAATGGAAATCCGGGAGGAGGGCGTCGATCTCGACTCACGGGCGGCCCAGACCACGATGGAGGGGTTGCGCGTGTTGGGCGTGTCCCTGGCGCTGGACGATTTCGGCACGGGCCATACCGACCTGTGTCTGTTGCGCGCGCTGCCACTGGACAAAGTGAAAATCGACGGGTCCCTGGTCCGCCCGCTGGCCCGGGGCTCCGAAAGCAACCGTTTCTTCCGCGCGGTCGTGCAACTTAGCCACGCCATGGGGCTGGAAGTGGTGGCCAAAGGGATCGAGGCGGAGGCGACGCTTGAAACCGCGCGAGTCCTTGGCTGCACTTACGGTCAGGGCGACTGGATCCGCCCGCCCGCGCCCGCCGCCGACCTTTCCCCCGTCCTCCTGGGCTCGCGCGACTGACATCGCGCGACTGACATCGCGCGACTGACATCGCGCGCGGCCCTGGCTTAAGGGGGGACGGTTCAGGGGGGCGCGAACCGGCCGTCCGGGCCAAACTGGCTCAATTCGCCTGTCCGGATGTCGAAGTGCATCCCGGTGACACGCAGCACCCCCGCCGCGACGCTCTCGGCGATCCAGGGAAAGCTCCGCAAATTGTCGAGCGACAGCGCGATCGTCTCCTGCTCGCAACATAATTGCCGGTCCGACGGATCGGCGCACGCCAGCGCCCGGTCCCGCGCCCGCGCGGCCAGCCCGATCCAGGGCGCGATGAAGTCGGAGGCCTCTGGAGCGCCCTCCAGCATCGCCCTGACGCCGCCGCATAACGCGTGTCCCATGACCAGAATATCCGGCACTTTCAGGACGCGGACGGCGAATTCCAGCGCCGCGCTGGTGCCGTGATAGGCGCCGTCGGGGGCATAGGGCGGCACCAGGTTGGCGACGTTGCGGACCACCAACAACTCGCCCGGCGCGGCGTCGAAAATCATGCCCGGGTCCACCCGGCTATCGGCGCAGGAGATCACCAGCGCCCGCGGCGCCTGGCCCATATCGGCGAGGGTTTCGAACAAGCGGCGGCGTTCCGGCCAGCGATCGCGGCGGAAGCGGCGATACCCTTCCAACAGGCGGTCCATTCGATCTCCCATGGCGTGCCGCCGCGACAGCCGCGGCGGCGGAGCCGTCTTATCGAGGCGCGCGCCGGTTCGCCAGCCGTCGTCCGGTTTCGGACGCAACGAGTCTCGCCGGGTCACAAATCCGGAATGACCAGGAACAGATCGGTGTCGCCGGGATCGACGCCGCGCATGGTCAGCGCGGCATGGGCCTGGCCGCGGTGATGCGTCTGGTGGTTGAAGAAGTGGACCATCAGGCCGCGCTTTTCGCGGCTGAGGGTTTTCTTCGCGGCGCCGCTGTACCAGGTCAGGTCCTCGTTCAGCCAGGCGTCGTCGATGCGGTTGGCGAAGTCCTCGAGCTTCGCGTCGGCCTCGATCCGGGCGGCGCGGAGTTCGGCGAAATCGTGGATCAGCGTGGGGCTTTGGGGATTCGGCACCGTGTTGGGCGGCCAGTTGTCGAGGCGGGACATCCATTGCCGGTCGCCCCAGAGCAAATGGCAGAGCGTGCCGTGGAGGCAGCCCCAGAACAGGCGGATGTCCTCGCGGCGCTGTTCGTCCGTCAGTTGCGCCGCGGCGGCGTAGATCCGGCGGTTCATTTCGGAATTGTAGCGCGCCATGACGCGGATATAGGCGGGGGTGATCATGGGACCGGTCCTCCTGTTTCTGGCCGTGGCGTGTCCGTCCGGCGCGCGACGATATCCCGGGCCGGACGTCCGGGGGAAGACGGCGCGGAGGCGGCGCGGTGGTTTCTGGGCGTATGAAGGCCGATCGCGCTTAGGGGTCGCCCGCGCGGCCTGATTCCGATGGATGGCGGGTCGTTCCCGTATGCGGAAAAATAGAGACTCGTCGAAAAATCGGTTCCATTGTAACCGAACGAAATAATTTGTCGCGTCCGCGACAAGCATACGGGCGGCTTCCTGATGACCGGCCAGACGGCGAGCGATTTGTTCGGTCTTTCCGTTGCGTCCGCGGGCGACGTGAACGGCGACGGAATCGCCGACCTGATCGTGAGTGCCGTCGGCGCCGATCCGGCCGGCGGAACCGACGCCGGCAGAAGCTATGTGGTCTTCGGGAAGACCTCCGCTTTCGCCGCCACGCTCGCGCTCACCACGATCGCCGCGGGCACGGGCGGTTTCGTCGTCGACGGGGAGTCGGGAACCGACGGGTCCGGCAAATCCGCGGCCTCGGCGGGCGATGTGAATGGCGACGGCATCGACGATCTGATTGTCGGCGCGAACCTCGCCGATCCGCCGGCGGGGGCAAACGGCGGCAGGGCTTATGTGGTTTTCGGGAAAACGTCCGGTTTCGGCACGGTCATTCAGCTCAGCGCGATCGCCGCCGGCACGGGCGGGTTCGTCGTCAATGGCCAGTGCGCGAGCGATCAGTTGGGGGCGGCGGTGTCCTCGGCGGGCGACGTGAACCGCGACGGGTTCGCCGATCTGTTGTTGGGCGTACGCAGCGCGTCTCCGGCGGCCGTGGTGGCGGGCGGTAGGGTTTATGTGGTGTTCGGGAAGGATTTTACTTCGACCGTTACCCATGCGGGCACCACGGGGGGCGATAATTTCAGCGGCACCGGCGCCGCCGACGACATGGTGGGTGGGCTGGGCGACGATACGCTGGCCGGCAAGGGCGGCGCCGACGCGCTGAGCGGCGGGGCGGGCAACGATACGCTGTCGGTGTCCGATCTGACATTTGTCCGGGTGGATGGCGGGACCGGCACGGACACGCTGGCGCTGGACGGGGCGGGGATGTCGCTGAACCTGACCGCGATCGGGGATCTGAGGCTTCTGAATATCGAGGCGATCGACCTGACCGGCACGGGTAACAATTCCTTGACGTTGACGAAGCTGGAGCTTCTCAATCTCTCGCCGTTGTCGAACACGTTGAAGGTCAGCGGCAACGCGGGCGATGTGCTGACGTTCGATCTGGTCAACTGGACCAAGGGCGCGACGGTTTCCGGTTTCACCACCTATATCAACGGCCAGGCGACGTTGCAGGCGGGGACGGCGATCACGGTGCAATGTTTCGTGCAAGGCACGAAAATCCTCACGGCCCAGGGGGAGGTGGCGGTCGAGGCATTGGCGGTGGGGGACGAGGTGCCTGTCGTCGATGGGCCCAACCGCCTGATACGCTGGATCGGGCACCGCACTGTCCGGCTGGAGGCGCATCCGAAGCCGAAGGACATGCGGCCGGTGCGGGTGCGGGCGGGGGCGTTTGGGCCGGGGGCGCCGCATACGGACCTTTTTCTGAGTCCGGATCAAGCTGTCTTCGTGGACGATGTTCTCATTCCCGTTCGTTATTTGATCGACGGGGTGTCGATCGTTCGGGAACGGGCGGTGTCGGTGACTTATTACCACATCGAACTGGCGGACGAGACGGGCGCGGCGGTACATGAGGCGTTGTGGGCCCAGGGGCTGACGGTGGAGAGTTGTTTGGAAACGGGGTGCTGGGAGTCGTTCGCGAACAGTGGTGTCACTCGCCTGTATCCCGAATTCGTCCCGTCGCCGAACGCGGTGGCGCGGGCGTGGGAGGCTTTGGGGCGGGCACCATTGACGGTACGCGGGCCAGCGGTCGAGGCGGTGCGGGCGCGTGTCGCGGCCTCCCGCCAAAAATCGACAGCGCGCGCGGCGTGAGCCGAGGTTGACGCGGCGCGCGGCAATCAGGTCTGGTCCACGCGTTTCCAGAAGAAAAACGTGTCCTCGAAGGTGCCGTCCTTCGCGGCCGCGTGTCCCGGGACCAGGCCGAGTTCGTGCCAGCCCATCGACCGGTAGAGCGCCTCTGCCCGGTCGCCGGCCCGCGTGTCCAGCATCAGTAGCGGCCGGCCGGCATTCAACGCCTCCTGTTCCAACCGCGCCATCAACCGGCGCGCGAGGCCGTGGCGGCGAAAGGCGGGATCGACCAGGAGTTTCGCGACCTCGGCCCGGTGCGGCTGGTTTTCCGGCGTGGCGATGGACAGAGTCACCGTGCCCGCCAGCACGCCGTCGACCCAGCCGGCCAGCAGGATTTTCCGGCGCGCCGCCACGTCGCGCGCGGTGGCTTTCCAGAAATCTCGCGCGCGTTCCGGCGCCAGCGGCGGCAGGAACGAAACGCCCGCGCCTTCGGCCACGCATTCGATCAAAAGGTAAGACAAACGTGGGATCGCGCTTTCCGCGGCGGCGATGTCCAGCACCGCGATTCCGTCGCGCGGCTTTTCGTAATGGAACTCCAGCGAATTGGAAATATCGTTCAGCGCCCGGATCGGGCCGGATCGGATATACGATCGTTTCTCATAGAAGCGATGCGCCCGTTCGAACCGCGTATCGGTCCACAGCGAAAACCGTGCCGCGGACCTGGCGTGGTGTTCCGCGATATCGAGCAATTCGTGACCCAGGCCCGACCCGTGCAGGGACGGATGCACATACACCTGGCAAATCTCCCAGGTGTCTTCTGGCAGAGGAATAGCCGCGATCATGCCCACGACCGCGCCGTTCCGTTCCGCGACCCAGACAGTGCCCTTGAGCCCGTCGTAGAATGACGCCAGTGCCCGCAACTGCGGCAATTCCAGGTCTACATCCAGCCGGACGCCCGGGTACTGGGACCAGCACGCCCAGATCAGCGCGATGAACCCGGCCGCGTCGGTGTCGCGGCCGGGCCGGATCGAAATCCCGCTCAGTGCAGACCCTCGCAGAAGGTTTGAATGCGCCGCAAACCCTCGATCAGATCGTCGTCGGCGGTCGCGGTGCTGATCCGCAGGAAGGGGCTCATGTGGTAGGCCGCGCCGTGGACGGTCGCGACATATTGTTCTTCCAGCAGCGCGAGGCACACGTCCTCGTCATTGTTCAGCTTGCGCCCGCCCGCGGTGGTTTTGCCCAGGCAGCCGGCGACGTTCGGGAAGACGTAGAACGCGCCCTCTGGCGAGTGGCAACTGATCCCCTTGGCGTCGTTCAGCATCTTCACCGCGATATCGCGCCGCCGCTGATAGGCGACGGACTGCGCCCGCGCCCCATCCTGCGGCCCGTTCAGCGCGGCGACCGAGGCGGCCATCCCAACGGTGGAAATCCCCGCCGTCGCCTGGCCCTGCATGTTGACCATCGCCTTGATCAGGTTCTTCGGCCCGCCCGCGAAGCCGATCCGCCAGCCCGTCATGGCATAGGTCTTCGACACCCCCGAGCACGTCAGCGTCCGATCCTTCAAATCCGGCGCCACCTGGGCGATCGTCGCATGTTCCACACCCGAAAAGATGAGGTGTTCGTACATGTCGTCGCAGAGAATCCAGACATGCGGATGTTTGCGCATGACGGCGGCGATCGCCTCCATGTCCTCCCGCGTGCAGACCGCGCCGGTCGGGTTGTTCGGGCTGTTCAGGATCAGCCATTTGGTTTTCGGCGTTATGGCGGCGTCGATGTCCTCGGCGCGGGGACGGAAGCCGTTGTTCTGGGGGCAGTTCACCAGGACCGGCGTGGCTTCGCACAGTTGGGCCATCTGGGCGTAGGCGATCCAGGAGGGGACGGGGATGACGACCTCATCGCCCGGATCGACCGTGGCCATGATGGCGTTGAACAGACACTGCTTGCCGCCATTGCCGACGCAGATCTCGTCCAGCGCGTAGTCGATGCCGTTATCGCGTTTGAATTTTGCCTGGATGGCCTTCTTGAAGGCCATCGTGCCGTCCTGGGGCGGGTATTTGGTATCGCCCGCCAGCGCCGCCTGGTGCGCGGCCTCGATCGCGTGCGGCGGCGAGTCGAAGTTCGGCTCGCCGGTCGTCAGCGTGATCACGTTCTTGCCCGCGGCGCGCAGCTCGCGGGCCTTGATGGTCATGGCGACCGAGGCGGCAACTTCGACACGGCCGAGACGTTGGGAGAAACCGGGCATCCATTCAGTCCCTGAGAAAAATCGGTGAATGCGAGGTATGCCGGGGTCCTGTCAACAAGACCATGCCGGATGGCTGAAATGCCATGGGCGAGCGCCGGCCCGCGAGCGAGGTGCCCGCGACCGGTGATGGGGATGGTGCGAGAGGCATCAGCCTGGGATCGGGACGGGCGGACCGAGACCGTCCGGCGGTATTTCGCCGAGCAGGCGGCCGAGCGCCCGGCGCACCGTCGATGGGCGCAGGTCCCGCCAGTCGATGTGCCAGGTGTCCGGGCGTCTGTCGCGTTCGCGCAAGAAGGATTCTTCCCGGCGCGCCCTTATTCGATACAGGCGGTCGAGGCTGCCGCCATAGCGCCGCAGGGTTTTTTCCACCTGCGTCCAGAATTCGCCCGCACAGAGACCGGGGGCAATGCCCAGGTCGAGGCAGATATAGGCGATGGTTCGGCCGACGGGGCGGCGGCGGACCTCCGCGGCGAGTTCCTCCGGCGTGGGCAGGCGAGACGCGGCCGGGTCGCCGGGGTCCAACAGGGCTGGGTCAGGGCGGCGCGGTGGGAGGGGCCTGGCGCGCGGGGCTGGTGCCGGCCTGGGCGGAGGGCGGTGGTGCGGCAGGAGTTCGACGCGGGGCGGCCACGCGAAACGCAGATCGTGCCCCCGGGCGGCGCGGGCGAGGAGGTAGTCCCGGAGGGCGAGCGCGCGGAGCATGCCGCGCTGCACGCGGTGCAGGATGGGTGGGAGGTCGTAGGTGCCGAAGACGGCGGCGGCGGTGGCGAATTCCGGGGCGGAGACGCGGGTTGCGGCGGTCGCGGCGAAGTGGCGGGCATGGGCGATGAGGGCGGCGAGGACGCTGAGAACAGCCCCGATGCGCCCCGGGATGGGGCGTGGGTTTGTTTGGGCCGGGGTGGTTGGGGCCGTTCGGGTCATGGGTTGGGTGGTAGCAGGGTTGACGCGAACAAAGCAAGAACTTTTTGACTGTATTCCTAATGCAAGCGTATGCGGCGCAGGATTGGATTGGGACATAAGGACCGATGCGTCGCGGGCGCTCGCGCTTGGGCCGCGGGTGGCTTCCGGGTCCGAGGGAGCCGGCCTCGGGCGGTTACCGTTCTTGTATCGAGGTGCTGCCCGGGGCGCCGCATTCTTCCGGTTCACAACGGCAGACGTGCTATCCCCAATGTCGTCGCGCGGGCGGCCATGCCTCGATCGAATGTGGGATCGGTGCGCCGAGCCGGCTTGCGATCGCAAGGTTTATGGCGTCCGGGGCGCGGACGTTCAGGTCCAGCCGGCGGATGAACCCCTTGGCGGTCTGGATGTCGATAGCGGCTACCCCGGCGGGGTCGGCGCAGGCCGCGGCCCAGGCGTCGAATTCGGCGAATATCTCGCGGGCGCCGGCAAGGTGCAGGCTGTTCATCCGGGTTAGCCGGGCGATCACGGACGCGAACTCCGTGCTGAGGAAGTCGCTGACGACCAGCGCGAAACCCGGGGATTCGGCCAGGGCCCGCGCCCGCGCCGCGAAACCGTCATGGGCGACGAATAAGCCGACCAGAACGCTGGTATCGAGCCAGGCGGTCAATGCCAGTCGTCGTCGCGCAACCGCGCGGCCAGCGCGACCGGATCGGCGCCGGCCTGGAGCCTGGCCCGCTTACGGGCCAGCGAGGGGAGGGCGGCCGGACGCAGGGGTTTGATCTCGACCGGTTGGCGTCCGGCCTGGGCGATCACGACAGCTTCCCCGTTCAGGGCGCGGTCGATCGGACTGGCAAGCTGGGTTTCCGCCTCGGCGATGGTGTAGGTGGTCATGGCCTTGAGTATGGCTGGCGGGCGGATGGATTGTCCAATGATTTGGATTGGGCGGGGCGGCAAGAGCGGTGATGGACGGCCGCGTTATGGCGAGGTGCGGGCTGTTCGTCCGGGTCAGCCGGGCAACCACGGACGCGAACCAGGTGCTGACGAAGTCGCTGACGACCGGGGGGAAATCCCGGGTTTCGACCAGGGCCTGTGCCCGAGCCGCGAAACCGTCATGGACGACGAACAACCCGACCAGAACGCTGGTATCGAGATAGACGGTCGATGCATCAGGGGCAGCCATTTATTCCGGAATCAAGCTATACTGACAATGTTAACTATCTGACCGAGAACGCCCATCCGCTCCGCCCGTTGCCGGACGGCGGGACCGGCGGGCCGACCGCCGGGGTGGATCGATTGCTCTTTTGTCCCCTGCTGTTTCATGATTCAAGGATCATGAAACAGGTTTTGCCCGTTGATAAGATTGGGCTTTCCTGTTTCACGAATCCGTTTCATAATAGTCTTATGGTCTATGGCTATGCACGAGTCTCCACGGACGGTCAGACCGTCGCGGCACAGGTGGCGGAACTGACCGCCGCCGGTGCGGTGCAGGTGTTTCGCGAGACAGCGAGTGGGGCGAAGACCGACCGCGCCCAGCTACGCAAGGCACTCGCCGCGCTTGATGAGGGTGACGTGCTGATGGTGACGCGGTTCGACCGGTTGGCGCGATCCACCCGCGATCTGTTGAACACGCTCGCCACGGTTGCTGAGCGCAAGGCGGGCTTCCGATCCCTTGCGGACGTATGGGCAGACACAACGACATCGCACGGACGACTGATGGTGACGGTGTTGGGTGGCCTCGCGGAGTTTGAGCGCGACCTGATCCGCGCCCGCACGACCGAAGGCCGCGCCCGTGCCGTGGCGCGCGGCGTGAAGCCCGGTCCGAAATTCAAACTCACGCCGCACCAGAAGAAGGAAGCCGCCGCCCGCAAATCGGCCGGCGAGCCGGTGCGGGAGATCGCGCGGAGCTACAATGTCAGTCCAGAGACGATTTCGCGGGTGGCAGTATGAACGATGCCAAGCCATTCTTCGACACGGCCTTTCAGTCAGTGCGTGCCCAAACTCTATCCTCTGGCCTGACGATCCGGCAGGACTTTAGGTTGGCGGTTCGGTTCGTGATGTTCCAGACCGAGATTGAAGAATGCCCATCCGCAACTGACGGCGGAACTCTATTCGTCGTCAACTATCGAAATAAAGTCTACGGGGTGACATGTGGGCATGTGATAAAAGGTTTCGAACTTCGCCAGCTCATCATCACGGGGAAGAAGTATCCTAAAATGGATGACAAGCCCGCGTGGATCCTAGGACAATACTTTCCGACGTCCCCACAAGGTGCAGCATCAGACTCGGACATTCTGGACGTTTGCATTATCGACTTTAAACCCCAGATCACACCGAGTTTCTTTTCGGATCCTGCCTACATCATCGACGAAAATACCATTTGCACGAGCCATAATGGGCACAAACTACTAGTTTCCGGCTGTCTCAAAGATCTGAGCACGACAACAGAATCTGATATTAACGCAGGATTTGCACGACTCGAATATCAGGATGCGGGGACAGCTTCATTCGATCCGCTGCTGCGAACTGCTGTCGCGGAATTCGCTCAGCCAACTTTTGGCAGGGTCACAGGCTTAAGCGGCGCTCCTGTATATGACCTTACAGAGAACGCGCTTTGCGGCGTGGTTATGCGCGGGGCTATGACCAAGGAAAAATCAACAATTCACTTTCTGGATGCCGTTCACATCGTGGAAATGTTGAAGATGATCGACCAGGGCAATGACACCACATCTTACGCGCGCGGCGTTTGGCAGGAGGTCAAGACACCCCTGCTACCCAACTTACCATAATGGGGTCGCCACACGATCCGTTCAAAACTGCACGTTAGCAGGAAATATCGATGAAATCAGTTGGTTACAGACCGGCGGATCTGTCTCAAAATCCTACAGGCGGCTCGGCTCGCGCATCTGTCCACCCGTTCAGACCTTGAATGTGAGACGTCGGCAGGCTGAGGTGGACCCCGGAACCTGGACAGGTAGCTAAGAGAGAGTCTTCCCTTGGAGCGGCCGGCAGGCCGAAGGTAAGACATGACCAATACACGAAAGAAACACGGACCTGAGTTCAAGGCGAAGGTCGCGCTGGCGGCGGTGCGGGAAG